>NZ_QYRR01000002.1:0-448270 GCF_003591215.1 Actinomyces sp. 2119
GCGTTCTGCTGCTTGAGACCACCGCCCTAGATGTACTCCGGACCGTCGGGCGTGATGTGGAGCGCCCCAAACTGCCTCCTCCCGGCACCAGGGGCATCCCGCCCATCCCAGCTCACCTCATGACCCTACGCCTTTCAGCATCGTCCGCCATGGCGTCGATCCGGGCGGCTGCCCCGTGGGCCGCCTCCTGCAGGTCACGTCCCCCGTAGCCTCGGTGCTCAGACATGGCATCTCCCTCCTGTGGTGCCCTACCTCACGTCCTCTCTTGGCAGGCTACCACTGGTTCCGGCTGGCATCCGCTGATCAGACTGCGGGATCGCGAGAACTCAGGACCCGGGGCGCCCGTGGGGTACCCACAGGGCCAGGACGCTGAGGCCGCCCGCCCTACACAGCAGGGAGTCGGACCAGCCGATCCCGTCCGTGCCCCACGTAGGCTGGGACCGTGAGACCACGAAGCCGCCAGCAACGCTGGGTGCGTGTCGTCGTCTACGTTCTCATCCTGCTGGTGGTGGTCGGCATGGTGCTGTCCGCCGTCGGCACCGCCTTCGCGACCGAGCGGGCCGCACCGGGTGCCTCCAGGGCCCCGGTGGTCGTGCTGGGCACCAGCAACCTCACCTGGTCGGACCTGACGACCTTGGCAGGCTCCCAGGACGCCACCACCGCCGAGGCCGCCAGCACCGTCCTGGGCTTCGCGACCTCCAATGAGCCGCTGAACCTGGCCGTGCGCACCCCCGCCGACCGCACCTGCCCCGCCGACGGCTGGCTCACCCTGACCGCAGGAACACGGGTGCGCGCCGTGGAGGGCTCCAGGGCCTGCACCTGGGAGCCCACCGCCTCCGGCAGCGGGACCGCCGCCTCCCGCCAGCTGGCCGACCACCTCAGCACCCAGGGAGTCCGCACCTCAGCCGTCGGCCAGGGCGCGCGCTACGCCCTGGGCACGCAGGCCAGCACCACGCTGGAGGAGGCACTGGCAGGACTCACAGGCGCCGACCCGACCGGGCTGGTCCTGGTAGACACCACCCCGCAGGGCTCGGCGGAGCCCGGCTCACCAGCCTCCCAGCCCGCCACCACGACGCCCGGCAGCACCCACGACACCACAGACGACACCACTGCCACGACCGGAGGCGACGCTCCCGATGACGCCGCCCGCCTGCGCTCCCTGGCCCAGGCCCTGTCCACCACGCTGGCCACCGCGCCTGCGGGCACCCGGGTCGTCATCGCCTCCCTGGCTGACAACGAGGACCCCGGGCCACAAGTCAGCGTCCTCCCGGCAGGTACCACCTCGCCCCGGGGGACCAGCGGCTCCCTGCTGGTGGGAGCCTCCACCCACCAGCCCGGCCTCATCCAGCTCACCGACCTGGCCCCGACCCTGGCCCAGGCGCTCACAGACACCACGGCGCCCGACTTCGACGGCCAGGCCCTGACCCTGCCCGCCACCGCCCACCTCACTGACGTCCAGGAGGAGCCCACCACGGCCAGGGCCGCAGCCGGGAGCGCCGCCGAGGGCACCACCAGGGACACAGACGACCCCCGCCTGTCCGCCCTGGCTGACGACGCCCTCCACGCACGCGCCTCCCAGCGCACCGTCATCCCCACCAGCCTGCTGCTGGTTGGAGTCGCAGCCCTGCTGCTGGCCTGGGCCGCCCTCGCCCTGCGGGCTCCCCGGGACCGCCCCGGGAGCCGGCCGCGACGCCGGGTCGGCAGGCTCTCCCAGGTCGCCGCCGTGGCTGCGGCCGGGCCGCTGGGCGTGCTGCTGGCCAACGCGGTCCCCTGGTGGCGCTGGGGCTCGCAGGGCGGCATCCCCGCCCCGTGGGTGGCGGCCCCCACCCTGGGCCTGGTCCTGGCCACCTCCGCCGTGCTGGCTGGCTGCCTCTCCGGCCTGGTTGCTGTAGCCCACACCTCCCGGGGTCCGGCCCTGCCTCCTCCCGCCGCGTCCGCACCCGGTGCGACCGCCTACCTGCTGGCCACCGCCACGGTGACGGCATGGCTGACTGACGCCGCCCTGGGCGCCCGCCTGGCCTTCAACAGCCCCCTGGGGATGAACGCGGTCGTGGCCGGGCGGTTCTACGGGGTCTCCAACACTGCCTTCGCCCTGACAGCCGGCGCACTAATAGTCGCTCTTGCCGTCACCTGGCAGGTCCTGGGCGGCGGACGTCGCAGAGCCTTCATGGTCGTAGGCCTCCTGGGCGGGGCAGCCCTGGTCGTCGATGCCGCACCCCAGCTGGGTGCCGACGTCGGCGGCGCCCTCGCGCTGCTGCCCGCGCTAGCCGCCCTGGCTGCGGGCCTGTGCCAGCTCCGGCTGGGAGCCCTGCGCTGGGCGGGTGTCGCCGTCGCCTCCGGGTGCCTCGTCGCCGCACTCGCCGCGGCGGACTACCTGCGTCCACAGGAGCAGCGCACCCACCTGGGGCGCTTTGCCGCCCAGGTCCTGGACGGCACCGCCCTGACAGCCCTGGCGCGCAGGCTCGGTGCGCTCGTCACCCCCTTCACCACGAGCACCACCGCCCTGGCAGCCCTGGTCGCAGGCGCTGTCGGTGCTGCCGCGCTGCTGGCCTGGGCGCGTCACGAGCGGCGTCGCTGGCTGGCAGGTCGTAGCCGTTACGCCTGGCTCGCCCAGATCCAGCTGGCACAGCCCCGGACCGCACAGACCCGAGCCGAGCCGACCCAGACCACACAGGCTCCGTCAGCACACGACCAAGGCACACAGCCTCAGGTCGGACAGCCCGGCGTCTCCTGCAACCAGTGGTTGCGCCCCGCACTGACCTCCCTCACCGTCCTGACGGCAGTCGCCGTCGTGGTCAACGACTCGGGTATCACGATAGCGGGCTTTGTCCTGGCTAGCTCCGTCCCCGCTCTCCTGGCTCTTGCTCTGGGGAGCATCAACGTGGCGGAAGCGGCCACCAGCGACGCACCAGAAGCCAACAGCACCTAGCGGCACGGGCTCCCCGCCAAGGATCAGCAGCGTCAACGCCGTCAGCGGCATCGACAGCATCAGCCGCACAGCATGATGTCACCAGCGACCAGGCACCGGCAGCCGCGGCCTACCCGCACCGCCGGTCAGGCTCCTGCGGAGCGCGACGAGCCCGCAGGGGCATCCGTGGAGGCACCGCCTCCCTGGCCCCCGTCCTGCCCGGCACCGGGCTCGGACGTCCTCACGCTGTGTGCCCGGTAGACGTGGAAGGCGTTCTGCTCCTGCGCAGCCTTCTCATAACGCGCCGCAGGCACGCGGTGACGCCGCAGGGTCCGGGCAGCCACAGCCCTGACCACGTCCTTGTACTGTGCGGCGCGGTGAAGGACCCCCGCACGGTCGTTCCCGGTGACCCGGTGGGTGATGTCGCAGGGCACCTCGATCACCGCCATCCCGGCGACGAGGACGTCAATGGTCAGCCCGACCTCGACTCCCCACCCCTCAGCCAGGGGAGCAGCCTTCTCGTAGGCCTTCCGGCTCAGACAGCGCTGCCCCGACAGGGGAGCGACAGGCTCCCACCCGGTGGCTCGGGCAATGGCCCGGCGAGCAGCGTGGACCACCCGTCCCCGCCCGCCGGCCCCGTGCTGCCTGGGCGGCACGGCTACGGACATGTCGCAGACCCCGTCAACGACAGGGGGCACAAGATCGGCACAGGCCGCTGCGGAGTCCCCCAGGTCAGCGTCGATGAACAGCAGGAGGCGGGCAGGGCCGTGCACGTAGTCACGCATACCGACGACACTGGCACCGGTCTCCAGGGCGGAGGCCTTACCCCGGGTCACCGAGTGGCGCACAGTCACGGCTCCTGCAGCCCGAGCGTGGTCCTGGGTACCGTCCACGGAGCCGTCGTCAACGACGACGACCAGGTCAACCCGTGGGATGGAGCGGCAAGCACGAACAGTGGCGGCGATGCGCTGCGCCTCGTCCTTGGCAGGGACGATGACCGCGACGCGCTGGTCAGGACACTTAGTCGAGCTCACGGCCCCAGCCTAGCCAGAGAAAAGAGGCGCGTCCTCCTAGAACCACCGGACAGTGATATAACACGGCTGTGTGACTTTCGCGGTGCCAGGTAGTTCCCAGCATACCAGCCCTGAACCACCCAGCCTTCCTCCAGGCACTCTTGCGCCTAGCCAGGCTGGCATCTCGTCGCGCGTCAGGCTCGACACCAGAGTACCCAGAGACCACCCAGGCGCACCCTCCCCAAAGCAGGTCGCCCGGCCCACGGCCACCCTGTCCACCACCAGGACCTCTGTCCCCGTATAAATAGAGGGACAACAGGTGCCGACAGACCTCGCTACGACTCCAGATACATTGCCTACCCCATTCACAAGAAGACCTTATTATGGCATCCTGACCAGGGGGCCCGTCAACGGCGCCGGGCTCCCCCAGCCATGCCCTGGCTCAGGACAGCTCACGCTCCAGTAGCCCCAGCCCGACCGATCCCAGGCTGATCGCCCTGTTATGGAAGGAACGCATCTGGCCAGGCCCCCATCTGCCTCCCTGGGAGCGCACCCGCGCCTCAGCAGCACGCCGACCCGCACGCCACACCCGCTCCCCCAGCACGTGGGACAGGGACTGGGCGGGCCACCCCAGACGTCTGCTGGTCTCAAAGCGCAGGAACTCCTCGGGGAAGATCGTGTGTGCACGCAGCACGGCCATCACAGTCGCCCTGCTCCACACGGTGTCAGCCCCAGGCAGGGCCAGCACCTCCGGCGGCACCGGCAGCCGGGAATGCACCCCCAAGTCGACCAGGACACGGGCCAGGCGCCACCGGCGCGCGGCCAGCAGCCCAAAGCGGTCCTGCGGCTCCTCCACCAGCCCCAGCTCCTCACCCAGCGACTCGGCATACAGCGCCCAGCCCTCGTTGCACCCGGGCACCCTGCCCAGGTAGCGCTGCCACAGTGTCAGCCTCATGTCAGCGGTGTGCCCCCCGGAGTGCACGTGGTGGCCGGGCACAGACTCGTGCAGCATGGTGGTGCGCTCCACCCAGGGCCACAGCACCTCCTCCCCCTTTGCCAGGGATCGGACCACAGTGCCGGGGTGCACCCCGCCGGTGCCATAGGGCTCCTCATAGTGGCACGGGTCCCCGGCGTGACCCTGCCTGCCGAACCGGTCCAGGACAACCCTGGGACGCCCCAGGCCCTGAGGCAGGTCCAGGACCTTGCCCACCACGACGTCCCACGCCTGGTCCACTACTGACTGCGCCCAGGGCAGGTACTCCTGGGGACTCAGACCGAGTGCCGGGTCCGAGCGCAGGTGGATGTTCATCGCAGCATAGTCCGCCCCTGGTCCCAGCACCTCGGCAGCGAGGCGGTCCTGCTCGGCCGCTACCAGGCGCAGCTCCTCCTGGGCCCAGGCAAAGGTCTGCGCCGGGTCCACCCGCGTACCCAGGTGGCGACGCATCCATAGCTGGTGGCGCTGCGGTCCCACCCCCTCCGCCAGCGGCGCCTGCGGCCCCAGGGTAGAGATCAAGTACTCGGCGAAGTCCAGGCAGGCCTGGCGCGCCACCCGGTCTGCCCGCTCCACCTCACCGGTCAGGGAGGAGGGAAGCCCCCCGGCCGGGGCCAGGGGCGGCCGGTCGGCAAAGTCCCGCGCCTGGCCGGCAACAAACTCGACCTGGCTGGCCGGGGAGACGACCCCTCGCGCCGCAGAGTCTTCCAGGGACGCCCTCAGGCCTGCCAGGGTCTGCGGCAGCATCTCCAGGCGGGCGCTGAGCAGCTGCCAGTCCGACTCCCAGCGGGAGTCCCCCTCCGCCGCGTCAGCCTCATCCCCCGCAGGGCCGAGGTCACGCGCCCCCGCAGGAGAACGGAGCAGTCGCAGGACCCGCTGGAAGGGGGACTCGGGAAAGCCCAGGTACGCTCCGCCCTCGCCGGAGTCGATCAGGTCGGCGTCGGTCTCCATCCGTTCCAGCAGGTGCTCGCGCAGACGACTGTCCACCTCAGCCATCTCGCCGGAGACCTTCTCCACCCGTGCCCTCAGGGAACGAGTAGCACGGACGTGGTCAGCCAAGGCATCCGGGGAGTAGTCGGGCAGGGCGGTCTGGCCGAGCAGGCCGGTACGAGCGGCGATCTCTGGGTCGTGGGCGGCAAGGACCCGGCTGTACTGCTCAGCCAGGTCCCGTAGGTCAGCACCCGCCGTCTGGGGGACAGGCAGGCGTCCAGGTACGAAACGGGGCGGCACGTCACGCATGGGGTCAGCATGCCTGCCCCTGGTACCCCCAGGCAACGACCCTGTCACGTCCGGACATTACTTACGGCGACCTGCCCCCCGGTGACCTCGCCCCTGCGACTCAACCTCCGTAATCATGCGGTTCCTCGTCGTGTCGCCGTGACTGCCCAGGAACCGTGCAACCTCATTCCCTGAGGCAGGAGATCCGTACGGCCCTGACTGCCGCGCCTGCACCCGGGACAGCACTCGCCCCTGGGCCGCCCCTTCCTGCTATACCTGGGGGTGAGCGGCAGCCCGGCGTGCCCTGTCACGGTAGGCGCCCAGGATCTCGTCGGGCCACAAAGGCGCCGCCTGGCTGTCCCTACCTTCCTGCTGCCCCCGACGCTCTGCCCGCCGCGCCAGCCCTGGAACCGGGTCCGCAACGAACTCCCTCCCCTTGGTGGCCACCAGCTTCAGGCAGCGCAGAACGGCCAGGTCCTGCGTCGGGTCGCCCTCGACAGCGATCAGGTCGGCGTCGTAGCCGACGGCGAGGACGCCGGTAACCCCGGCTAGACCGATCGCGGCCGCGGCACGGGAGGTCGCCGCTAGGATGACCTCGGAGCGCGGCAGGCCCATCTGCTCCAGGGCCTCCAGGCCACCGACGTAGGAACGGTGCGGGATAGCGGGGATACCGGCGTCATGCCCGGTCACCACCCGTACACCGTGCTCCCACAGGAGACGGACAGGAGGGGCGAAGGAGTCGTCGTAGGCGACTAGCGCAGGCAGTTCCGCCGTCACGGTGCAGTCCACGTAGATGCCCGCCTCAGCCATGCGGTCCGCCAGGCCCGGGTCGAACTCGCTGCGTCCCGCGGTAGACACGAAGGAGGCGTGGGCGAGGTAGTCCACCCCTGCCACCGTGGCCCGATCAATACCCTGGGTCCCGTGGGCGTGGGCGGCGCAGAGGTGGCCCAGGCGGTGGCTCTCTGACACGATGAGCGCCATCTCCTCGGTGGTGAACTGGGCGTTCCAGGGAGCTGAGCCCCCGGTCGTGAAGCCTCCGGTCGCCATGAACTTGACCGTGTCCACGTCACGCTTGTGGTGGTAGCGCACCGCGTGGCGGATGGAGTCGAGCCCGTCCACCTCCGACCCCGCCTGCCAGGAGTGGCCGCTGGTGGTCGTGATCTGGGGGCCGGCAGCACGCACCTGAGGACCGCGCAGGCTGCCTGCGGCGATCGCGTCCCGCAGCGCGACGTCGACGTAGTGGCGCGCCCCCAGACTCTGCACGGCAGTGACGCCGACACTGAGAAGCTCACGGGCAGAGCGGGCGGCGTTGAGAGTCAGGTGCTGGATCTCCAGGTCACCGTAGTCCGGGTACTCCACGTCCGTCCCGGAGGTCGCCAGGTGCACGTGGGTGTCGATAAGGCCTGGCATGAGGGTGGCACCCTCCAGGTCCAGGTGCCGGGGCGGGGTGCGGCCAGGCAGGCTCGCCGCCGCAGCCTGGAGCGCGGGCAGGGCACCGACCGCTGCGATACGGGACCCGTCCAGCAGCACGCCGACCCGGTGCCCGGGGTCGGTCAGGACCTCCAGGCTGGCCTCGGTGCTCCCACGACGACCCGTGAGCAGGCGGTCCGCAGTGACAATGGCGGCCTCGGTCCCGTCGAGACGCTCTGAGCCGGCAGTGGGTGGGGTGATCCAGGTCGAGGATGTCGTCATAGCACGCAGCCTGTCAGGTCCGCCTGCGCATCGCCAGCCCGGTCTCGGCTCTCGTCGGGACCGCCCTCAGCCCTCCTCCCCCAGGGTAGGGGGCGGCCGGAAGCCGACCTCGCGGTCGGTCTCGGTGATGGAGCGGACGATCCGCGCAGGCACACCGGCCACCACCGTCATGGGCGGCACGTTGGCGGTGACGACGGCCCCTGCAGCCACCACGCTGCCCCGCCCGACCGTCACACCGGGCAGGACGGTGACGTTGGCGCCCAGCCACGCCTCGTCCTCGATCGTGACCACCGCGGAGAACTGCGCCCCGGTACTGCGCAGCCCCGGGTCGACGGGGTGGCCCGCGGTGGTGATCGTGACATAAGGACCAAAGAGCACACGGTCACCGATGCGGATCTCGGCGTCGTCGATGAGGGTGGTCCCGGTGTTGAACCAGCAGCCCGCGCCGATCGAGGTGTGGGAGCCGTAGGCACAGTAGATGGGGGCCTCCAGCCAGGTTCCCTGGCCGAGGGAGGCGAAGAGCTCGGTGGCGATGGCCACCCGGCACTGCGGGTCACGCACCGAGGTGGCGTTGTAGCGCTCGACCAGCTCCTTGCCTCGGTCACGCTCCTCCTCCAGTGCCTCCAGGCCGGGGCCGAAGTCCGTGTAAAGCTCACCGGTGCTGAGCCTGCGCCGGGTCTCGGCCTCGTCAAAGACGTAGGGGTTGTGGGGGCTGCCGGGAGTGGAGGTCGTAGCGGGCGTAGGGTCCGTAGCAGGCGCAAAGGTGGAAGAGCCCGGGGCAGTCCCAGGAGCCTCGGGAGGTGCAGGGCTCCTGCCGGGTGCCCCTGGCGTGCTCGCAGGGTTCGTGGGTGTGCTCATGGGCACATTGTGGCAGCACGGTGAGGACTGTTCTGGTCCGTGTCGCACACGATCCAGAGTCCCTCTCCCGACTTTCCTTCCACACAGAAGACGACGATCGTCCTCGGCTGGCGGGTCCCTCTGCCTCGCGCCCCCGTTGACGTCTTGGCCTGGTCCGTCGCTGTACCACGGCTCTCCTCAGGTCCTCCGAACCCCGCCGCTCATAGAGAACCTCCTCAGAACCTCCTCGCCCCGGGAGCGCAACCGGACACGAGACTCGGCGTGCACGGAGCCGTGGTCGGCGGACAGCTCACCGGCTGTACGCTCGTCCCACAAGGTCCTCCCCCTGCAGCCGGAACGCCGTTGCGGTGACCCAGCTCACCGCGGACCACGCCCTGCCGAACTCGCCCCGAGCTCGAACATGTGTTTAGCTTGTGCCCGTGCCGCAGCCCTTTACCTACGTCGACCTGTTCGCCGGTATCGGCGGCTTCCACGCCGCCCTGTCCGCCATGGGGGGGCGGTGCGCCTACGCCGTGGAGATCGACCCCCAGGCGGCACTCGTCTACCAGCGCAACTGGGGCCTAGATCCCCTGGGGGACATCACCGAGGACACGGGGGACCAGGGGGCCAGCCAGGAAGTCAGCTCCGCAGTCCCGTCCCACGACCTGCTCGCCGCCGGGTTCCCCTGCCAGCCCTTCTCCAAGTCAGGTGCCCAGCGGGGCATGGAGGAGGTGCGCGGCACGCTCTTCTTCAACATCATGCAGGTGGTACGGGCGCACCACCCCGCGGTGCTGCTCCTGGAGAACGTCCGCAACCTTGCCGGCCCGCGCCACCGCCACGAGTGGGAGGTCATTATCCGCATGCTGCGCGAGGAGGGCTACCGGGTCTCAGCCACCCCGGCGGTCCTCTCCCCCCACCAGATCCCGCCCCGCCTGGGCGGGCGCCCCCAGGTGCGCGAGCGCGTGTTCATCACCGCCACCTACGACCCCCACCGCGACCCCACCGCCGACGACCTCATCGAGCCCATCGCCACGCCCAGGACCGTCTTCCCAACGCCCTTCCCAGAACCCTTCCCAGACCCAACCAGCCACCCGGCCCCGCCTGACGTCGCCTCAGGCACCCGCCTGGGCGCCACCACCTCAGCGGCCAGCCAGGAGACCGGGGCAGGCACCTTCTCCCCCTCGCGGTGGCGCATCGAGGACATCCTCCTGGAGGAGGGCGACCCGCGCCTGGCCGGGACCGCACTGAGCGCCGAGGAGGCTCAGTGGATCGACGCCTGGGACGCCTGGGTCCAGGAGTACCGGCACCGCCACCCTGGCACCCGGCTCCCAGGCTTCCCGATCTGGGTGGACGCCTGGGTCACCAGCGAGGAGCTCGAGGCCCGGATCGACGCGGGTGAGCACGACGCCACCCCCCGCTGGAAGATGACCTTCCTGCGCAAGAACGCCGACCTCTACACGGCCAACGAGCAGTGGTGCCGCCAGTGGCTGCGCGACCTCGGCGTGCAGCAGTTCCCGCCCACCCGCCGCAAGCTGGAGTGGCAGGCCCAGGACACAGGCTGCCTGTGGGACTGCCTCGTCCACCTGCGTCCCTCCGGCCTGCGCGCCAAGGCCCCCACCTATGTGCCCGCGCTGGTGGCCATCACCCAGACCAGCATCGTCGGCCCCCGACGGCGACGCCTGGCCCCTCGAGAGACCGCCCGCCTCCAAGGGCTGCCGGACGCCTTCTCCTTCGGGGACCAGCCCCAGGCCGTCACCTACCGCCAGCTGGGCAACGCGGTCAACGTCGGCGCCGCCTGGAACGCCCTGAGGCTGCACTGCCAGCGCGACCGGGAGGTGCTGCTTGGCACGGACGCGGGCCGCCGGGTCCTGGCCGCCGTCGAGGCGGCCCCGCCCAGCCCCGACGACGCCGTCGCCAGCCTTCTGGGGGCACCCGCAGCCGCCTGAGCCCGTGCAGCCGAGCCCGTGCAGCCGAGACCGCGCAGCAGCCTGACAGCCCGGTGAGGTCTCACCGCCCAAGACAGCCACCACACGGGCACCACACGAGGCAGCGGAAGACTAGCCTCGTGCCATGGACCCTGCGGACACAGCGGACGCCCTCCACGCACCCGAGCCGGACCGCACCGCGCTCCACGCACCCGAGCCGGACCGCACCGCGCCGCAGGAGGCGGCGGTCAGTGCCCGCTACGCGGCCCTGCCCCGCTCGGCCACGGCTCCGGAGACAGCCCTGCGCCGGGCGCTGCACGCCACAGGGCTGCGCTTCCGGGTCCAGTACGCCGTGCCCGGCCTGCCCCGGCGTAAGGTGGACATCGCGTTCACCCGCTGGAAGGTGGCGGTCCAGGTAGACGGCTGCTTCTGGCACGGCTGCCCTGCCCACGGGAGCAGTCCGCGCCGCAACAGCGAGTGGTGGAGGTGGAAGATCGCCCGTAACCAGGCCCGCGACGCCGACACCGACACCCGCCTGGCCGAGCTGGGCTGGCAGGTCGTCCACGTCTGGGAGCACGAGGACACTGCCGAGGCGTGCGCACGGGTCGCCGCCGCCCTGCAGGAGCGTCAGGCCACCCAGAGCCACCCCTGACCGGCGCACTGGCCACGAGACTGTGTCCCAGCCTGTCTGCCGGTCGTCTGCCAGTCATCTTCCGTCGGCTACGTCGGCGGCGGAGCGGTGCTGCCGCGCACCACGAGCTCAGTAGGGACAACCACCCGGTGCTCCTCTCGCAGCACCTCCCCCGACACCCCGGAATCCACCTGCTCCAGAACCAGGCGCACCATCTCTGTCCCGTGCCTGCGGAAGTCCTGGCGCACCGTCGTCAGCGGGGGGAAGCTGTACTCTCCCAGCGCGATCCCGTCAAAGCCCACCACGGAGACGTCCTGGGGCACGCGCCTGCCGTGCTCGTGCAGGGCCCGGACCAGCCCCAGGGCGATCTCGTCGTTGCCGCAGAAGACCGCTGTCACCTCAGGGTCGGCTGCCAGACGCTGCCCAGCCGCATAGCCCGAGGCCGCGTCCCAGTCCCCCGGTACCGCCTCCGGGGGCCTCAGACCCGCCTCCTGGAGGCACTTGGACCAGGTCGCCTCCCGGATCACCGTCGAGTGCGAGTCCTGCGGCCCGGTGATGTGGTGGACGGTGCGGTGGCCAAGCCCGAGGAGGTGGTTCACGGCGTCGCGCACCCCCTGGACCTGGTCGGCAGAGGCGGAGGGGTAGTAGCCGACCAGGGCGGAGTCGGACACGGCCAGCGGCAGCCCGGGAGGCAGGGACAGGTGCTGCGGCTGGGCGCGGCCCACCTGGACCAGCACCAGACCGTCTACCGCCTGGTTGGACAGCCGGTAGACGGCGCTCCTCAGCGCCTGGGAGGTGGGGTCCTCGACCTGGGCGAGGGAGACCGTGTAGTCAGCAGCGGTGGCTGCCTCCAGGACACCCGCCGTCGTGAGGGCCTCACCGGTGCGCTGGACGCTCTGGGTCAGCACACCGATAGCCCGGAAAGACCCCCGGCGCAGGGCCTGCGCCACCCGGTTAGGGGAGTATCCCAGCTGGGTCATGGCCTGCTGCACCTTCTCACGCGTCTGGGCGCGCACATTGGGTGCACCGGTAGAGACCCGCGAGACCGTCGGGACCGACACCCCGGCCAGGCGGGCCACGTCGGCCAGTGACGGCGACCCTGTGCGGTCCCTACGTGCCTGGCCCATGCCTCGAAGGCTATCAGGCGTGGCAATGACCCTGACGTCACCATGATGATGACGTTATCATTGACTAAGTCAGCCAGGTGACTTGGGGTCAGTTGACAACTGTGATTTCAGTTCAGACAAAGCCCTCCCACCCGCCCTCCTGACTATGGTAACGTTACCATCAGTGGACTTCGTGCGGCTCCGGCCTCCGCAGTCCTGTGCTCGACCACCTCGACGGAGGCGCCAACGATGCCTGTTCCCAGTCACCACGAGGACCTGTCTGTCCTCCACGAGAACACCCTGCCCCCACGTGCCTACTACGTCCCGGCCTCCGGCCCGCTGCTGGACGCCGCGGAGGAGCGCGAGGCCTCAGACCGCTTCCACCTCCTCAACGGGCACTGGTTCTTCCACTACCTGCCCACTATCCACGACCTCCAGGGCGCGATCGAGGGCTTCGCCTCCAGGGACTTTCCGCTGCACGGACTCACTCAGGTCCCCGTGCCCAGCACGTGGCAGCACCAGGGCTACGACTCCCACCAGTACACCAACGTGCGCTACCCCATCCCGCTGGACCCGCCCTTCGTCCCTCGGGACAACCCGTGCGCGATCTACCTGCGCGACATCGAGCACGTACCAACACCACAGGCCCCCAGGACCTACCTGTGCTTCGAGGGCGTGGACTCCTGCTTCTACGTCTGGCTCAACGGCCGCTACATCGGCTACAGCCAGGTCTCCCACGCCACCAGCGAGTTCGACCTCACCGAGGTTATCGAACCCGGCGCCAACCGGCTGGCGGTCCTGGTCCTCAAGTGGTGCGACGGCACCTACCTGGAGGACCAGGACAAGTTCCGCACCTCCGGCATCTTCCGGGACGTCTACCTGCTCTCGCGCCCGCAGTCGGTCCTCTTTGACTACGCGACCACGACCAGGCTCGGTTCGCAGACCGCCACAGTAGAGGTGCGGGGACGCTTCCACGGTGGCCCCGTACCCACCACACTGGAGCTGCTCGACGCCTCCGGCGCCCTCGTCTCCTCCGCGCCCCTGGCCCGGATCGTGCCCCTGGGTACCGCCCCGGCCCCGACAGACTCCGCAGCCGCCAACACCGCCGATACTGCCAGCACTGCCAACGAGATGGATGGCACGGTCGGCCCCGCGGTGGCAGGCGGCGCAGGGGCTGCCAGCACCGCCAGCGCTACTGACCCCGACCCAGCGGAGGAGCCAGCCCCCTACACCCACCGCGCCGTGCTGGAGGTCGCCTCACCCCATCTGTGGAACCCGGAGGACCCCTATCTCTACACCCTGGTCATCACCACCGACCAGGAGGTCATCACCGACCGGGTCGGCCTGCGCGAGGTCACGGTCCACGACGCCGTCGTCCACCTCAACGGCCAGCCCGTGACCCTGCGGGGAGTCAACCGTCACGACTCGGACCCCACGACGGGGCCAGCCGTGGACCTAGAGCACATGAGGCGCGACCTAGTGCTGATGAAGCAGCACAACATCAACGCCGTGCGCACCTCTCACTACCCCAGTGACCCGCGCTTCTACCAGCTGTGCGACCGCTACGGGTTCTACGTCATGTCCGAGGCCGACCTGGAGAGCCACGGCACCCAGGCCCGGTTCCTGGAGGACCCCGGCTGGGACAACCAGGTGGAGCACTGGAACGAGCTGATCGCTGACAACCCGGAGTGGACCCGGGCCACGGTGGACCGGGTCAGGCTGTGCGTCCACCGGGAGAAGAACCGTCCCTGCGTCATATCCTGGTCGGTGGGCAACGAGTGCGCCTACGGATGCACCCTGGAGACGGCGCTGGCCTGGGTCAAGCGCACCGACCCCACCCGGCTCACCCACTACGAGGGCGCCTACTACCGCGACTCCAAGCGCCGCTACGACTACTCCTGCATCGACCTGTACAGCCGGATGTACCCCTCCCTGGAGGAGATCACCGACTACCTGCACAGCGACGGCTCCAAGCCCTTCCTCCTCGTGGAGTACTGCCACGCCATGGGAAACAGCCCCGGGGACCTGGAGGACTACTGGCGCATGATCCTCGCCGACCCCCGCATGTGCGGTGGATTCGTGTGGGAGTGGTGCGACCACGCCGTGCGCTCCGGCACCAGCGCCGACGGACGCCCCGTCTACCTCTACGGCGGGGACCACGGCGAGGACCTCCACGACGGCAACTTCTGCGTCGACGGCCTTGTCAGCCCCGACCGCAGGCCCCACACCGGGCTCCTTGAGCTCAAGAACGTCCAGCGCCCAGTCCGGGTGGTCCGCTTCCACCAGGACCTGGGCAGGCTTACCCTGCGCAACAACCTGGGCTTCACCGACCTGTCGGACTATGTCGAGGTCTCCTACGAGGTGCGGTGCGACGGCGTCGTCGTCGACCAGGGCGCCCTCCCACTGACCGGACCCGTTGCCCCGGGAGCGACAACAGACCTCACCTGCCGCCCCACCGTGCCAGCCTCGGGGCGCTGCTTCCTGGTGGTGCGGTACCACCTTGCGCAGGACCAGTACGCGCTGGAGCGCGGCCACGAGCTGGGCTTCGACGAGATCCCGCTGGACAACGCCGACCCACGCCACCACATGGTGGCCTCCGTCTACGGGCCTGCCCGGGAGCCGGCACCCGCCGAGCCTCCCGCTGCCGGCCCGGACACGACCCCAGCCAGGACCCTGAACCCAGCCGGGGCCTCCGGGACCTCACGGTCAGCCAGGACCTCGAAGTCGGTCGGCAGCCAGTCTGCCGCTGTGCATGCCGAACGCAGCCGCAACCGGGTGACGGTGAGCGGGGAAGGCTTCTGCTACCAGCTCGACACCCGCACCGGCCTCCTCTGCCAGCTCTGCGTAGGCGGGACCGAGCTGCTGGCGCGACCCGCAGAGCTCAACATATGGCGCGCCCCTACCGACAACGACCGCCACGTGCGCAAGGAGTGGGAACGCGCCCACTATCACCAGGCTGTGAGCCGCGCCTACGGCACAACCGTGCAGGACAGCCGCGACCAGGTCTCGGTAACCTCCACCATCGCCGTGGTGGCCCCCTCTGTCCAGCCGGTCCTGCGCCTGGTCGTCTCCTGGACGATCAGCCCCTCGGGCGCGCTCCGCCTGAGCGTCCAGGGGGTCCGGGACCCGCAGATGCCCCCCCTGCCACGTTTCGGCCTACGCCTGTTCCTGCCGGAGCAGATGCGTCAGGTCACCTACCACGGCCTAGGGCCTGTGGAGAGCTACCCGGACAAGTGCCGCGCCAGCTTCCACGGGGAGTTCACCACCGATATCGCCTCGCTCCACGAGGACTACATCCGCCCCCAGGAGAACGGCAGCCACGCCGACTGCGACTACGTCACCGTCTACGGGGACAGGGGGAGCCTGACCGCCGTGGCTGCCACGCCGCTATCCTTCAACGCCTCCCCCTTCACCCAGGAGGAGCTGACCAGGCGCGGCCACAACACCGACCTGGTGCCCAGCGGGCACACCGTCCTGTGCCTGGACGCCGCGATGGCCGGCATCGGCTCCCACAGCTGCGGACCGGCCCTGTCGCGGAAGTACCGCGTCGACGAGGCGGAGGTGGGGCTGCACCTGACCCTCCTGCCTACCACCACGGCCACCACCACGGCCACCACCACGGACACAGCCCCCGGTTCCGACCTCCCGGCGGTATCACAGCGCGCCCCTCGCGCCTCACTGTCCTGACACAGCCCGGACCGGGCCACCAGCGCACGTCCACGACGTGCGTGTGGACCAGCACGCCCAGAAAACCGACCAGATCAAACCCGCTCACAACGAGGTGACGTGATGACACTGAACACGGAGACACCACAGACACAAGACGCGGCGACGCAGAAGCAGTACCTCACCTGGCCCAACAAGATCGGCTACGGCTCGGGGGACGTCGCTGGAAACGTGGTCTACGCGCTCCTGTCGGCATTCGTCATGATCTACCTGACCGACACCACCGGGCTCAACCCCGGCATTATCGGCACCCTGATGATGGTCTCCCGCCTCTTTGACGGGTTCTCCGACATCATCTTCGGCTCCCTGCTGGACCGGACCCGAACCCGGATGGGTCGGGCGCGCCCCTGGATGCTGTGGGCGTTCTTCGGCTGCGCAGCCCTGATCGTCGCAATCTTCGCGATCCCCCTGTCCCTGGGGGACACCGCCAAGTACGCGTGGTTCTTCATTGCCTACACACTGCTCAACGCCGGGTTCTACACGGCCAACAACATCGCCTACTCCGCCCTGACGGCACTGATCACCAAGAACAGTGACGAGCGGGTCCAGATGGGCTCCATACGCTTCGTGTTCGCCTTCGGCACCAACCTGCTCATCCAGAGCGTGACCGTCGGTGCCGTCGAGGCGCTTGGCGGGGGCGCCCAGGGGTGGCGCGCAATCGCTATCATCTACGCGCTTATCGGGCTGGCGGTCAACACGCTGTCCGTCATGTCCGTCAGAGAGCTGCCGCCTGAGGAGCTCGAGGACCTGGACGCCGCGCCTGAGAAGGCAGAGGACCCAGAGGGGTCAGCGGCGGACGGCGGAGAGGACCACAAGGGGGCCGAGGGTGACGGGGCCGAGAACCGTGAGGAGCCGACGTCGGCACGGGGCGGAGCCAGGCAGAAGACCTCCCTGAGGGAGTCGGTGGGACTGCTCCTGACCAACAGGTACTACCTCATTATCCTGACCGTGTTCCTCCTGGCCCAGATGTTCACCGCGACCCTCAACATGGGAATCTACTTCATGACCTACATCCTGGGGGACGCCAGGCTCCTGGGTCCCTTCGCCTGGGCCATCAACGTCCCCCTCATCGCCGGGCTCCTGCTCACCCCGGTAGCGGTGGCACGGTTCGGGCAGATGTACCGGGTCAACATCGCGGGATACGTCATCGCCGTACTGGGGCGGCTGGCCGTGGCGGCTTCCGCCTACGCAGGCAGCATCCCGCTCATGCTGGTGTTCTCCGGTGTCGCCTCCATCGGCATGAGCCCGCTCCAGGGGACCCTCAACGCGCTCATCGCCGAGGCCTCGGAGCACACCTACCTGCGCACCGGTAAGCGCATCGACGGCCTCATGTTCTCCTGCACCTCCCTGGGGGTCAAGGTCGGCAGCGGTCTGGGCACCGCGCTGGCTGGGTGGCTGCTGGCGGCCAGCGGGTACGTGGGTGACGCCGCCCAGCAGCCGGAGTCAGCGATCCAGATGCTCTACGTCATGTACCTGTGGTTCCCGGTCATCGCCAACTGCCTTATCCTGCTCCTGCTCACTCGGCTCGACGTGGAGAAGGCCAACAAGCAGGCACGGGCGCAGGCCGCCTGAGACCCGCGCAGCCACAGCCTCACTGTGGGTTGACACCTAGGTAAATGCTGTTAACCTCGAGGCGTGACCCCGGCCAGGCAGCAGCACGCCACAGGGACCAGGCAGTGTCTCATCGACGCCGCCCTGTCACTGATCGACGCCCACGGCTGGACCGAGGTCACGCTGACCGACGTGGCGCACGCCTGCGACGTCACCACGCCTGCCTGCTACAAGTACTTCCCGTCCAAGTCCAGCCTCTTCTCCGCTGCCCTCCACCAGCTGTCACGCGACCTGGAGGAACGAGCCACGACGATCGTCGGTGACGATCCCGTCGAGTCCCTGCTCGGGATCGGCACCATCCTGGTCGACCTCGCTACCGGGCACCCCCACCTCTTCGAGTTCAGCCAGCTCAGCCCGATGGCGGTCGAGGTGCACACCGAGCCCGCCTCTCAGCACCCGCTTGTGTCCACCATCCACAACGAGGTCTCCCGCCTGGCCACGCAGGAAGGAGCGGACCCCGAGTACCTGCAGCTGGCCATCTGGTCCTGCCTCCAGGGCTACGCCCGGCTCGTCGCGGCAGGGGCCGCGGCTGCGGACCCCGATTTCATGCGCGCCGTGCTGCGCGCCGTCATAACGATAGGAGACAAGTCATGACCCGCCGCAACCACACCCTCGTCATCTACGCCCACCCCTACAGCGGCTCCTTCAACCACGCGGTCCTGGAGTCCGTCACCTCCGCCCTGGAGCGCAAGAAGCGCAGCTACGACGTCATCGACCTGTACGCCGACGAGTTCGACCCCCGCTACACCGCCGAGGAACTAGCCCTGTTCAGCGAGGGCGGCACCACAGACCCCCTCGTGGAGAAGTACCAGGGACTGCTGGACAAGGCCACCCGGCTCATCATCATCGCACCCATCTGGTGGTCCGAGCTTCCCGGAGTCGTCAAGGGCTTCATGGACAAGGTCATGAAGCAGAACTGGGCTTACGACTCCACCAATATCGGGGTCAGGGGCCGTCTCACCCACATCAAGCAGGTGCTGGTCCTCACCACGTCGACAGCCCCCACCTGGTTCCTCAAGCGCATGGCCGGCAACTCCGTCGGCTCCGTCTTCCTGGGCACGATCGTGCGCCAGCTCGGCATGAAGGGGCGGAAGTGGGTCAACTACGGGCAGGTCGCCAAGGGCGGGCACGCCCGGCGGGCCAAGCACCTGGAGAAGGTGGCCCGGCTGGCAGTGAAGTCCTAGGCTGCCAGGCGGGGCACGGCCCCGGGGGGGGTGCGGACCCGGGGCCGACAGGGCCAGGCTGACACGCCCGCCCCAGCAGCCGCACATCGTCAGCAGGGAGCCCGGTGCCAAGAAGCAGTCGCGTCTGCGGCATCCCGCCCAGTGGTGGGGCACACCCGTACCCCACCACCTGAAGATGTGCGGTTGCCGGGCAGCGGGCCCTGGCCGACTAGAGGTTGACCTGCCGGGAGATGATGCCGGCCTTGGCCCGGCGCGCCGCAGCGTCTAGAGGCCCCTCCTCAGCCAGGGCGGCGTCAAGCCGCTCCCCCATGGCACGCAGGGGCGCGCTCAGCTCCTCGGCCTCGGTGCCGGGGTTGAGCTCCCACACGGGGATTGCCAAGCCGCATGCCCGAAAGGCCCCGATGAACCGGGCGCCCTCCTCCAGGTCGGACTCACGCCGGGCGTGCACCCGGGCGAAGGCGTTGAAGAAGTCGTCCTCGTCCTCACCGCGCACCCAGCGCACAAACTCCTTGCCGTTCATGCGGCACCAGTAGGCGTGCTCGACACCGGGTACGGCCCGCGTCGGGGCGATGTCGGCCTTGGCCTCCTCGATGGCCCTGGCTGCCTGCGGCTCAGCGGCTGCCTCCGCGTCAAGCCAGTAGTCAAAGGACTCCCGCAGGTCCACCTCGGGGACCACCGCCAGGTCCAGCACGTCCTGGAGGCGCGGTCCCGGCCCCGGCAGTCCACGACGCGGCAGGGTAGCCCCGGGCTCCAGGTCGAGAGCCTCCAGCAGGGCGGCTGCCACGTCGCGGGAGGCGTCACCGGAGTGCATGGAAGTCTGTAGAGCCACCAGCACCTCACCGTCTGAGCGCCGCATCCCCTGAGCCAGGTCGGGCAGGATAGTGGCCAGCAGGACGTCCTTGCCACCGTGGTCCTCGCCGAGGCGGACCCTCGCGGTCGCGGCAGGAATGATCTGCATCATTGCCACCAGCTCCTCCTCCCCCGGAATCCCGGCGAAGGGCCTGGCGACGAACTCAACCCTGGCGGGCCTGTCCGGCCTGCCGGGACCGGAGCCGCCGACCCGGGCCTCGGGGCCGGAGCGGGCACCCACCCGGCGGTTCTGACGCTTCTTCCTCGACATACCTGCCAGCCTACCGGCAGGGTGCCGTCTTAGGACGCACCTCCGACGGGGACGCCTACAGCAGCGCCACCACCAACCCTGTGCGCATCCCCACACCAGCCACGTTCCCGTCAAAATTCATGCCTGCCCCATGTGCCCCCCACAGGCTCCGCATAGACTCCCTCCCTTTACTTCTGCTCAGCCGACGGGTCGCCCCTGACCCGCTGCAGCCCCACCGACTGACAGGAGCCTTCATGACCCTCGCCTCTCTGGCCTACATCGCCGCCGACCTGGCCGCCCTGGTGCTGCTGGTTGGCGCGCTCTACGCACCGCGACACAGCCGCAAGGACCTCGCCGCCGCCTACATCGGCGTCAACGTCGGCGTCCTGGCCGTCACCCTCCTACTGTCCACGGCTGATGTCGCCGCGGGCCTGGGCCTGGGGCTCTTCGGCGTCCTGTCGATCATCCGTCTGCGCTCCACCGCGCTGTCCCAGCACGAGGTCGCCTACTTCTTCGCCGCCCTGGCACTGGGTCTGCTCGGCGGCATCCAGACGGCTCCGCTCCTCATGGTGGTCGCTCTCATGGCCCTGGTGGTGGCCTCCCTGTGGGTCGCCGACCACCCTGCCCTCATGCGCCGCAGTCGCCACCAGGTCATTGTGGTCGACCGCGCCTTCACCGACGAGGCCGCCCTTGTGAGCCACCTGGAGCACCTCCTGGGCGCAACCGTGCGCTCCGTCGAGGTCGAGCGCGTGGACCTGGTCAACGACACTACCCAGGTGGACGTGCGCTTCCTGCTTCCCCGCAGGCAGGGCGCTGTCAGCGCAGCCACCCGTCGCCAGCCTGTCTCCCACCCCGCCGACCCCGCACGCGGCCACGTGGCCGGGCGCACCGTGCCCGTCGGCTGACCCGGACCGCCGGGCTAGCGAGGCTGCCTACCGTCCACAGCGCAGAGCACACCCCGAGCAGGACACGGCACCGTCGAGCCAAGAACCACGAAAGAACAGCAAAGAACAAGCAGAGACAGGACGGAAGAAGGACAAGGATCCATGAGTACAGCACCCCTGACCCTGACACCCGCGCCCACGACGTCGTCACGCGTCGCGCGGCGCAGAAGCTCCCTGCGCCTTATGGCTCCTGGTGCAACCACCTCTGTAGCACCCGCCCCTGCCTCCCCGGTGGCAGCACCGCTCGCGCCCCTGGCACCGGCCACCGCACCAGTCGCGCCGTCCCCGGCCTACCCGGAACCACCATCCATCCGTCGGGTTGACGGGCTCAGCACTGACCACCTGCCCGCCATCACCCTGGCCGAGCTCAACGCCGCAGCGGGGCTGCTGACCCGGGTCGACCGCAAGTACCTGGTGCCCCTGGCAGTCGCCCAGGACCTTCTTGGTGCGCTGGCCGGGCAGGCCCACGTCCTTCAGATCGACGGGCTGCGCCGCTTCCGCTATGCCTCCACCTACTTCGACACCCCCAGCCTGGAGTCCTACTACCTGGCAGCCCGCAAGCGGCGCCGTCGCTTCAAGGTCCGCACCCGCACCTACCTGGACTCCGACCTGTGCTTCCTGGAGGTCAAGACGCAGGGCTCGCGCGAGACCACGGTCAAGGAGCGCCTGGACTACCGCTCCCGCGACGCCAGCCGGATCACCAGAGCCGGGCGCGACTACGTGGCCACCTGCCTGCGCGAGGCCGGGATCGGCAACCAGGACGACGCGCGGCGTACCACGGCCCAGCTGTCCCCCGTCCTGGACAGCACCTACGAGCGCACCACCCTGCACCTGCCCGCCGAGGAGGCCCGCCTCACTATCGACACCTCCCTGGCCTGGAGGGCGCGGACCGGCCGCACAGGACACACGGTGCGCGTCAACGGGCTCGCCGTCGTCGAGACCAAGACCTCTGCGGCCTCCTCCCCGGCGGACCGGCTCCTGTGGGCCAGGGGGTACCGCCCCGTGGGCATCTCCAAGTACGCCACAGCCATGGCCGTCCTCCACCCCGAGCTGCCGTCCCACAAGTGGCACCGCACCCTGACCCGCGAGCTCGCCCACGCCACGTCCACCTGCGGTGTCACGGCCGACGTCACGCCCGCCGCCTGAGACCGCCCCTCAACCAGGAGAACACCAGTGAAGACACCCCGCTACCGCACCGGCCGACGAGCCTGCGCCGCCCTCGCCCTCCTCGCCTCTACTGCACTGACCGCCGGGTGCTGGAACCTGGCAGGCTCGGGCTCCGTGTCAAGCAGCCCCGCCTCCTCCGGCGCCAGCGCCTCCTCAGACGGCACGGAGTCCTCCGGAACCGACTCTCAGGACTCCGACTCTCAGGACTCTGACCCCCAGGGTTCTGACTCCCAGGATTCTGAGTCCCAGGACAGCTCCCAGGACTCCAGCGACTCCGCTACCAGCTCCCAGGAGGAGTCCTCGACAACGGCCTGGACCACGATCGGCTCCGCCGTCGCCCAGGCCTCCACGGGCGCCACTACCGCTGACATCCTGGCCGCCAACGCCGAGGTGGCCGACGTGACCACCGAGCAGGACGACGCGGGCACCTATGACGCCTCCTCTGCCACCACTATCAGCCTGGCCGGGACCTCCGCCACGGTCGACGGTGAGGGCGCGAGCGCGGAGGGCTCCACCGTCACCATTACCGCTGGCGGCACCTACGTGGTCTCCGGGGAGGCCACCGACGGCCAGCTCGTGGTCAACGCCCCTGACGCCGAGGTCCGCCTAGTCCTGGACGGAGCGAACGTCACCAGCACCACCGGGGCCGCTGTCAACGTCCAGGACGCTGGCGAGGCGGTCATCGTCCTGGCTCAGGGCTCAACCAACACCCTGGCTGACGCACAGACCTACGCCGACACCTCCGAGGACGCCCCTACCGCGGCCCTTTTCTCCTCCGACACGCTCACCATCACCGGGACCGGCTCCCTGGACGTGACCGGCTCCTACAACGACGGCATCTCCTCCAAGAACGGCCTGGTGGTCACCGGGGACACCACCATCACCGTCACCGCCGCCGACGACGGAGTGCGTGGTAAGGACTACCTGGTGGTGGAGTCCGGGACGCTAACCGTCACCGCAGGCGACGACGGCCTGAAGTCCAGCGAGGACGACGACGAGACCAAGGGGTTTGTCGCGCTGGGGCAGGCAGACGTCACCCTGACCGCCGAGGACGACGGGATCACCGCACACACTGACGTCACCGTCGCGGGGACCACCGTGACCATCACCGCTGGCGGCGGGCAGGCCAACGCCGTCATCGAGGAGGAGGTGCCTGGCCAGGATCAGGCCGACCCCTCTGAGCAGTCCACCGAGGAGTCGGCTGAGGACACTGACGGCTCCTCGTCCTCCCCCAAGGGGATTACCGCAGGGGTGAGCTACACCCAGGACTCCGGGACGGTGACAGTGGACGCGGCCCACGAGGGCGTCGAGGCGGCCTTCATCAACGTAGGTGACGGGAGGCTCCACATCGCCTCCGGTGACGACGGCATCAACGCCTCCAGCGGCGACGTTGTCATTGAGGGCTACGAGGCCGCCGAGACCGACACCGAGGCCGACGACGGATCCGTGCTGACGGTCTCCGGGGGCGAGGTGCAGGTCTCCTACGCCTCCTCCGACGGCATCGACTCCAACGGGTCGGCCTACGTCACCGGCGGGATCGTCCTGGTCTCCGGGCAGGCCGGGGCCATGGACGGTGCCATCGACGTCAACGGCGCCAGCCAGCTGGTAGGCCTGACCGGGTCACCCTCCGTAACCAGCGGGGACACACTGACCGTCACTGAAGCCGCCGCTGACTCCGCCGGGGAGGAAGTCGCCTCCCTGGAAGTGACCTTCACCGCCGAGGCGGTCACGGTCATCGGCCTGACCGAGGGCCAGGAGTACACGGTGGCCTCCACCTCCGGCGGCTCGGCCACAGGGACTGCGGCCGCGCTGTCGTCGGGGATGGGCGGCCCTGGTGGTGGTGACCCTCAGGACGGTCAGGCCCCCCAGGGTGGTGGTGCCGGCGGCGCCCAGCCGGACGGGACGGCGCCCCAGGGCTGAGGAAGGGAGCCTCAGGACGGAGCATCTGCGCAGGGCGGTGCCTCGCAGGGCTGAGTGGTGCGAGCCGCCCTGGGGAGACCGACCCCTCGCCGAGCGACTGAATCCTCGTAGATGACCCGTGTACGCGTCATCTACGAGGATTCAGTCGCCCCGGGTGTGTGCACGCACCCCCTGATGGCAGGCACCCTGTGGCCAGCCCGTGGTGGCGCAGTCCTTCTAGTGGGTCTCGTAGTATCCCTCGTCCCAGCCGTAGATGGCGGGCTCGTCGGGCACCTCAACCCCCAGAGCGCCCAGGACGGTCTCGATACCGGGCCTGGTGCCGTGACCCACGGCAGGGCCGACGTCGCGGCCAGTGCCAGAGCCGGCCCCGGGGCTAACGGTCCGGTGGGGGTCAGGCTGGGTGCCCTGGTCGGTGACGCAGCCCGCCGCGAGCGCCTGCTCCACCTCGGCGGCTGTGGGGTGGGCCGGGTCGGGCAGGCTGACGCGCAGCAGGTTCCTGGCGCCGGTGTCCACCACCAGGGAGGTCCATCCCGCCGCCCACACGCGGTCGGGGAACGCCCGGACAAGCGCGGCCCGTCCGCCGGCACGGGTCTGCGCCGGGGCGGTCTCCACCCCGCGGAGCACGGCGTCCTCCTCCACGACGCGCCGCACCATTCCACCCCGCTCCAGCGCAGCAGCCAGCGAGACGGTGGGGTCGACGGCGCTGAACCGCAGGTCGGCCGCGCGCAGGCGCGGGTCGTCCCAGCCGCACCCGTAGCGGGAGCGCAGACGCTCCAGCACCACCAGCTTGGCGCACCACTCCACCAGGTGGGCCGCGTGCTGGTACCCACGCTCCAGGGCGTCGAGGGCCTCATCCCACAGGTCCAGGATCTCCTGAGTCTCCTCGTCAGCGCCCGTCCCGGCTACGTCACGGATCTCGTCGAGGAAGGCACGCTGGACCTCCAGGGCGGAGATGCTGCCTCCTGCGGCCAGGTCACAACGCACCTGGAGGCTGGGGTCGTGGGAGAAGGCGTGCAGGGCCCCCACCGGGTCGGCCAGGGCCAGGCGCTGGGCCAGGGCCTGGGCCCGCTGCGGGTAGCCCTCCACCAGGGACAGCAGGGCCGCCGTCGAGCCCGTGCGCAGCAGCGTGGTGACGGCCAGGACCGAGGAGTCGGAGGTGATGACGTGCAGGCGCCGCCAGCGCACCGGGTCCGCGTGGGCCTCGTCGCGGGTGTTGATAATAGGGCGCTCCCGGGTGGTGTACAGCGACACCTCCTGCTCCACATAGTCGGCGCGCTGAAAGATCTGGAAGCCCGGGGCCTGGCTCTGCGCCCCGATGCCAAGGCGCCCCGAGCCGCCGATCACCTGCCTGGTGGCCAGGAAGGGCAGCAGGACGGCAGTCAGCAGGTCCCAGTCCACCTCCCGGTCCACGGCGTAGCTCTCGTGGGCGCCCCAGGCGGCGCCGCGTCCGTCGGTGTTGTTCTTGAGGACCTGGACCCGCGTGCCGCGCTGGCGGCCCAGCGCAACCTCGGCACGGTGCATGATGAGGTCACCGACCATGTCGTAGCGGGCCGCCTGGCGGGGGCCGAGAACCTCCGGCGAGGCGTACTCCGGGTGGGTATGGTCCACGTAGAGCCGGGCCCCGTTGACCGCGTGGGTGGCTGAGCCCCGGTAGTAGTGGGACTCGAAGGCGTTGACCCTCCTGATCCAGCGGGTGGCGGACCCGGTGAGAACGGCGCCCGTCTCCTCGTGGGTGCGGGCCTCGGCAGGCAGCTCGTGGTCGGTCCCGTCCCTGGCGTCGCGGGCGGGAAGCTCCCCGGAGTAGTCGAAGCGGCAGCCCGCACCATCCAGCAGGGTCCGCCCGGTACCCGCGGGCACGTGCGGGGAGGAGGGCTGCCCCCGGGTCGCGGCGTCGCGCGCGTAGGCGAACAGGAGGTGACGAGCAAGGTCGTCGGGGTCGGCGGTGGGGTCGTCGCGGTCGACCAGGGCGTACTCGGTCTCCACACCCATGATCCTGCGTACCGTGATCATCGTTCGTCCTTTCCGGGGGCTGGTCGCCTCAGGCAGTGGTGGTCGGGGCCTGGGGCCGACCAGCCACGGGGCCAGCCCCAGGGACCAGCCGACGAAGGCGTCAGGGCTGGCAGCTGCGGCCACCAGGCCAGCCGGAGCCGGGAGCCCGTGACGGCCCGGCTGCACGCCGTCGTGCTGGATCCAGCCCCGTCAGCCGCCCGTCTGGGTCTGGTCACCGTGAGAGAGCCCGAAGCCCTCGTTGGTACACCTGTACCACACCGAGGGCTGCGCGTCCAGCCCCCTCCGGCGCGGGCCCAGGCTGCGGCCCACCCCGCTCATGCAACAGAAACTTCATAGGACAACACGGAGCCATGTTGTCCTATGAAGTTTCTGTTGCCGGGGCACTCCTGCTGGCAGCACCGGCTCGCTGGACAGGAGCACCTCCCCGGCAGGCAGCTTCGCTGGCGCGCCCAAAGCCGTCCAGCACCGCACCCCGCCCCGCTCAAAGGCCAGCACGTGCGCTGGAGCCTCCAGCCAGACAGTCCGCCAGCACCACCAGCAGTGTGGTACTCCACCCGCTGCCAGGCGGATCCGCCGAACATAGAGCGCCAGTCACTGGGTGGCTGGGAGCCGTCCGGCCCGGTGCCGGGACGAAACTGGTAGCGCTCGCGCTGCGGCGAGCCGGGGCCTGCATCCGGGGCGGAGGGATAGCAAGGGGGACAGCCACACGGCGTCCACGCCCAGAGCGGCCAGGTAGGGCACGCGTGAGGCGACACCGCGCAGGTCACCCACGCCGTCCCCGTCGGTGTCGGCAAAGGAGCGGGGGTAGACCTCGTAGACGACGGCGCCGTGCCACCAAGGGTGCACGGCCCACCCAGGCCTCAGCGGGCTGACCACGCTGCCGCCGCCTCCAGGACCCGATCGTTCTCCTCCGGGGTGCCGATGCTGACCCGCACGCCCTCCCCGGCAAAGGGGCGCACCAGCACACCTGCCTGGGCGAAGTGCCCGGCCAGCGCCGCAGCCTGGTCCCCCACCCCCAGCCAGAAGAAGTTGCCCTGGGTGGTGGGAACCTCCCAGCCCTGCCCACGCAGGGCAGCCACTACCCGCTCCCGCTCAGCGACGACGAGTCTGGCACGTCGGGCGGTCTCCGCCCGGACCTCCTCACCGAGGGCCGCCACAGCGGCAGCCTGGGCGGGCAGGCTCACCCCGAAGGGCGTGGCCACGCTGCGCACCGCGCTGGCCAGCCCCGGCTCAGCTATCAGGTAGCCCACCCGCAGCCCGGCCAGGGCGTGGGCCTTGGAGAAGGTGCGCGAGACCACCAGGTTGGGGTGGTGGGGCAGCAGGTCCAGAGCGTCGCCCACGGAGGGGTCGGTGACGAAGTCCAGGTAGGCCTCGTCCACGAGCACGACGACATCGCGGGGCACCCCCTCCACCAGCGTGGTCAGCTCCTCGGCGCTCAGGGCGGCCCCGGTGGGGTTGTTGGGGGTGCAGGCCATGACCACGCGGGTGCGGGGGGTGAGGGCAGCCAACATGGCGGGGACGTCGTGCCTCCCCTGGGACGTCAGCGGCACCGTGACGGCGTGGGCCCCGGCCACGGCCACGCAGATCGGGTAGGCCTCGAAGGAGCGCCACGGCATGACGACCTCGTCGCCCTGGTCGCACACCGTGTCCAGGAGGTGCTGGATGAGAGCCACCGAGCCGTTGCCCACCACCACCTGGCTGGCCTCTACCCCCCACCGGTGCGCGAGCGCGGACACCAGCCCCTCACCGGTCATCTCCGGGTAGCGGTTGGCCTCGGCGGCCACCCGGGTCATGGCGGCCACCACGGCCTCCTGGGGCGGGAAGGGCAGCTCGTTGGAGGACAGCTTGGCGACGTCGCCGTGCCCGGGGCGCGCACCGGGCACGTAGGAGGGCAGGCTGGTCACCGCCTGGCGGATGCGCACGCTCGTCCTTACCTCGGTCATACCCCCTATCCTGGCACCCCACAGGGGACTCTGGGAGGATGTGCCCATGGAGATGATCGTGCGGACCCTCGGCAACGCGGTCGGCCTGTGGCTGGCTGCGGCGCTGCTGCCTGGACTTGACGTGCCCCGGTCGGGTGGGGCGGCGCAGATGTGGCTGAACCTGGTGGTTGTCGGCCTCGTCCTGGCACTGGTGAACTCCGTGATCAAGCCGGTGGCAAGGGTGCTGGCCTTCCCGCTCTACATCGTGACCTTCGGCCTGTTCGCCCTCGTGGTCAACGGGGCGATGCTCAGCCTGGCGGGGTGGCTCACCGACCACCTGGGTACCCTGGGGGCCGCGGGCTCGGTGCCGCTGGGCCTTGAGGTCGCCTCCTTCGGATGGGCCGTGGCCGGGTCGGTAGTCGTCTCAGTGATCTCAGCGGCGGTCGTGGCGATGTTCGTCCGCTCAGAGGACTAGCACCAAGGACTAGCACCAGGCAGCCAAGGCCGGGACACCGTCCGCCCCCTACCCGTTGGGGTCCACCGGGGCGGCCTGTGGCCGAGGGGTCGGCTCCAGGCCGTCGAAACCGCCCGTTGTCAGGCGCTCGACGGCGAAGGTGTACTCCACGACCCGCACCCCCTCCTCCCCGGCACCTGTGACCCGGGCAAGCTCCTCGTTCCACTCCCGCAGGGCAGGCTCGTTGTCCTCGATCCCCTCGACTGCCTGGGCGTAGCTGCCTGCACGGTGAGGGTACCTTCCGTCGTCCTGCTCACGCGAGTCAATGACAACCGTCTGACGGTGCTGCGTCACAGGGTTGGGGGTGGCATCCAGACCGGGAACGGCGTCCCCGACGTTCTCCAGGTGCAGGACGCGCACGCACTCCGGAACATCCGCGCCGGCGGCGGGACTGCCTGCCGTCAAGACTGCGGTGACGCGGAAGCGCTCCTGGACAGCGGGGTCGGCAGCGACGTTGGACACCGTAATACCACCCTGGGAGTGCCCGTAGAGAGCGACCTCCTCGTCGTCGCGGATCCCCGCCTGCCGCATCGCGGTGACAACCGCGGAGTCCATGGCGGTCGGCGCCCCGCCGACCGCCTCCAGGTTGGTCAGCAGGTCCTGGGGACCGCCGTTGCCGCTGGTCCAGCCTGTCGTGCCAGGAACATAGACCATCCAGGAGCGGGAGCCGTCAGCACGTTCCACCCGCTGGATCGAGATGACACCCGCCTCCTCGTGCTCCTGCCCCAGTTCGTGCCGTCTGCCCTGGACCTCTTGCCCGTGGCGGATGACCTCGGCGATACTGCCCGGCGCGGTGCAGCGCTCACCCTGGCCCACCAGGCCCTCCCCCACCTGGCTACCCAGGCCGTAGGGGTCCTCCTGCGGCGGGGACACCCTGGTGGAGCCCCGGCCGCCGACAGGGGTCACGCTGATCCCCGTCTGAGAGCCGAACAGCCACGACCCGCTTGCCGCGGCCACAGCCCCGAGATGAAGGGCGGCGCGCCGCAGGGGCGTCAGGGACGAGGTGTCCACCACCTGCGTCCCCTGCCGCACCCGGTCCGGCAGCTGCTCGCTCACCCACGGGTCCAGGCGCTGGGCTACCTCCTCCAGGTAGACCTGGATGGTGATTGCCTCGCGCCCGGTCCGCGCCTGTGACAACCACCTGGTCAGCAGGGCGAGCCTGACGACGTCGTCCTTGACCCACCGTGCGGTGGCAGGGTCGCTGAGCAGCACCCCCAGCCCCTGGACCACCGCCTGAAGGTCCTCGTCGTCCTGGGCCAGCTTGTAGAGGGGGCTGCCGACTGCGGTCAGCAGGCGGGCCAGGAGGCTCGCCCTCCAGGACACCGGGCCCAGCACCGTGCGAACGAGCGCGCAGTCAAAGGCGGCCAGGTCCACCGGCCCCATCGAGCTGAGCGCCGGAACAGCCCCGGTCTCCGCCAGCCGGTAGGTCTCAGAGCAGGCAGAGACGTCTGCAGCCAGGCCTCTCAGGGTCGCAACGGTCTCCGACAAGGACCCGGGGCCGCTGGCCAGCCGCTCCAGGCAGGAGACGCACTCCGTCCGACTGGCCTGGTAGGCCTGGTCGGAGGGGTCACCCTGACTGGCGAGCAGAGACCTGGCGACACCGATGCCGGAGAACCAGTCGCCAAGGTACATCCGGGCCAGGGCCACACCGATGTGCTCCAGGGCCTGCTCCAGGGACTCCGCCGCAGCACGCAGGGCAGCGGCGAAAGCGTCCAGGTCAGCAGTATCTACCGAGATCGTGCCGCCCACGACCATGATGACCGCGCCGCTGCCCGGGGTAGTCATATGCCACTGGTGGCCTGAGTCTAGGTCACCTGGCTCCTGCCCGGGAAGGACGCCGACCAGTGGGCGCCCGGCATCCTCCTGGAGAGTCACAAGCCATCGCCTGCCTGACTGGCACCGGGCTCCACGTCGGCCAGCTCGGCGCGGGCATCCATGGTCGCTGCGGCCTCCTGGGCCGCAGACAGCAGCGCCCGCAGTCCCTCGACCAGGGTGGCAGCCTCCTCCAGGCTCAGTCGACAGGCCTGCGCGACGCTGCCGACCCAGGACCCCGGGACGTCAGAGGGAATGAGCGCGAGTCCGGCGTCGTAGTCGTCCTCGGCAAGAGACAGGAGTGAGGAGGGGAAGGAAGTCATGGCACGATGTTATGACTATGTCACCTTTTGTACACCCCGTAAGCCATCGAATTCTGTGGATGTAGGACTCGACAACCAACTTGTGGTGACCTGGGTGCTGTCACCGTTTCGGTCCACATGTGCCGGACTTGCCGCACCAACAGCGCCCAGAGTTATCCCATATGGGTAAGAAAGGAAGTCAGGCAGCAAAAGAACAGGGAAGGTAGCAGGTCTGGGAACGTGCCCACGGACACCGGCCCCAGTATGTCAGGAGGACCCGGCCTGCGGTCCGGGGCGGTTTTGCCCCGGACCGCAGGCCCAAGCCTCACGAGGCCCTCCTGCCACCCGGCTTCCCATAAGGCCGAGGAGGGGCAGGCCTCCTTCGCCAGAGCGCCCGGAACGGGGTCCCTAAACCCGCACCGAACTCAGTCCCGGCCCCTCATCGGGTTCCCCTCCCCTCAGGGCCGATCCTGTCCAGCGGTGCCCACTATGTAACGCGCTGCTCCTGGACAAACACCCCCATAGCAGCCATGAACCACCTGTGAAAGCCTGAGAAAATCCTGATCCGGTGTCGAGGCACCGCACCGAGCAGCCGCCGCCCACTACCTGGCAGCCTTACCTGGAAGTCCTACTTAGCAGTCTGGCGCTGAGCCCACGCCCCTAAGCGCACTACCAGGGCGGCGCCCGCCTCGGTCACGACCGCCACCGCCCCGACCAGCCACCACCTCAGGTACTCCCCCACCAGCCAGGAGACAGCAGCAGCCAGGAGCACGACGCCGACGCCCGCCCCCACACGCAGGACCAGACGCTCGGCAGACCCGCCCGTCCCCGCCCGCGGTGCCGGGTGAGCGCGCCGTCGGGCACCCACGGCGGAGGCCAGGCTGGTCAGGGCGAGCACCAGCGTCCCCACCATGGCCCCCGACACCGCGCAGCCTGCAGCGGCCAGCAGCGGGTGCGGGGCGCTCCCGAGCCTGAGCCCTACCAGGAGCGCCACCGTCCAGGGCGCCATCACCAGGTCCAGCACCAGCAGGACAATCCCCGTCCACGCCCCGGCACGCAGGCAGGAGCCTCGGGGAGGCCGAGCATGCCGCAGGGCGAGCCCACCCGATCCCACCGCGCAGGCCCAGGCCAGCCACGGCAGGGCCGGGACCCCGAACCAGGCCGCCACCACCAGGGCGGCACCACCCACGGCCGCCACAGGCACCTCAGCCCGCAGAAGACCACGGGCGTGCTCAGCCAGGACCACGAGCTCCCCCACCCAGGCGGGAACGTCCTCCCCGAGGTCATCCTTGGGAACGCCTCCGCCCTGCCTCCTATCAGTGCCGGACAGGCCTGGCTTCTCCCCTGCTGCCACGGGTCGAGCCTAGAGGGCACAGGAGGCCGCCGCGGTGTCGAGCACGCAGCGGTAGCGGGTGGCGCCCGGCCAGCGCGGGTCCTCGGGGGCCGTCGTGACACGGAAGCCGAGCCTGCGGTAGAAGCCGACGGCGTCGTCGTCAGTCTCTGCTATCACACAGAAGCCCAGGCGCGCCACTGCGGTCAGGAGGAGGCGGCCGAGACCATTCCCACGCAGCCCACGCAGCCCACGCAGGCCGTCGGCCACGGCGAGGTACTCCAGGCCCACGTGGTCGGGGTGCACGGCGCAGGCGGCGAGGGAGGTGGGGCGACCCTGTGGGCCGGCGCCCAGGACGACCATCGTGGGCAGCTCCTCGGTGATGATGCACCGGACCTGGGTCTCCGGCTGGCCTACGGCCTCACGCACCAGGGAGAGCATCATCTCACTGGTCATGTCAGCCCGAGTCAGCTCCCGCACCGTCTGGCACATGCCTTCAGGATAGACGCATCACCCAACTTACAAACTCTCTCTTCCATCCCTTGCCACACATCTTCAACATCCTGGACTGCGGCGCGACCCAGCCTCCAGAAGAACCGAAACCGCATGGTTCTACGGAACTGTGTACAACAGGCATCTGGTTGCCACAGCGGGGGCTGCCAAGCCGCAAGCCGAAGATGTGCAGCCCATCGGGCTACCCTCGCAGAACAGCCACAACCTTGCCCCGGGTACGCCCGTCAAGGACGTCCTGCAGCGCATTGCCGGCCTGTGCCAGAGGCACCTGCCGGGTCACCTCCACCCGCACCGTTTCGTTCGCCACAAGCTCAAGAGCCCGCCGCAGGTGGCTGCCAGTCTGCGCCGGGTAGCCAAGCGCCCACCCACCCAGGTTGAAGCCAACGACCGCCACACCCCTGAGCCACAGGTCCAGGGAGTCAATCTGGACCGGCTCCTCCCTGGAGGCGTTACCGACCCGCAGCAGCGTGCCAAACGCAGCCACCTGCTCCAGGCCAGCTCGGGTAGCCCCGCCGCCGACAGGATCGACCACCAGGTCCCAGGCCCCGGTGGGGACCTGGGCCATGTCCTCACGGAGGTAGACGGCGTCGTAGCCCAGCGCGGTCGCAGCCTGGGCCTTGCTCGGTGACCCGACGACGGCACCCACATGCTCCGCCCCCAGGACCCGGGCCACCTGCCCAAACTGGGAACCCACCCCACCCACGCCAGCGTGGACCAGGACGCGCGCCCCACCTAGGCTCCCTATCCGCTCCAGCGCGGCCAGGGCGGTGATCGTGTTGGTGCAGGTCGCCGCAGCCGTCACCGGGTCCAGGTCAGCAGGCACTGGCACCACCAGGTCAGCCGGGGCCACGACGACGTCGCCGCACCCTCTTCCGCCAGGCATCAGTAGTGCTGCCACCTGGTGGCCGGGCTCAGGCCCGTCCACTCCCTCCCCGAGAGCCCGCACCGTTCCCACCACCTCAAGCCCGGGCACGTACGGCAGCGGCATCCGCATGAAGCCGGAGGCGAACATGCCGTCAACAAACCCTAGGCCAGCATGAGTGACGTCAATAGCGACCTGGCCCGATCCAGGTCGCGGGACGTCGTGCTCGGTCACCGTCATGGCGGCAGGTCCGTCGTAACTGGTTGCTGTCAGTGCTCGCATGGATGCCTCCTTCAGGCACGAGTGCGTGGTCTACCTTCGTGGTCTACCTTTTTGCGCTCATGGCTCATGCTCATGAGGCTCGTGGTTGTGTCGACGCCGCCCGGACCGGGTCAGACTGCGCCAGCACCAACCCACACGAGAAGCACGCTAGAAGCTGGAGCACCCTCCAGCGCAAGCAGACGCAGGACACCCGGGCACCGGCGACCACCGATGCGGTGAGCCCGGCACCGGGTGCCAGGCACTGAGCCCCGAACAGCCTGTACCGAGGCGGGCCGTAGGGACCCTGCCCGGCAAGCCACCCACCTGTGCCGCAGCCTGACCCCACGCACGGCACAGTCCGACCTCTAGACTGCCCAGCGTGGATCGCACCTGGATCAGCATTACCGAGATGTCCCGGCGGTGCGGGCTGAGCCCGGACACCCTGCGCTGGTATGAGAAGGAGGGACTGGTCTCCCCGGTTCCCCGCGGCCCCGACGGCCGACGTCGTTACCACGCCACTGACCAGTCAACGGTCTGGGTCCTCACGGCGCTGCGCGAGGCTGGGATGCCCACCTCACAGATGCGGCGCTTCGCCGAGCTGATGGCTGAGGGCGCGACGACCCACGGCAGGCGTATCACGATCCTCCAGGAGCAACTGGGGCGCCTGCGCGAGCACCGTGACCGCCTGGACCGCGCCGAGCAGGCCCTGCACGCCAAGATCACCCACTACGAGGAGCTCATCGCTCAGGGGCTGGACTGCACCGGCAGCCCTGTCCCGCAGACACTGCGCGCCCTCCAGGCCAGCCGGAACTGACACCCTACGGCTGTCTCGACCGGCTGCGGCCCGCCGGTGTCTTCAATCAGGTGCTGCCCGTCGGGCGTCTGAGGCTGCAAACGGAGCCGCGCTACCGCACACCTCATGTACACACCCGCCCGCCTCATGCACACCTCATGTACACACCCGCCCGCCTCATGCACACCTCATGTACACACCCGCCCGCCTCATATACACTTCTGTCGTGGTTGCCGATGAGGAGGATCTCACCGAGGCACTTGCCCGACTCGAGCTTGAGGGAGGCGACTGCCTGGAGATCGAGGCAAAGACCTTCGCAGAGTACTCCCGGTCGGCTCTCGGCCCGACTCTGTCGGCCTTCGCCAACCTTCCCGGCGGGGGGACGATCCTTCTGGGCGTCAGTGAGGACCCGGTCAAGGTGGTCGGGGTCCCCAATCCCCACCAGCAGATGCAGGCAGTGGTGTCTCAAGCGCGCCAGGGCTTCTCCAGCAGGATTACTGTTGACACCCACAGCATCGAGCTTGATGGCAGGACCGTCGTCGTCGCAAACGTGCAGGAGGCGCCAGTCAATGCCAAGCCCGTCCGCTGGGCAGGCAACGATGCCGCCTACCTGCGCCAGTACGACGGCGACTACCAGATGTCCCTCCAGGAGGAGCAGCAGCTGCTGATGCGCCACCAGCGTCCCCGCGAGGACACAGCCCCCGTACCGGGCACCTCGATCAGCAGCCTCGATGACAACCTGGTGAGGGTCTTCCTGCGCAACGTACGCGCTGGCTCGACATCTTTGAGGGAGCAACCTGACAAGGAGATCCTGCTCAATCTCAACGTCCTGACGGACGACGGCGAGGTCACACTGGCTGGCCTGTACGCCCTGGGACAGTATCCGCAAAGGCATGTCCCCACCCTCGCCATCACGGCTGCAGTCCTTGGGGGGCAGACCGGACCACGCGCCTCCGAGCGCCTCAGGATCGACGGTGCAGTTCCCCGCATGCTCACCGCCGCCGTCGACTGGGTGTCCCAGCACACACGGACCGACATCACGTTCGACCAGGATGGGCACGGCCGGAACACGCACGAGTACCCCCTGGTCGCCGTCCGCGAGCTCATCGCCAACGCCCTCGTCCACCGCGACCTGTCGGAACCGGCCCTGTCCAAGGGGATCGAGATCCGCCTGAAGCAGGACCGCCTTGTCATCTCCAGCCCGGGCGGCCTGTGGGGAGTAAGCGTGGACCAGCTGGGAACCCAGCATGGGAAGTCAGCGGTCAACGAGCGCCTGTACGACATCTGCACCTTCGCTGCTGACACTGAGGAACGGCGCGTGATCGAGGGCCTCGGCACCGGAATCCGCGCGGTGCGCGACGCTTTGCGCGAGGCAGACATGGAGCCCGTCCGCTTTCATGACACCGGCGTACGGTTTACCGCCCTGCTGCCCAGATCTGCCCTGTTGTCCCCAGCCGACCTCAACTGGCTCTCCGCCCTTGACTCAACGGGTCTCACCGTCGAGCAGCGTCACGCCCTGGTGGACATGAGGCACGGCCGGTCCTGGAGGAACTCAACCTACCGACGCCGCTTCGGCCTGGACTCGGAGCAGGCCCGACGACAGCTGCAGGACCTCAGTAACCGTGGTCTAGCCATGATCTCGGGAACAAAAGGCTCGACGTCATACGCGCTCGCACCCGCCGCGTCCCTGGTCGAGGAGTCGGCGGGTCCGGGCCAGACGGCTCCTGGCACGAGGACACCAGAAGAGCCGCAGACTCCGACGACGCCTGGTGACCCGGTCGGGCTGTCTGGCAACACCCTCGCGGTCTGGGCAAGTCTGGAGACCGGGGCCAGATCGCGCGCACAGATCGCCGAGGCAACTGGGCTGACCAGGCGTCAGGTCGGGTACGCGCTGGACCTGCTCAGGAGGTCGGGACTCGTCTCCGTCCAGGGTGGCCAGGGGAGCAGGACCACCACCTACCAGCGCACCTGACGCCAGCCAGCGCTGCGGGCATTGCCGCAGGCACGCCGCACCAGGCCCGCTCCCACCTAGGCTGCCCGCCCGCTCCCACCCACCAGCGCCTGGCAGAATCGCCCCATGACCGCCCCTGCGACCGACCCCGCACCCACCTCTGCAAGCGATCCCACGCCCGCCCCCGGGGTGGACCTGTCCGCCCTGGCCCCACCCGTCGCGCTCGGCCCCCTGGACGGGCGCTACCGGGCCGTAACCGCCCCCCTGACCAACCACCTCTCCGAGGCGGCACTCAACCGGGCGCGCCTGCGGGTGGAGGTCGAGTGGCTCATCCACCTCACCGACCACCGGGTGCTGCCCGGCGCCCCGGTCCTGTCGCAGAGCGAAAAGGCCTACCTGCGCGGCGTCGTCGGCTCCTTCGCGGCGGCGCAGGTCGCCGAGCTGGCCCAGATCGAGGCCCAGACCCGCCACGACGTCAAGGCCGTGGAGTACCTGCTCAAGCGCAGGCTGGAGGCCGCCGCGGACGCCCCAGACCTGGCCAGCGCCGACGGCGGGCACACCGTGCTGCCGGGGCTGGGCGAGATCGTCCACATCTTGTGCACCAGCGAGGACGTCAACAACCTCTCCTACGCCCTGACCGTGCACGACGCCGTGACCCAGGTGTGGCTGCCCGCCGCCCGGGGGCTGGTGGAGGACCTGGCCACGCTGGCTCGCAGCCACGCCGAGACCCCCATGCTGGCCCGCACCCACGGCCAGCCCGCCACGCCCACCACCCTGGGCAAGGAGGTGGCCGTGCTGGCCCGGCGCCTGTCGCGCCAGGTCCGCCGGGTGGAGGCCACGCAGTACCTGGGCAAGCTCAACGGGGCCACCGGCACCTACGGCGCCCATGTCGTGGCCGTGCCCGGGGCGGACTGGCAGGCGGTGTCGCGCTCCTTCGTGGAGTCCCTGGGCCTGACCTGGAACCCCTTGACCACCCAGATCGAGTCCCACGACTGGCAGGCCGAGCTCTACAGCGACGTCGCCCGCTTCAACCGTATCGCCCACAACCTGGCCACGGACATGTGGACCTACATCTCCCTGGGCTACTTCACCCAGCGCCTGAGCGCCCAGGGCTCCACCGGCTCCTCGACCATGCCGCACAAGGTCAACCCGATCCGCTTCGAGAACGCCGAGGCGAACCTGGAGCTCTCCTGCTCCCTGCTGGACACCCTGGCCGCCACCCTGGTCACCTCCCGCCTCCAGCGCGACCTCACCGACTCCACCACCCAGCGCAACATCGGGGTGGCCCTGGGCCACTCGCTGCTGGCTGTTGACAACCTCCGCCGGGGCCTGGCCGGGCTGGACGTGGACGCCTCCCGCCTGGCCGAGGACCTCGACGCCGCCTGGGAGGTACTGGGTGAACCCGTCCAGCAGGCCATGCGCGCGGCGTCGGTGGCCGGGGCCACCGGCATGGCCGACCCCTACGAGCGTCTCAAGGAGCTGACCCGTGGCAGGAAGGTCACGCCCGAGGGCATGCGTGACCTTATCCGCAGCCTGGGCCTGCCCGACGACGTCGAGGCACGCCTGCTGGCCCTGAGCCCCGCCACCTACACGGGCCTGGCCGTACAGCTGGTAGACCACCTGGACGGGTCAACCCCCTAAGGTGTTGACCCCGAGGTCTGTCAGGGCGTGACGGACCGACTGCGCCAAGTAGCCCGCGGCTGTGCTGACGGAGGCATTCGTCCTCTGGAACAGGTAGCACACCGCTGCACGCCGACGATCCTGGAGCAGGAGGTCGTCCCGGCGACAAGGTCCGCGCTCCACACCTGCCCGGTTGGCTCGCCAGGCAGGTCAGCGAAGGGGCCACGGCTGTCCACACCGTCCAGGGCCAGCGCTATCAGCCCGATGGCGAGGACGACGTGCTGGCCCCGCCCGCGTGGCAGCAGGGCCGACTCCCCAGTCCCGACGCGATGAGGACGCAGGTGACGGCGCCTACCGCAGCGGTAGCACCGGTAGCAGGCAGTGCTACCGGGAACTACCAGGGGGCCGCAGCGCAGCTCAGCACGGTGCCGCTCCAGCGCCACCGAGGGGACGCCGCGAGCGAAGGACAGGCGGTCCAAGCCCTCCCGCAGCTCCTCCTGGCCGGAGTCGGCTACCAGGACCAGGCGGTCAGCCTCGGGGACCTGGGAGGCGTCCAGACCGCCGTCAGCAGACAGGACCACGTCACGGCTGTCGGCAAGGCGCCGTACCACGCCACGGCCGAACTCCCCCTGGAACAGGTAGGCCGTCACCGGTCGTGACACGGCGCCGGATGCTGGGGTGTGTCGCGTGCTCATGGGGCGGTCCCTCCTACTGACGTTACCGAGGCAGCCCGCTGGCCGGGGTAGCGCACCGGTGCTGGCAGCACACAGCATGCTGCGCCCTAGGAGGTCGGCACATCAGCCGTCGGTCTATCGCCGGTCCCCCGTTTGTCCGACCCCGCTCATTACTTTGTTGTAACGTTCTTTTGCACGGCCTGAGCGGCCAGCCAGCACGTGCGCGTCCCTGCGACGCGCCCCCGGCTAAACCCGGGGCTTGATACGTGGATCGGCAGCTGGCGGCGAGAGCCCGCGTACCCGACAAGGAGACACATGAGTTCCCAGTCCTCCTCCTCGGCCATCAGGGTCGCCGTCGTGGACGACGACGCTATGGCACTGACCTACCTGCGATCCTGCCTGTCGGCTGACGTCGGCATCCAGGTCCTGGCCACGACGCGCTCGGCGGACCAGGCACTGGCGTTCCTGCGGGCGCACACCGTTGACGTCCTCATCACCTCCCTCCACGGCGATGCCAAGCACCCCGTGGAGGGGACCGCGATGATCCGGGAGGTGCTGCGAGCCTCCCCCCGGACCCGCGTCGTCGTCCTGGCTACCCAGGACACCGACGCCACCCTGCTACAGAGCCTGGAGGCGGGCGCCAGCAGCGTCCTGCTCAAGACCTCGTCGACAGAGGAGATCGTCTCCGCGGTCCGCGTCGCGCACTCCGGGGGGAAGGTCGTCACCCCGGCGCTCATGCCACGTCTCATTGACTATGCGCTGGCCTCCGTCCCCGACGTGGACACAGCCGCCGTCTTGTCCCACCGGGAGCGCGACGTGCTGCGGCTGCTGTGCGAGGGCGCCTCGAACCGGCAGATCGCCTCGCGTCTGGCGATCGCCGAGGCCACAGTCAAGACGCACGTCTCCGCTCTGCTCGGCAAGACAGGGGCGAGGTCGCGCCTGGAGATCGTGGCCTGGGCCTTCCGGCACGGCTACGCCCGCACGGGTACAAGGGCCTCCTTCTAGCTGTACTTCCCTGCTACCTGTACTTCCCTGGGACGCCGTGGGCGGGGCGGTCGAGTGACGGCGCTCCTCCTGGGACACCCTCCGGACCAGCCTGCTGCTCCTCGTCGTACACGCTGTCATCCATGCTGACGTCAGCCAGCGGGGAGCCGGTCAGCGGGTCCCCCAGCACGGAGCCGAAGGGCTCAGGCCCCAGGCCCACGTCGGAGGGTTCCCACCCGTGGGGCGCCCACGACGCCTCCTGCGGTGCGCCCAGGGTGTCCGGTACGTCGCTGTCGGGCTGGTGCGCCCCATGTGAGGCCTCCAGTGACAGCCCACCCGCGTGGCCAGGACCGCCAGACTGCGCGCTACCAGCCTGCGCACGGCTGATCCAGGAGCGCAGCTCCGGCGGGCAGGCGGGGTTGCGTCCGATCAGCTCTCGCAGCCGGGGGTGGTTGCCCGCCAGGACCGCGAGGGTGCCCGCAGGAGTAGCAGGGTCGGCTGCGGCGGCTCGCTGGGCGTCCGTGGGAGCAGGCGGGGCGGTCGGGGGAGGGGGAGTCGGGCTAGTCATGGCACGAGCATGGCATGACTACCCTGCTGGTGGCTCCCCGTCCGGGCTCCAGCGGAAGAAGTCCGATGCTCCAGCGGGGTAGGACGAGACCCGGGGCCGCCCCCCCCTTACCCCCTGGGGGTATATGAGGTAGACTTGGACCACCTGCGGCGCGGCGCGAGCCGGGCGAGCAGAGGAAGTCAGCGAGGCAGCCGGGGAGGCAGCATGGCCGGGTACACCGAGACCAAGGAGGACCACCTCAGGCGGCTGCGCCGGATCGAGGGCCAGGTCCGCGGGATATCGCGCATGGTCGAGGAGGACATCTACTGCGTCGACGTCCTGACCCAGGTCTCCGCAGCCACCAGGGCGCTCCAGGCCGTCAGCCTCGCCCTCCTGGAGGAGCACATGGGCCACTGCGTCCTGGCCGCGGCCCAGACCAGCGAGGAGGAGGGACGGGAGAAGATCCGCGAGGCCTGCGAGGCCGTCACCCGCCTGGTCCGCTCCTGACCCTCTCCCCGCAGCTGCGTATCAGACCCGCAGGCGACCAGCAGCCCGCTGAGTAGCCCACCCGCCCGGTACCACGGCACCCGCACGCGGCAGCCCGCCAGGGCACCCCCTCAGGGGCACCGCGCAGCAGGCCGCACGGGACCTGCGAGAGACCAAGAGACGCCAAGAGACCGGAACACACAGACCCAAGGAGAACCTCATGACAGAGTTCACGCCCGACGGCACCGACCGCACCACCACCCTCAGGGTGTCGGGACTGACCTGCGACCACTGCGTCGCCCACGTCACCGAGGAGCTGGAAGCCATCAACGGCGTCAAGAACGTCTCGGTCATCCTCAACAAGGGCGGCCAGTCCGTGGCCACGGTCGTCTCAGACACCCGGCTCGACGACGACGCCCTGGCAGCCGCAATCGACGAGGCCGGGGACTACACCCTGGACGCCGTCGAGCGCGACACCTGGCAGGCATGAGCACGACAGACAGCCCGCCGCTGCCTCCCGGGGCTGCGCAACGCACTGTGGACCTGGCGGTAGGCGGCATGACCTGCGCCGCCTGCGTGGCACGGGTAGAGAAGAAGCTCTCCCGGCTGGACGGCGTCACCGCGACGGTCAACCTGGCCACCGAGTCCGCCCACGTGGTCCTGACCGAGCCTGTCAGCGACGAGAAGCTCCTGGCCACCGTCGCCGCAGCGGGTTACACCGCTGAGGTTACTGGTACCACCAACGCACCTGTCACCGCCGACCTGCCCACGCAGACGGGCCAGGAGGCCGCCAAGGAGCCTCAGAAGCAGCCTCAGGAGCAGGCAGGCTCGTCGGCGTCGTCATACCAGTCGCGCCCCGAGGCAGCCGCCCCAGCCACACAGACGCCCACCACCAGCACAAGCGGTACAGGCGCAGGCACGGCACGCATCGGGGAGTCCCAGCGGGCTCGGGCGGAGCACCTGCGCAGTCGGCTACAGGTCTGCCTGCTCCTGTCGGTTCCCGTCATGGCGGTCTCGATGCTCCCGGCGCTCCAGGTGACCGGGTGGCAGTGGGGCGTCGCCACCCTGGCCCTGCCGGTGGCGACCTGGGGGGCCTGGCCCTTCCACCGCTCCGCCCTCAGCGCCGCGCGCCACGGCACCTTCACCATGGACACCCTGGTGTCCACAGGTGTGCTGGCCGCGACCGTCTGGAGCCTGTGGGCGCTCCTGCTGGGCGGGGCGGGGGAGCTGGGCATGCGCATGCCCATGGAGCTCCTGCCACGGCAGCAGACCGACCACCCGCACCTGTACTTCGAGTCCGCCGCCTGGGTCACGACCTTCCTCCTGGCAGGCCGCTACGCGGAAGCCCGCGCCAGGTACCGTTCCGGGGACGCCCTGCGCGCGCTTCTGGAGCTGGGCGCCAAGGAGGTCACCCGGGTGATACTTACCTCCCCGGAGGGCTCTACCAGCAGCATCGACGTCCTTGACGAGGACGGCGCCCCGCTTCCTCAGGCCCGGCGCAGCGAGGAGAGGGTCCCCGTGGAGGCACTGGCTGTCGGGGACCTGTTCACCGTGCGCCCCGGGGAGAAGGTCGCCACCGACGGCGTGGTAGTCGAGGGGCGCTCAGCCGTAGACGCCTCCATGCTGACCGGGGAGTCCGTCCCGGTGGAGGTTGACCGGGGCGACGTTGTCATCGGCGCCACCGTCAGCACCTCTGGAACCCTGCTGGTGCGTGCCACAGCGGTGGGGACGGGAACCACCCTGGCACAGATCGGGGCTATGGTCACTGCGGCGCAGGCAGGGAAGGCGCCGGTACAGCGTCTGGCCGACCGGGTCTCGGCTGTTTTCGTACCGGTGGTCCTGGCCCTGGCCGCCCTCACCCTGGTGGGGTGGCTGGTCACCGGGCACACGGCGCAGGCCGGCCTGACCTCCGCCGTCGCGGTCCTGGTCATCGCCTGCCCCTGCGCGCTGGGTCTGGCCACACCGACGGCCCTGCTGGTGGGCACCGGCAGAGCCGCCCGGCTCGGTGTGGTCATCAAGGGGCCGGAGGTCCTGGAGTCCACGCGCACCCTGGACACAGTGGTCCTGGACAAGACCGGGACCGTTACGCAGGGGCGTATGACACTGGACCTGGAGGCCTCCTGGCAGCTCCGCCCCCCGCAGCCGCGTCAGCCCCTGTCTCCTGAGACGCTGGTCCTGGTCGGTGCCCTGGAGTCGGCCTCCGAGCACCCGGTGGCGGCAGCCGTCACCTCGGCGGCCCGGGGCTGCACGGACGCCCTGCCTGCGGTGGAAGACTTCCGCAGCCACGAGGGCCAGGGAGTGACCGGGCGGGTCGCAGAGCGTTACGCCGCCGCAGGCCGCCCCGGCTGGCTGGCCGAGCTGGGCGCGCCCCTGCCCGAGGCCCTGAGGCAGGCGGTGGTCGCGGCCGAGGAGACCGGCGCCACGGTGGTGGCCCTGGCCGTCGAGCACCCCCACGGGACGGGACTGGAGGCGGTGGCGGTCCTGGCGGTCCGCGACACGCTCCGGCCCTCCTCCCCCGGCGCCGTCGCCAGCCTGCGTGACCTGGGTCTCCGTCCGGTCCTGCTGACCGGCGACAACGCTCGTGCTGCCACCCACGTCGCGGCCCAGGTCGGGATTGCCCAGGACGACGTGGTCAGCGAGGTCCTGCCCGCCGACAAGCGCGACGTTGTTGCCGACCTCCAGGCACGGGGGGCGGTCGTGGGCATGGTGGGCGACGGCGTCAACGATGCGGCGGCCCTGGCCCAGGCCGGTACGCGCGGCCTGGGGATGGCGATGGGCTCGGGCACGGACGTGGCCATCGAGGCGGCCGACATCATCCTGGTACGCCCGGACCTGGACGCGGTGGTCGCTGCGGTGCGGGTCTCCCGGGCGACACTGCGGGTCATCCGGCAGAACCTGTTCTGGGCCTTCGCCTACAACGTGGCGGCGATCCCGCTGGCTGTCGCGGGGCTGCTCAACCCGATGGTGGCCGGCGCAGCCATGGCCGCCTCCAGCGTCATGGTGGTGACCAACTCCCTACGCCTACGCCGGGCCTAGAGCCTCGGGCCGACCGGGCCGAACACGTGCCCCACCAACCGGTCGGCCTCAGTCCTGGCCCAGCAGCCTGCGCAGGTCACGCACGTAGCGCTCAAAGGCTGCCCTGCCAGCCGGGGTGAGGCTGATGTAGGTGACTGGGGTGCGCCCGGAGAAGGACTTGGACTGGCGGACGTAGCCTGCCTCCTCCAGCCTGGACAGGTGGACGGACAGGTTACCCGCCGTCATCCCCAGCAGCTCACGCAGGCGGGGGAAGTGGAGCTCGTCGCCCTCCTGCAGCTCCGCCAGGGTCGCCACGATGCGCAGACGGGCCTGAGCGTGGATGACAGGGTCGAGGTGGACCTCAGCAGCGGTCACGGTCCAGGCTCCCGATCCTGCGGCTGGCCAGGGAGTCCCGGGCCGCGGCCAGCAGCATCCCCCCGCCTCCGCCGACGGCCATGACCCACCAAGCCCAGGGGAGCCCAGCCACGGTCGCCACGGCCGCAGCTGCCAGGATCCAGCCTCCCAGCGCCCCCATGACGTTGTCCCCCCACAGGGCGGCGCCGACAAGGAAGATGACCCCGACCACGAGGCAGGGGACGGCGCTGCTCACCAGCGCCCCCACAGCACCGGCCTCGGGGGTGCCCACCGTGGCCAGGAAGCTGTTGAGCCTGCCTAGGATGACCCCGGTCAGGGCCATACCACCTATCCAGGCCCCGCTGTAGAGGACTCCCTGGCGGCCACTCGTGCCACGCACCCCACGGCTGCGCAGCGCAATGTAGACCGCAGTGAAGATCCCGGCCGCCACCAGGCAGGCGACAAAGACCGTGTAGGCGGCCCTGGCGTCAACAGCCGCGCTGGTGCCCTCGCGGATGCCGCCCCCGTCGCCAGCCAGGGCCAGTGTGGTGTAGCCCAGCAGCCACGCCAGGCCCCAGGCGAGGAGCAGCGGCGCTGACCGGATGGTGTTGCGCCGGGCGTAGTCCCTGCGCTGGGCGACGATGAGGGCCTCCGCCTCCATGGGTGTGGGCGGGCGGACCTCGGCCTGGTCGGCAGGTCCGATCGATCCGGCCTGCCCTGCCTGTGCTTCTGCCTGTGCTGCCGCTCCTTCGGTGAGCGCGGCGCCGTCATGACTCATAGCAGATCCTCTCTTGTCTTCCAAGTAGTTTGCTGTACAAACTTTGCGAGACAACCATGTCACACTCTAGTTTGCTTTGCAAACTTCTTTGCATAGTGGAGGTCCGTGCCGCCTGCCCCCGCTGGTGTGCCACCCTCACCTGCGCGCCGCCCCGTCCTGGCCCCTGAGCGCCGGGCGCCCCGCTCTCTGCTCCCCCGTCTCCCACCCTCACCCGAACGTTCCGCCGGAGCCCGGCGGCAGCCTCCTCCCGCTCGCCGTCTCCCGCCTCCCGCCCGGGCAGGCCCGCTGCGGGCGCGTCGTCCCCGAGAAAGAGGAACTTCCCCACCCGCCGCCTAGACTCGCCCGCATGAACGACGTGGACGCCGTCCCGCCCGGTTCGGACGAGCACAGCACCTCCGCCGTTGCCAGCACCCCGGCGACCTCACCGGTGGGCATCCCTACGATCGGCGTCGCTCCCGCCCTGGAGGCCCCCACGGCTCCCAGGCCGACGTCCCCACGCTCCACCACCATCCTGGTGGACTCGCCCCCGCACCGCCTCAGACGTACCGAGGACCTGCTGGACCTGGCCGCCACCATCCTCAGCGTCGGCGCCGTCCTCATCCTGGCGATCTACGCCCACCAGACCACGACAGGCGTCACCCAGGACGTCCAGAACGCCCTGGCCGTGGTGCTGCGCCAGATCCTCATCCTCCCCCTCCAGGCCGTCGAGGGGCTGGTGACCTTCGCCATCCCCCTGGCCGTCCTGCTGGACCACCTGCTGCGCGGCTCCTGGCGCGGCGCCGGGGAGGCGGCCCTGGCCGGGGCCGCGGGGAACCTCGTCGCGCTGGCCTTCCTGGCGACCCTTGGTACCTGGGGGCCTGACTCCCTGGTCTCCGGGCTGACCGTGACCGCCTCCGGCACCGCCCAGCTCGGCATCTCCACCGTCTTTGCCACCCTGGCGGGCCTGCTCACCGGAGCCGGCGACCGCCGAGGCTCCCCGGTGGTGCGCACCGGCTGGGCCGCCCTGTGGACCATCACCGGCCTGGCAGTGCTGCGCAGTGCCCTGACCCTGCCCGGGGCGGTCCTGTCCGTCCTCCTGGGACGGGTCGTCGGCCTGGTCATGCGCTACGCCGTCGGGGTCAACGACCGCAGGGCGCAGGGGGTCACCCTGGTGCGCGCCCTGCGCCGGGCCGGGGTGGACGCCACCCACCTGGTGCGCACTGACTACAGCCCTACCAGCACCCACCTGCCCGCCCGGGCCTGGAAGGTCACCACCGACGCGCCCCTGGGCTACACCGAGCAGGTGCGCGAGAACCCCCTGCCGTCCCCCGACGCCCCACCGGATCCTGCCGCAGCCCGCCAGGCCGAGGGGACCGCAGGACCTGCCAGCACGATCACCGCCGTCGACGACGCCGAGCTGGGCACCGCCCTGGACGCCTTCCTGCTGGAGGCCTCCGGCTCAGCCCTGTCGCCAGGGCGCACCTCCGCCCACCGCACCTACGCGACGTGGGACACCTCAGGTCAGCGCCGCGACGTTACCGTGCTGGACGCCGACCGCCAGGTGGTCGGCCTCCTGAGCACCATATGGGACCGGATCCGCGTCAAGGGCCTGTCTCCCAGCCGGGACCTGTCGGTGCGCCCGGCCGCTGAGCACGCCGCCCTCATGACCCTGGAGGCGCGGCGGGCCCTGGTCCGCACCCCCGGCCTCCTGGGGATCGCCGAGGCCGACGAGTCTGTGCTGCTGGTGACCGAGCACGTCGCAGGAGCCCGCTCCATCCGCGACCTGGGCGAGGACGTTCCCGACCGCGTCCTGCTCCAGCTGTGGGAGCAGCTGCGCCACGCCCACGCCGCGGGCCTGGCCCACCTGGCCATTGACGCGACCAGCGTCGTCGTGGACGCCAAGTCGCGGGTGTGGCTGCTCGACTGGGGCTCAGGCGAGACCATCTCCTCCGAGCTGTCCCGCCGGGTGGACCTGGCCCAGGCGCTGGCGCTGACCGCGCTGACCACGGGGGTGGACCGGGCTATCGCCGCCGCGTCCCGGTCGCTGAGCACCCAGCAGCTGGCCTCGATCGCCCCGATGCTCCAGCGAGTCGTCCTACCGCGTGACACCCGCGAGGCCATGGGGCGGCGGGGAGAGAGCCGCCAGGTGCTCCAGGAGCTGCGCGACGCCCTGGTGGCCCTGACACCCACGGCCCAGGCCGAGCCCGCCCGGCTGAGCCGGTTCTCAGCACGCACCGTCATCATGGCAGTCATCGGGATGGTGGCACTGTGGACCCTGCTGGCGCGGATGAACTTCGAGCAGGTCTCCCAGGCCGTGGCCGCCGCCAACGTCTGGTGGATCCTGGGGGCGCTGGTGTTCTCCCTGGCCACCTACGTGGGAGCCGGCCTGACCCTGGTGGCCTTCAGCCCCCAGAGGCTGTCCCTGTGGCGATCCACCGAGGTCCACCTGGCCAGCTCGGTGGTGGCGCTCGTCGCCCCGGCGGGCGTGGGCGGGGCCGCTATCAACCTGCGCTTCCTCCACCGCAAGGGCGTACCCACCGCTATCGGTGTCGCCACGGTGGCACTGGTGCAGGTGGTGCAGTTCGTGGTCACGGTGGTGCTGCTGGTGATCCTGGCGGCCCTGACCGGGCAGTCCACGGGGCTGACCCTGCCGTCTGGGTGGGTGCTGGTCGCCGCCGGCCTCCTTGTGGTCGTGGTGGCCTGCGCGCTGCTCGTCCCCCAGGTGCGTACCTGGCTGTGGGCCAAGATCGAGCCCACCTACCGCCAGGTACGGCCACGCCTGGTGTGGGTCATGTCCAACCCCGTGCGCCTGTCACTGGGGATCGGCGGGGCGGTGCTACTCAGCCTCAGCTACATCCTGGCCTTCGCGGCCAGCCTGTGGGCCTTCGGCTACACCCTGTCCTTCTCGGTCCTGGCCATCACCTACCTGGCCTCCAACACGGTGGGCTCAGTAGTGCCCTCCCCCGGCGGGATCGGGCCGGTAGAGCTGGCTCTGACCGCAGGCCTGGTCGCCGCCGGCATCCCCTCCGGGGTCGCCCTGTCCACCGCGATCGTCTACCGGCTGGTCACCTTCTGGGTCCCCATCCCCGTGGGCTGGCTCAGCCTCCAGCGGCTCCAGAGAGCGGGGGAGCTGTGAGGGGTGGGAGGCTCCTGGGGCGCCCAGCCGGTCGCGAGGTGCGCAGCGACCTGCCGACCGGACCGGATACCAGCTGCCTCAGCACCAGCGTGACCACCCCGGAGGCATACCGGCTGTCCTTCGTGGTGGGCGGGCTCCTGGCGACGGAGGCCACGATTGCCGCTCCGCTGTACCTGGAGTTGCGTGACTGGGCGGCGGTCAGGCAGGCGTTGAACGCCGGCAATCTGCTGCATGCACGCACCCGGTCGACGGCGGTCAGGCTCACCCGCGAGCTCATCCAGCGGCTGTCGGTGCTCACCGATGCCGAGATCGCCTACCTGGACACCGCTCCCGGGCCGGATCGTCTGCATCTGATGTGGGTGGCGTTGTGCCGGCATTACCTGCTCGTGGCGGAGTTCGCCCAGGAGGTAGTGCACGATCACTACCTGCTGGGGGTCTCCCGGCTGGTGCCCGCAGACTTTGAGCGCTTCTGGGACTCCAAGGCCATGTGGCATGCGGAGCTGGAGGAGACCAGGCCCGCGACACGCACCAAGCTGCGCACCAACCTGTTCCTGGCGCTGCGTCAAAGCGGGATGCTCGCCGACGACGCTACGATCGTCTCCCCGCTGTTGTCACCGGAGGTGCTGGATTTCCTGGATGCGCGTACACCTAGCGACCGTCGCTTCTTCCCGGTAGGAGGCAGTCTGTGACCGAGTACGACATCGCCTCCGTTGAGCGGCATGTGCTTGCCGTACTTTCGTCCGACCGGTTCCTGCGCATGGAGGGGCTGGGCAATGAGGAGCCGTTCTTTATCTGGCCCTACCCACCGGAGCAGGAACTCCAAGCGCGGGAGGCGACCGGCCGCATCATTGACCGGCTGCGGACCGCGCGCGGGTTGAGCATCGTTGTGGTGGACCTCTTCGAACTAGCCGTCGAGCTGCTTGAGGCACGCGGGGGCAACATGCTCGAACGCTTGGAACGGATTGAGCCCACTCGCAGCCGCTCGGACTTCCGCCGCGACCTGCAGCGCATGCTTGATCCGGAGCAGCACATCGTCCCCGCGATCAAGCGTCGGGTCGACGCCGAGGCGGACGTGGACCTGCTCGTGCTGACCGGAATCGGGCGGGTTTTCCCCTTCATCCGCTCGCACAACGTCTTGAACAACCTGCAAGTCGCCGTCTCCGGCTTCCCGGTACTCATGCTATTCCCCGGCGAGTACCGGCAAACGGCTGCTTCGGGTTCATCGCTGGAGCTGTTCAACCGTCTGACGGATGACCAGTACTACCGCGCCAAGAACATCATGGAACAGGAGCCCGCATGAGCCAGATGACGATTGGCAGCCTCTTCGCCAAGGACGTCTCCCGCCCCATTGAGGGAGTCATCAAGGCCGACGACGCCGAGCACCTCGCCACCGAGATCGACGAGTACGTGCTGACCGGCGAGACCGCATCGGCCCTGTCCGAGCTTTTGGAGACGTACACGGATCCGGTCTACAACGGCGGCAACGGCGTGTGGATCTCCGGCTTCTTCGGATCCGGTAAATCGCACCTGCTCAAGATGCTCGCTTACCTGTTGGGTGATGTGCCCGGGCGGCCCAGTGCCAGGCGGCACGCCGTTAAGTCCTTCAAGGAGAAGGCGGAGGCCCAGCAGGACGCCTTCCTGCGCGGCAAACTCGCTCAGGCGGAGCGGATCCCGGCGACCTCCCTGCTGTTCAACATCGATCAGAAGGCGCCCCTGATCGACAAGAACCAGACCGACGCCCTGCTTCAGGTGTTCGTGAAGGTCTTCAACGAGGCACGGGGCTACTACGCGGGAGAGCCGTCGGTGGCCCGTTTTGAGCGGGACTTGGACCGGCGCGGTCTGCTTGAGGACTTCAAGCAGGCTTTCACCCGGATCGCCGGCGTCCCCTGGGAGCAGGGACGGGAAGAGGGCATTCTCCAGGAGCACAACGTCACGCAGGCGTTCTCGCAGGTGACCGGTGAGCCCGCATCCGAGAGCATCCTGTCCCGCTATGAGGAGCAGTACTCCCTGTCCATTGAGGACTTCGCCGATGAGGTCGCCCAGTGGTTGGAGGCTCAGCCCGCAGATCACCGCCTGCTGTTCATGGTGGACGAGGTCGGCCAGTTCATTGGCTCCAGCACCAAGCTCATGCTGAACCTGCAGACGATCGTGGAGACGCTGAGTACGCGCTGCAACGGGCGCGCATGGGTGTGTGTCACCAGTCAGGAGGACATGGACGGCGTCATCGGGGACCGGACCAAGACGCAGGGCAATGACTTCTCCAAGATCCAGGCCCGCTTCGCCACCCGCATGAAGCTGACGAGCCACGATGTGGAGGAGGTGGTCAAGAAGCGTCTGCTCAGCAAGACCGCCGCCGGCGAGGCCGCCCTCGACCCGCTTTACGACGAGTTCCACACGAGCTTCCGCACTCTGTTCGACTTCGTTGACGGCGCCAAGACGTACCGCAACTATGACACCCGGGACAGGTTCGCGCAGGTCTACCCCTTCGTTCCCTACCAGTTCCCCTTCTTCCAGGCGGCCCTGGTGGGGCTGTCCGACCACAACGTGTTCGAGGGCCGGCACGCCTCGGTGGGTGAGCGCTCCATGCTGGGGGTGGTGCAGGAAGTCGCCACGCACCTGAAGGAGCTCCCGGTTGGTGCGGTAGTTCCCTTCGACGCCATGTTCACCGGTATCCGGCAGGCGGTGAAGTCGGCCGCGACTCGCAATATTGCGACGGCGCAGGCGCAGCTTCCGGAGGGTCCGGTGCGCGATGTGGCAATCCGGCTGCTCAAGGCCTTGTTCCTGGTCAAGTATGTGGGCGACTTCTCCGCCACCCCTCGCAACCTGACCGTGCTCCTCTATGACCGCTTCGGCCAGGACCTGACCGAGCTGAATCGGCAGGTGTCCCAGGCGCTCGACCTCCTGGAGCAGCAGACCTATGTCCAGCGCAATGGATCGGCCTACGAGTACCTGACCAATGAGGAACAGGACATCGAGAACGAGATCAAGAACACCGACGTCGACTCCGATGAAGTCTCCAAGCTCTTGGCCGAGGTCATCAGCCAGGACGTGGTTCGGGGCGCTTCAGTACGTCATTCGGCCACGGGCCGGGACTTCAAGTATCAGTTGCTGCTGGATGAGGTCTCTTACAGCCGGACGCAGCCGCTGGCGGTGCACTACATCTCTTCCGCCCTGGGGCTGCCGCGTGAGGTCGTAGTGGCCCAGTCCATGGGGCGTGACGAGCTCAGGGTGGTGCTGGCGGACGATGCGCGCATGTATCAGGACCTGCGTTTGCTCGTCCAGACGAACAAGTACGTCCGACTGCGCGCAGGCTCCTCCCTGACCGAGTCCCAGAGCCACATTCTTGACTCCAAGAAGCGCCAGAACACCCGACGACGCAAGGAGCTGATCTCCCGCGTCAAGCAGGCCATCAGCGACGCGGCGCTGATCATTGGTGGCGCGTCGATTGCCGTGTCCGCCTCGGATCCGGTGCAGCGCGTGCAGGAGGGCATGGAGCAGCTGATCACGCGCACCTACACGAATCTGTCAATGCTCGGCTCTGTGGCTTATTCGGAGTCGGACATTGCCCGGTTGGCGAGCAAGGAAGTGGCTCTCCTGGACCGGAGCACGGACACCCTTCAGCCCCTGGCCGAGGAGGTCCACGACTGGATCTCCGCCCAGCGCAAGCTGGGCGTGAGGACCACCGTCAAGCAGGTCGTCTCCCACTTCGAGGACAAGCCCTATGGCTGGACCCTGGCGAGCATACTGTGCGCGATCACCCGCCTGGTTGCCACTTCGCGCGTGTCTCTGACACTCGATGGGAGCACAGTTAAGCGCACGGAGCTTCCCGCCGTGCTGCCCAATGGGAAGAAGCACGACGCGATTGCGGTAACCCCGCAACGCAACTTCGACGCCGCCGCCGTGAGCGACCTGCGCAACTTTGCCCAGGAGTTCTTCGCCACTGGGCAGCTTCCAAACGATCCCATGGAGCTGGCCGCTGACGTCGCCAAGCGGCTGGAGGATGAGTATCGGACGCGGAAGACCCAACTGGATGACGATGGCAAGGACTATCCCTTCCTGACTGTGCTGAACGAGCCCCTGGAGTTGCTGCGGGAGGTGATCGGGCACGACGCCGAGTGGTATCTGGACAAGTTCTCCGGCCGCACTGAAGGCCTCCTGGAGGCCAAGCAGGATGTGATCGATCCCGTTAGCCAGTTCCTGGCAGGCAGCCAGAAGACGATCTACGACGACGCCGTGCACCTGCTGGACGAGCGCAAGGACACGCTCCGGTACCTGAAGCCCGACGAGGCGCCCGACGTCAAGGCGCTGCTAGACGACGAGAATGTTTTCCGGGGGCAGCGGATGAAGCGTCTGAAGGACGCTACCGCCGAGCTGCGTGCGGCCACGGACCGGATCCTGGCAGACGAGCGCGCTACGGCGACCGACCTGATCCACGAACGGGCGAACGATCTGCGTGGCAGTGCCGCCTGGGAGCACGCCACCGACGCCGCTCGCACCAAGGTTGACCGCGCGACCGATGCGACCACGCAGCAGGTCGCCGAGTCCGTCTCGGTGCCGGTGATTCGCCAGCTCGCCCGCGAGTTCGACGAGGAGGGCTACGACGCACTACTGGGCGCGCTTGAGGCTGACCGGCATCAGGTGGAGAGCCGCGCCGAATCCGGCGCCGAGACTCCCCCGGCTCCGGTGGTGGTTCCTCTCCGGCAGTTGCCCCGGCCACGCAGGCGAGTGCTGCACACCTCCGCTGACGTCGACGCCTACGTCAATGAACTGCGGGATATCCTCCATAATGCAGTGATCTCTGGAAAGCAGGTGTCCCTGTGACTGATACGCGGGCTCTGGAGGCCTTCGCGACCTCGGCACGCTCCCAGCTCATGGCGGAGGTCGAGGCGCGGCTCACAGCGGTGCTCTCGGCCACGTCGACGGCGCGGGAGGAGTTTCCGAGCGCCGTAAGGGCCCTGGAGGAGCGCATTCGCCATCACGGCGGTGACGCGGCCGGGCGACGGCGGGTGGTCGATGAGCAGGCCTACGTCTGGTTCAACCGGATCATTGCGCTGCGGTTCATGGATGCCAACGGCTACGCCTCCCCCGCGTTGGTTTCCCCGGCGGGCGGCGCCACAGTGGGTCAGCCGGCGGTGCTTGCCGCCGCCAAGCGCGGCGAGTTCGATTCGCAGGTCTTCACCCGACCGGGATCGCCCGAGCGCATTGCCGGTCTGCTGAGCGGGACGATTACGAGTCCCGCCCCGCAGGAGGAGGCCTATGGGCTGATTCTGGGCGCCTACTGCGCGTACTGGAACCGGACCATGCCGTTCATGTTCGCTCCCGACGGCGATTACACCGCCTTGCTCATGCCCGCGGACATGCTGGCGGACAGTTCCGTGCGCGCGCAGGCGGTCGAGGCGTTGACCGAGGAGGTGTGCCGGGATGTGGAGGTGATCGGCTGGCTGTACCAGTTCTACATCGCCGAGCGCAAGGCGGAGGTGTTCGCCGGTTTCCGGAAGAACCAGAAGGCGGGAGCAGCGGAGATTCCGGCGGCGACGCAGTTGTTTACCCCGGATTGGATTGTGCGCTACCTGGTGCAGAACTCGGTGGGTCGGCTGTGGATGCTCAACCATCCGGACTCCCACCTGATCGACCAGATGGATTACTACATTGAGCCGGCGGATGACAAGGTTGACTTCCTGCGTATCACCGAGCCGGAGCAGTTGACGGTCATGGATCCGTGCTGCGGTTCGGGGCACATGCTCACCTACGCCTTTGATCTGCTCTACGCGATCTACGAGGAGGAAGGCTATGCACCCTCGGAGATCCCGTCGCTGATCCTCGAGCACAACCTGTACGGCTTGGAGATTGATCCGCGTGCCGCGGCACTGGCCGCCTTCGCCCTGATGATGAAGGCCCGCTCCCGGCAGCGTCGCTTCTTGCGAGACCCTGTTCAGCCGCATATTCGCGTGATTGAGCCGGTGGAGTTCAGCAAGGAGGAGTTGGATCAGCTTGCCGGCGTGGACGGCGGCGACCAGGCGGGCCGGTACTTCTGGCAGAGCTTCATCCATGCCGATGTACTGGGCTCTCTCATCGTCCCCGACGCTGCGTCGCTGCCTGGCGCCAGGGAGCGACTGGCGGTGCTCGAGGCGGACACGTTAGACGCCGCGGATCTGCGCGCGCGCGCCGAACGGGTGGTGATCCAGGCGGAGTATCTGACTCGCTCCTACGCCGTGGTAGCGACGAACCCACCGTACATGGGCAGCAGCAACATGGGTTCTGTGCTGTCCACCTGGGTGAAGAAGCACCACCCGCAGGCAAAGTCCGACCTGTTCGCTGCCTTCATCGAGCGGTGTCTGCGGCTTGCAGACGCCGAGCACGGCCTGGTGGCCATGATCACCATGCAGGCCTGGATGTTCCTCGGCTCCTTCGAGAAGCTGCGCCTCCGCATCCTGCACGACGCCCCGCCGGTGACCATGTTGCACCTGGGCGAGCGGGCATTCGACCTGATCGGTGGGGAGGTCGTCTCAACCACCGCCTTCGTCCTGGAGCCGGGCCGAAACACCGATGACCCTTGCCAATACTTCCGGGTCGTTCCCGGCGGCTCGGAGGCCGAAAAAGAGCACCTGTTTAGGCAGACCTTGGCCGGGTCAACCGACCTGCGTTTCTCCGCCCGCCCCCAAACGCTGCTTACCCTCCCCGGAGGACGGATCGCCTACTGGCTGTCGCCCGCTATGACGCGCGCCTTCACCATCGGCAAGCCGCTCGGCGAGGTCGCCGCCCCGAAGCAGGGCCTGGCGACCGCCGACAATGCCCGTTTCCTGCGCCAGTGGTTCGAGGTCTCCCGGTCCCGCACCTGCTTCGATGCCGACTCCCGCGAGGCAGCCGCCGCATCCGGCGCAAAGTGGTTCCCGCATCTCAAGGGCGGCGAGTTCCACAAGTGGTGGGGCAACCAGGACTACGTCATCAACTGGGAACGCGATGGCGCCGAGCTCTGGGACTTCCGCCCACGCTCCGTCATCCGCAACCCCGACTCCTACTTCAAGCCCGCCATCTCCTGGTCCCGTATTTCGAGTGGCGAACCTGCCTTTCGTATCGCTTACGAGGGTTTTATCCCTAACGACGTAGCACCGGTCATCCCAGTACCGGAGCCGGAAGCTCATCGCGTTCTATCATTCCTAAACTCAAGCTGCGCACGCAGGATACTTGAATCCTTGGCACCAACTGTGCACTTCGAGGTCGGGCAACTCGGCGAACTCCCCCTCATCGAGGCCAACACCTCCGCACCGGACCCGACCGTTGCGCTCCGTTTGATCAGCCTGCTCAAAAACGATTGGAACGCCTACGAGACCTCATGGGACTTCAAGCTCAACCCACTCGTCAGGCGTGCTCGCTCGGGAGGCTCCCTAGCGGATGCTCTGGAGCGTTGGTGGCAGGACTCGCTCAGCGTCGCTCACGAGGCTCGGGAGCTTGAGACCGAGAACAACCGCTACTGGGCCGAGGCCTACGGCCTCCAGGATGAGGTTCCTATTGAAGTCCCGCTGAGCCGGGTCTCGCTTACCTCCAACCCCTACTTCCGCTACGCACCCAACAAGGGCGCGACGCGCACGGACGAGGAGTACCGCCGCCTCTTCACGGCGGATGCGGTACGCGACCTTATCTCCTACGGCGTCGGATGCCTCTTTGGACGCTACAGTCTCGACACCCCCGGCCTCGTGCTCGCCGACCAGGGCGGCACCTTCCAGGACTTCCTCGATGTGGTTCCACAGCCGAGCTTCACTCCCGACGAGGACAGGGTCATCCCTGTTACGTCTGGAGAGTGGTTCGCGGACGATATCGTCACCCGCTTCCGTTCCTTCCTCGTGGCCGCCTTCGGGAGGGAACACCTTGAGGCGAATGTCCGCCTGATTGAGGGCTCGCTGGGCAAATCGCTGCGGCAGTACTTCGTGAAAGACTTCTACAAGGACCACTGCCGCCGCTACTCCAACCGGCCGATCTACTGGATGGTCTCCTCCCGCACTGACAACAAGGCGGCCTTCCAAGCGCTGATCTACCTACACCGCTACACCCCGGACACGCTGAACACGGTGCTGGGCGACTACCTGCGCGAGTTCCAGGCAAAGCTGCGCTCCGAGATCGGCCACCTGGAACGCTCGAAGACAGCCGCGGATCAGAAGCGCGCCGACGCTCACCGCAAGGCGCTGACCGAGTGCGAGGACTACGAGCGGGACGTGCTGTTCCCCCTAGCCTCCCGCCGCCCGACTATCGACCTCGATGACGGAGTCCTGGTCAACTACCTCCGCTTCGGCGCGGCACTCCAGAAGATCCCCGCCATCGAGAACAAGCGAGCCGAGGTCCAAACCTGGACCTGGCCCACCCACCCGCTCAGCCCTGAGGACAACGTCAAATGACCAAGGCCCTGATCCGTAAAATCAAGAAGATCGATAACTACCGGATCTTTCAGAACTGGAAGCCTAGCGGCAACGTCGAGTTCGCCCGAGTCAACCTCATCTACGGCCAGAACGGCAGCGGCAAGAGCACACTTGCGAGCCTCATGCAGGGTTGCGCCAAATACGCAAATGAACAGTTTACTGACGGCGAGAACGAACGTGCCGAAATTGTCGGTGCGGGCTTACAACTCCAGGCATGCGATCCCTCAAGTTCTCCCGCTTCTGAGATCTCCACTATCAGTCTGGATGATCGGGACTTCTGGGGCCGTGTGAGGGTTTTCAACAAGGACTTCGTCCGCAGGAACCTCCGATTTGATGAACCAGACGGACCGCAGCCACAAGCTTTACTTACCGTCGGCGAGAGAGTCGCTGAAGCCGAGAAGAGGATTGAGGTGCTGGACTCTGAACGTAAAACTGCACAACATGACCTCGAAATAGCCGAATCGGCATACAAAAACGCTAAGAAGAACGTTAGCGACCTGGGTACAAAAGTCGCGAAGGAGATAGGCGACCGCCTTTCGGGTGCCCCTGGATTCAATCAGCGTAGTTATAACCGAACAAAGGTGGAGGCTCTCCTGAAACGGTTTGAGGGAATTCCGACAATCCTGGACGACGCTTCAGCGGCCCCCTCTACTGACAGCGTTTTTGCAAAGAGCCGCGCGTTGCAGCCAATCCAAATCCAACCCCGGAACACCTTGCTGGAACAGAACGGCCTCGACGGGGCGCGCCAGTTACTAGCGGCAAGCATCGTGAGTAACCGACATGTCGGCGAGTTGGTGGGGCACCCAGACCGATCTAGGTGGGTGCAGGAAGGCATCGGTCTTCACGAACGACTCGAAGAGTGCCTGTTCTGCGGCGGAGGCCTAACCTCTGACCGGCGTGACGCTCTCAACGCGCACTTCGATGAGTCCTTCAAGAACCTCCAGGCCCGCATTGATGATCTCATAGAACGTCTGGAAGTATCTGTCAAGGCATCGAAAACCTACCTAGATGCCTTACCTGACGATTCGAAAGTCTACGAGGACCTGCGAGAAGACCTGCGAAAAGCTCGTCAAACCTATGCCACCGAGCACGGGGACTACCTCAAGGCCGCCGAGACGATATCGGTGGCATTGAAGGAAAAGAAAGACAACCCTTTCAGCTCTCCTGCGCTCCCGTCAGATCTTGCTCTCGTAGCACCAAGTTCCGCGGCACTGGAGAAGGTGATCAAGGACCATCAGAGTAAGATCGAAGACCACGAAAATGAAGCCAAGAAGGCCGCCACGCGAGTCGAGCACTACTACGTGAAAAACGCTGCAGACGAGTATGTGCGCCTCAAGAATGAGGCAGAGAGCAAGCATGCAGCTCGCAACGAGCTCGAGGCTCAGGTGAACAAGCTCAACGAGCAGATTGCGGCGCTTCAGAACGTTGAAGGTGATCCCATCCCCGGAGCGACAGAACTCACCGAGGGGCTGCGGAGACTCCTGGGACGCGATGAACTCAAGTTCAGCGCCCAAGATTCTAATCACTACACCATCAAGCGAGAAGGATCCCCTGCGACGCACCTCAGCGAAGGCGAACAGACGGCAATTGCGCTACTGTACTTTCTATCGAGTGTCAGGGAAGACAAGATCTCAGGGGATCCTCCGATCGTCATCATCGATGACCCCGTTTCCAGTCTGGACAACGAGATTCTCTTCGGTGTCTCTGCACATATATGGTCCGAGTTCATCGACAACACCTATGCCAGTCAACTATTCCTAATGACCCACAACTTCGAGCTTTTTCGTCAATGGCTCATCCAGCTCGAAGCCCGGCAGCAGTACGAAGACTGCAACTACGCTGCATATGAGATGACACCAGTATACGCCCCCCGAGGTCGCGACGAGTTCCTACGCAAACCTCGCCTCGCCCGGTGGGAAACCGATAAGGATCGCACCAAAGTACTGCGCTCCGAATACCATTTTTTATTTTCTAAGGTGGCACACGCCGTTGCGGATCGACGGGAAGACGAAACCAAAGCCGATCAGTTGATGGAACTCGCGCTCATCCCCAACGCCGCGAGACGCATGCTTGAAGCTTTCCTTAGTTTCCGCTGTCCCAACAGGGTCGGCTCTTTCCATGTAGCACTTGAAGAAGTTATGAACAGCGCACCGAATCTAGATATGACCGTTCGCACGCGTGTCGAGAAGTACCTACACGCCTACTCTCACTTCGACGGAGGCAATTTCTCACAGCCACTTAGACTCAACGAGGCGACAACCGTTCTCCGTTCACTGTTCCAGCTTATGTATTGCCTGGATTCCAGGCATGTCTCTTCAATGTGTGAAGCGCTAAGTATCGAAGAACATAAGCTGTTAGGCATGCTCACGCCGGTAGCGTCTAAGGGGTAGGGGTGCTGGCTCATGGCTGACTCTCTGAGACTTGATCAGGAAGGGCGGATCACGACCTCTGAGGGCAAGACCCTCGAGTTCAAGCGTGATCTGTCTTCACCCGACGGGCCACTGCGGACGGTTGTTGCCTTCGCCAACTCCGCGGGCGGGCGGCTCGTTATTGGTGTCGCGAACGATGGCGCGGTGGTTGGCGTCGAGGACCCGCTCGCCGAGGAGGAGCGCATTGCCAGCCTCATCGATGACCGGATCTCACCCCAACTGGTCCCCGCGATCGACCTGGTGACGCTGGTAGACAAGACGGTGCTGGTTGTTGACGTGCCGCTCAGCACGCGCCGTCCTCACTACATCACCCGCCAGGGTGCCGACGCAGGGGTCTACGTGCGCCTCGGCTCCACCACCCGGCAAGCGGACCCGGCGCTGGTCGCCGAGCTCGAGCGCAACGCTCGCGGCATCGCCTTCGAAGACCTGCCCGAACCACGTGCCACCTTGGACGACCTGGATCTGGAGATCCTTTCCGAGTTGCGCGGACGCACCACGTCGGTCGATGACCTCCTGGCGCTCGGACTTGCCGTCAGGCAGGGCGACCAGATCGTCCCCACCAATGCGGGCATCCTCGCCGCCTGCTCTGATCCCACCCGTTTCCTCCCCTCTGCCTGGGTCCAGTGCGGGCGCCTGCGCGGCCCGCACGGAACCGACATCTTCGACCAGACCGAGATTCACGGCCCCATGCCGCTGGCCGTCGACCCCGCCGTGGAGTTCCTGCTCAAGCACGCCTACAAGACCGCGGTCTTCGGCGAGGTCCGGCGCCGGGATGTCTACTCGATCCCCATCGAGCCGATCCGCGAGGTGATCGTCAACGCTCTCGTGCACGCCTCCTATGCGGAACGCGGAACGCCCATCCGCATCGGCTTCTACGACGACCGCATCCAAGTGGACAGCCCCGGCCTGCTGCTGCCGGGCATGACCATTGACTCGATGCGGCGTGTGTCCCGCCTACGTAACCCCGCCCTCGCGCGCATCTTCCGCGAGGCCGGGATCATGGAGCAGTGGGGCACCGGCGTTCAGCGCGTCTTCGAGCAGGTGGCCGAGGCCGGTCTGCCCGAGCCCGTTATTGAGGAGATCCAGGACCGCGTGCGGGTCACGATCTACGTGCCCAGCCACGATCCGGCCAAGGTCAGTGAACAGGCGAGCAAGTTGGGCGCGGATGGAGGTACTCCAAGCGAACCGGGCGAGTCACCAAGTCGAAGCACCAAGTCGAAGCACCAAGTCGAAGCACCAAGGCACCAAGATGAGGCACTAAGACACCAAGTCGGCGCGGCGAACACACCGCCCGCCACGCCGACTCCTAGTGAGTTGGCTGTCCTCCGTCTAGTGGAGTCAGCTCCAGCAAGCAGGGCAGAGATCATGGAAGGGCTGGGCATCATCAACCAGACGCGCGCATTCCGTCGTCACGTAATACCACTGATCGATGCAGGACTCGTTGAGCGGACCATTCCCGACAGGCCAACCAGCGGACACCAGCGCTACCGGATCACCGACGCCGGCCGCGCCTACCTGCGCAACCTCACAGGAGACGCCGAATGAACGCCATGTCAGCCATCCAGCGTCAGCTTCGCGAGCGCTTCGACCGCCCCGGGGAAGCCGGACGGATCGTCATCTGGTCGGACCCGGAAGGCAGGTACGGCGACTCTCTCGATGACCTCAACCTGCCCGACGTCACCGTGTTGCAGGTCGAGAGCAATGAGTTCGCCATCAAGCGCCGGGTACTGGTCACCGAGCCGAAGACCAAGTTCCTGCTCTACCGCCACCGCCAGCCAGATACGCCGGAGACCGTGACGGACAACTGGCTCAAGGACATGGAACTCGCTTACGGGACCTTCACCGCGGACCACGACTCACTCCTTACGCAGGAGCTCGGGGGCGGTCCGGCGCTGCGCGGCGTCGTCGAGCAGTACCCGCGCTTCTTCGACAGTAAGCGACGCCGTGAGGAGCTCAAACCGCGACTGCGTCCGAGCGACGACGCTACTGCCATCACTGCCTCCATGATCGCCGTCGTGCTGGGCACCGATGAGCGCTCACTGGAGGCGCTCTGGCGGGAGCTGCTGATGGAGAACGCAGAAGGCAAGTCGGACGGCATTGATGAGATCACCCGCCTGGGGCTGGCCGACTTCCATTGGAAGGGGACGCATGAAATCTACGGTTACGCCCCCGACGAAGCGCCCAGCGTCGATGACTTCGTGGCGTGGCTGTTCAACCGGGCATGGGAGCAGTTCGCTCCCACCCAGGCGGACTTGGGCGCCGATCAGTACGCCAATATCCGCCGCGACTTCAGCACCTGGCACAACGACTTCCGCTTCGCTCACACCTACCGAGTCCTGGCCGATCGCGCGGCAGAGCTGCTCGGCATCGACGAGCAGGTGGCCGACCTTGACCTACCCGAGCTGCTGGGGCGGAAGACATTCCCCCTGGTGGACCAGGAACTCGTCCGCCGACTGGCACACCAGGTGCACGAGCGCGCCCTCGCGGACACGGAAGCGCAGAATGCTGTGCACAGCCGTATCGCTCTGCCGTGGTACAGCGAGTTCGAGCACGGCTATGGGGCCGTCAGCGCGGCGTCAGCCTTGCTAACGCGTATCGACTCCGGCTCATGGAACTGCTCCTCCCCGCGGGAGGGCTTCGACCACTACACCCAGCAGTGGTTCGCCATCGACCAGGCCTACCGGCAGTTCAACCGACACCTCGACCTATATGAGCCGGACTCCCCCCTCGACGCCCTGAAGGCGACGGTCGAAGCCGCCTACATCAATGACTTCCTCACTCCCCTCGGACAATCCTGGCGCAAGCAAGTCGCCGGCATGGAGCGCTGGCAGATCGAATCGGTCCCCTCGGCCACGTCCTTCTTCACCGAGCAGGTCAGTCGGCCTTGGCTGGACAAGGGCAAGAAGGTCGTCGTCATTGTCTCCGACGCGCTGCGCTACGAGGTGGGTGAGGAACTGGGCCGGCGCATTAGCCAGGAGGACCGCTTTACGGCTCAGCTGTCCGCCATGCTCTCGGCCCTTCCGTCCTACACCCAGCTCGGCATGGCTGCGCTGCTACCACACGAGTCGCTGGCCTTCGCGCACACCGACGACGGATCGGTTGAGGTTGACCGCGCGCCCAGCGGAGGAACCGAGAACCGGGCCAAGCTGCTCGCGCCCATGAGCGGCACCGCGATCCAGGCCAATCAGCTCTTGAGCCTGAAGCCCGGTCAAACCCGTGAGATCATCAAGAACCACCGGTTGCTATACGTCTACCACAACCAGATCGACGCCACCGGAGACAAGCAGACCACCGAGCCGGACACCTTCCGTGCCTGTGAGGACGCCATCGCAGACCTGGTAAGGCTCGTCAAGAAGCTGGCGAACGCCAACGTCAACAACATCCTCATCACCGCCGATCACGGCTTCCTCTACCAGGAGAGCCAGCTGAAGGAGCAGGACCTGTCGGTCAAACCGCATGGTGACGCCCTGCTGCATGTGAACCACCGCTTCGTGCTGGGGCGCGGTCTCAAGCGGGACAACGCGTTCATCACCTACTCCCCCAACCAGCTCCGGATGTCCGGGGACATCGAGGCGCAGGTGCCCGGATCCATTCACCGCATCCGTACGGCGGGCTCCAGCACGCGCTTCGTGCACGGCGGGGCTTCTCTCCAGGAGGTCGTGGTGCCCGTCATTGCCGTCAACAAGCGGCGCGCATCAGACACTCGCCAGACCCCCGTGAAGATCGTCGCCGAGACGAACAGGATCACCACCGGGCAGATCACCGTGATGCTGTTCCAGCAAGAGCCGGTCAGCGAGAAGGTCAAGCCGCGCCGTCTGATCGCGGGCCTGTACGCAGGCGACACATTGATATCCGACGAGGTCACGGTGGACTGCTCTCAGGACTCCGCAGAGGCCCGGGACCGGTTCTTCCCAGTCACCCTGGTATTGAGCAGGGATGCGGATACCTTCAACGGTGAGACCGTTGAGCTTCGGCTGGCCGAACCGGTCGGCTCACAGCGTCGTCCCTACGGGGACAAGGCCCGTTTCACCCTGTCGCGCACCTTCACCAGCGACTTCGGCGCCGACTTCGACTTCTAGGATGCAAGCATGATCACCCCGCACCCCGCCAAGCCGGAGCCCACCGAGCCGGAGCCGACCGACCAGGATCAGCGCCCCTCCCCCACGCCGCTGGACCGTAAGATCGCGGCAGCATTCCCCGGCGTCGTCGTGCGCAAGGACCTCGTCAAGGCCGTCAAGGGCAACGCCATCGTGCCCACCTACGTGCTGGAGTACCTGCTGGGCCAGTACGCCGCCACGGATGACGACGCCACCATTCACTCCGGCATTGAACAGGTCAGACGCATCCTCCGGGACCATTACGTGCACCGGGGCGAGAACCGCCTCATCCAGTCGCGCATCCGAGAGAAGGGTCGCCACCGCGTCATCGATAAGGTATCCGTCTCCCTCAACGAGAAACTGGACATCTATGAGGCCGAGTTCTCCAACCTGGGCATCAGCAAGGTGGAGATCGGCGCCGAGACCGTGCGCAGCCACCCCAAGCTCCTGACCGGCGGGGTCTGGTGCATCTGCGGCATCGTCTACGCCTACTCGGGCGACCCGAAGGACGTTCCCTGGCGGCTGCACTCCCTCAAGCCCATCCAGCTCTCGCGCCTGGACCTGGACTCCTACACCACCGCCCGGGAGCAGTTCAGCACCGAGGAGTGGATCGACCTGCTCATCCAGTCCATCGGCTTCAACCCCGCCATGTTCGGCCCCCGGGCCAAGCTCCTCCACCTGGTGCGCCTGATCCCCTTCGTGGAGCGCAACTACAACCTGGTGGAGCTCGGTCCCAAGGGGACCGGCAAGTCGCACATCTACTCCGAGTTCTCGCCGCACGGCATGCTGATCTCCGGGGGTGAGGTGACCGTGCCGAAGCTCTTCGTGAACAACGCCTCCGGGCGGATCGGCCTGGTGGGTTACTGGGACTGCGTCGCCTTCGACGAGTTCGCCGGCAAGAAGAAGCGGGCCGACCGGGCGCTGGTCGACATCATGAAGAACTACATGGCCAACAAGTCCTTCTCCCGTGGCGTCGAGACGCTCGGCGCGGAGGCCTCAATGGTGTTCGTCGGCAACACCTCCCACACCGTGCCCTACATGCTCAAGAACTCTGACCTGTTCGAGGAGCTGCCCGAGCAGTACCACGATCCCGCCTTCCTGGACCGCATCCACTGCTACGTGCCCGGATGGGAGTTCGAGCAGATCCGCGGCGAGATGTTCTCGTCCGGCTATGGATTCGTCGTCGACTACCTGGCCGAGGTGCTCCGCTCCCTGCGCGACACCGACTACTCCGACCGCTACCAGGACTCCTTCGCGCTGTCAGACGACCTATCCACTCGTGACCGCGACGGCATCCACAAGACCTTCTCCGGCCTGATGAAACTCATCCACCCCTCCGGGCAGGCCAGCCCCGAGGAGATCGACGCCCTGCTGCGGATTGCGCTCGAAGGACGTAAGCGCGTCAAGGACCAGCTTGTGCGTATTGATAGCACCATGAAGGCGGTCCATTTCGATTACACCTGCTCAGGGGAATCGCGGTCTGTGACTACCCTGGAGGAAGAGGAATATCCCCGGCTCTACCACCAGGTCACCGAAGCGGATGAGGCTGGCACAGACAGCTCCGATGATGTCCCCTTAGCCAGTGCCCAGCAGCCCCAGAAAGAAACTGCCAGGCAGGCCAGTGCGCACTCCAAGCCCCAGGAGGGGCACCTGGAGTTCACCGAGGGCAGGCGGGGCTTCACTTACGACCGCTATATCGGCCCCTACCTGCATGGCGCCACACGAATCGACGTTATTGACCCCTATATTCGTCAGCCTTACCAGGCACGCAACCTGATGGAACTTATTGAGACTATCGCCAAGTTTACTGACACCACGAGCGATGTGACCGTACATCTGACTACCAAGCGTGACGATGACGGAGTCTTCTCAGCAAGACAGCAGGAGAGTCTGGAGACGATTCGCACCAATTCCGCCGTTGCCGGCATTAGTTTTGAGTACTCCTTCAGGCAGACGATTCACGACCGCACCATCACTACTGATAGTGGATGGCGCATCCTGCTGGGACGCGGTTTGGACGTGTTCCAGCCCTTCAACACCGACTGGCTCGACCTGCGACTGCGCCAGCAGTTCTTCCGGCAGCTCAAGGAGTTCACCATCACTTACGTGAAGCAGGATTCAGGTATCCGGTCCTGACAGGCTCTCTCGCGTGCTACCACCTAGCCCACAGCCAGCGCCGCAGGAGCACCTGATCAAGTCAGGTGAAATATGACCCTGCCCACCGTGGTACGCAGGGGCGTGCTCGGCGACGGCGTGCAGGATGCCAGGCAGCCCGCTCACCGCCCAGAGGTGCCCAGGCGCACACGGTCACGCAGCCGAGCACGTCCCCGTACAGCGTCAAGGTCAGAGAAAGGGCGTCCCAGATGGGTCAGGACCCCTTCCTGACACTAATTTTTACCGCGCGCTAGCACCACTGGCTCTTGACGTCGATACGACAGTGGGACGACGTCAGCGCTACCGTCGGCCAAGACTCAGCAGCACGTGAGCGTCCCCCTCCAGGGCGTCGGTGCGACGATCGGACTAGGTCGGTCGTCGCAGGAGAATCCTGGGTCACCACGGCCATCGCATTCTTGCCGATGTTATGGTGCATACACCTGTCACGCAGTCAGCGCCTCAGCGCCTGACGGGGGTGGAGCCGGAAAGGAGCTCAGCGGTGAGCAGTCAGCACCTGGTGGTGCGCAGTACCGGACTAACCAAGCGATACGGGACTGCTGAGGTGGTCAGTGGTGTGGGCCTGGAGGTGCCCGCGGGGCAGGTCTACGGGTTCCTGGGTCCCAACGGGGCTGGTAAGTCCACGACGATGAAGATGCTGCTGGGGCTGACTCGCCCCTCCGTCGGCAGCGTGGAGGTCTTTGGTGAGCCGTTCTCGCCCCAGCGCACGCTGGCGCGGGTGGGGTCCCTGATCGAGCAGCCCTCCTTCTACGGCCACCTCACCGGGCGGGAGAACCTCAACATCGTGCGCCGGGTCAAGCACCTGCCCGCCTCCAGCGTGGGCCAGGCCCTCGACACCGTGGGACTGTCCCACGCCGGCGACAAGCTGGCGCGGACCTACTCCCTAGGCATGAAGCAGCGCCTGGGCCTGGCCATGGCCCTGCTGGGAGACCCCGAGCTGCTGGTCCTGGACGAGCCCACCAACGGGCTCGACCCCTCCGGCATCCACGAGATCCGCGACCTCATCACCAGCCTGCCGCGCACCCGGGGCATCACTGTGCTGGTCTCCAGCCACCTGCTCAGCGAGATCGAGCAGATGGCCGACACCATCGGCATCATCACCCAGGGCCACCTGGTCTACCAAGGCCCCCTGTCCGCCCTGAGGGAGGCAGGCCGCCTCGTCGTCCGGGTGGACACCTCTCAGGCCGTGCCCGCCGCCCGAGAACTAGCCGCCCAGGGCTGGCAGGTCGGTTCCGTGGAGGACGGAGAGATCACCCTGCCCGCCTACAACGACGACCACGTCGCCCGCCTCGTCACCACCTTGGTCAGCGCGGGCACCAGCATCTACCGCGTCGAGCTGCGCCGCCGCTCCCTGGAGCAGATCTTCCTCGACATCACCGAACAGGCACCCCCACAAAGCCAGCCCACCCCTACCCAGCCCGGCGCGCCACGACACACCCACCAGCCACCCTGGCCGCAGGGTGTCCAGCACCAGCCACAACAGGCACCCCCACAGCCTGAGACGCCCCACCCGGTGACCGCGCACCATGCCATGGGCCAGGCTGCCCGCCCGGCATCGGCCACTCAGGTGCCATCCCACCAGACCGCTGACCAGAGGCCACGGGGAGCGGGAGAATGAGGACATTGGGACTGGAACTCTCCAAGCTCAAAAGGTCTCATCTGTGGCTGACCTTGGTCCTGGCCACTGGTATCGAGCTGGCCTGGGCCACAGCAGTCCTGAGCATTGTCATCACGCGCTCTGGCACTACCGGGATCGCTGTGGACGCCGGCTACGCGATCGGAGAGACATCAAGCGTGCATGCCGTGGTCACCCCCATCATCTCTGCAGTAGTCGCCTCACGCCTGGCCGCCACCGAGCACGACAGCACCATGCTGTCCCAGCTCCTCGCCGACGGCCAGCCGCGCGCCCCTTTTTTCCTGGCCAAGCTCACCACTGCCGTAGCCGCCTGCTCGGTGCCCGCCCTCGCCCTCGTGCCCACCACCACCCTGGTAGGCGCTGTCGGCGGGGTGCCCGCTGACCCTGGTCTGACCGCTACCTGGCTGGCCGGACTGATGGTGGCCAACATCGCCATGACTGCTATCCACCTGGCCCTGGCGCTGCTCGTGCGCCGCCAGGCCCTGACCCTAACTGTCGGCGCCCTGGGTGCCCTGAGCGCAAGCCTCGTCGGCTTTGTCGTGCCTGACTCCGTGGCCACCGTCCTACCCTGGCAGTACCCTGCCCTGCTCGTGCCCGTGCGCATGCAGCAGATCGAGGGCACGATCACCGGCTTCGTCCCCGTAGACCACCTGGGCACCTACGTCGCCATTGTCGTCATCGTCAGCCTGGTCGCCACCGCTGTTGCCCAGACCACCTTCAGCCGACAGGTCACGCGCTGACCTGCCTTCCGCCACCAGGCCGGAGACAACCAGGAGACCACCCCATGACCAGCGTCACCATGACTACCTCCATACCCGGCACACCAAGCCACCCCACTACGACAACGGGCCCGGTACTGCGGCCCGAGAGCGCACCCGTACCCACTCGCCCTAGCCCGCACAGCGAGACTGGCGGCTGGCTGCGCGAACGGCTCCTGCTACCTCTGGCTATTGAACACGCCAAGTCCAAGCGCCTCTGGATCCTGGCCACCCTGGCCCTGGCTCTGGCCGCCCTCAACGTCGCCAACGGAACTGGCAGGTACTTGTCCTACACCGAGAGCTTCCAGGCCCAGGGAATCACCTGGCAGGTCGTGTGGGGCCAGGGTGGGCTGCTATGGAGCGTCTTCTTCCTGCCCATGCTGATCACCTTCCGTGCCGCCGGCCTGACCCGCATGGAGCACGAGCACGACAACTGGCGTCGTATGGCGACCTACGGTGCCGCCACCACTACCTACACCGGCAAGCTCGCCCTGGTCGCTCTGTTCGCCCTCTACTGCCAGACGGCCTTCCTCCTGCTCGTGCTGGCCGCCAGCACCGCTCTGGGCTTCCACCTCACCTTCACCGACCTCGCCACCATGATTACCTGGGTTCTCCTGGGCACACTGGGAGCTGTCACCATCGCCACCGCCCAGCTGCTCATCGGCATCTACGTGCCCAGCCTGGCCACCACCGTCCTGACTGGCCTGGGAGCCTCCTTCCTCAGTCTGGCCATCACACTCGTCGTTCCACCGCTGACCAGCATCTACCCCTACTCCCAGGCCACCCTCGGCATGCAGGCCCGCACGCTGTCCACACCCTCACCCGCAGGCCTCGCCTGGTTCCTCATCTGGAACGGCATCCTCATCGCCGCTACCGTCCTCCTCAGCAGGCGGGGGCTCAGGAGAAAGCAGTACTAGTTACAGGAAACCAGCGGAACGCGTTGGCAGGCCTGAGAGCCAACAACACGTACCGTCATAGTTTGAGTTACCGTACTCGCGCGCACGGGTGCGTTCCTGTCGCTAAATTACCCACGGTCGTCCGTCCTTCGCAGACCAACAAGCAGCAGTCCGAACAGAACCATCTCCATCACGACGAGGACGGATATAAGCACCAGCCTCACAAGACCGTCAGCAAAGAGCAGCACCAGAACACCGATCGACACCAGCTAGCCTGACCAGGCGATGGCCATCATTCTCATCCTGTTGGAGGATACGTCAAGCATGTCATATCCCTTCTTCCGCAAAAAGTTGGACTCAGCTGAGGCGGCACTGATGAGCGCCCGGGGTGCGGTGGAGCAGCCACGACCACCCCACCCCGGGGGACTCTTCCTGCCTTCCGCCACGAGGACCAGCTGCCGCAGATGTAACCCACTCCAGGACACTGGTCACAGGCCCGCACCCACCCATAAAGGAGACAGCGGGAGCGGGATGCCTCACCCCCACAAAGCGCATTACCCTGAGGGGCGGATATCTACTCGTTGGCGGAAACTGCCCTACTCCTTGCCCCTCGCCCTCATGACGATCGCAGCGAGAACCCCAACAAGGACAAGCATAACCGCAACATTGATGAACTGAAGATGGGGCGCATTAATAAACACGGCACCCAGTGCGACGAGAGCCCCGAGGGTAACAATCAGGGCCGCTATAACTCCAGATGTTCTCATAGACTTGTCAAACACTGTGTCTCCTTAAATTGAGATGGAACGGTGTCCGGTCTGCGTGAGGACGGAAGTCCTCACGCAGACCGGATGGGGCAGATGGGATCAAGTAACAACCGCTGCGGTACCAACACCGACAGCCACGAGCCCAACACCGACAGTGCACCCAGAGGCGAACTCCCCGACACCAGGAGCGTCAATCGACTCTAGCTCATCGATGCGAACGTCTCCGTTAGACATGACTACCTCCTTTCCTATAATAGCGCGAACCAGCTTTGAGAGAGAGCACCAAAGCACTACGTCAAGACTACGACTCCGCCGACTACGAGGCAACCTGCTGCCGCTCCGGTCGCCACACCTGCACCGAAGTCGACCCAGTCATTGGGTGTATCGAGCGACTCGAGCTCGGTAATCTGAGTGTACACAGACATCTGTGTGTCCTTTCCCCGTGCTGTTGTGATGATGGCTACCCTGACCTGCCACCGGTGAGAAGCACCCGTGCTCCCCCTCCTAAGGCAGAAGGACCGACACTCCAAAGGCTGACTCGTCAAAGGCAAACGGTGGCACAGACGGTAGAGCCGGTCGAGACTGACGGCTCTGGCACCGTGCCCATGCGAGATGCGCCTTGTTGGGATGACAGGCACTATTACACAAGGGGTGAGAGGCGTGCGGATCAGCCAGCCGGGCTAGCCGTTCGGACGAAGTTTCCCCGGCGGATATCACCCACCCGGAGCCAATCCGGACCAGACCGGTGAGACTCCTGGACAGCATGACCTTCACGCGATGCTGTCGATGGACAGCGCCAGAGCCCAATCGTCCTTGGCGTAGCCGAGTGGCGGAAAGGATGCTCGACCCAGCCACCTGCTCTACCCGGCCGCATCCCGCTTCTCCCTTTGGATGAGCCACTCGTCCGATGTGTGCAGGCACGGTTCGGTGTTGAGTAGGTGACGCCTCCTACTTGCGAGGCTGTCCGCGACGGGGCACAGGGAAGGAGTAGAAGAGATGAGCAGTCTCCTTGACGTGAGACGGCTGACCAAGTGGTTCCGTTCTACGACAGCGGTCGAGGGCATCGACTTCTCTGTCGCACCGGGTCAGGCGGTTGGTCTCCTGGGGCCGAATGGGGCAGGGAAGACGACGACGATGCGGGTCCTGCAAGGCACGCTGCGCCCGAGCAGGGGGAGTGTGTCGCTGTTCGGGCTCCCCCCGCTGAAAGTGCCCGAGTTTCACCGCCGCGTTGGCTTCGCCTTTGACTCCACAGGTCTTTCTGGCTCCCTGAGCGTCCAAAGCCATCTTGCCGCGCACAGACTCCTAGCAGGTCTGTCTCAGCGCGACATCGACAATGTTGTTGAGAGATTCGCGATCTCTCACCTTCTTGGTCGCCGAGTCAAACGGCTGTCCACCGGGGAGCGTAAACGCGTGGCCCTGGCGACGGCTATGGCCTGCCAGCCCCAGCTGCTGGTCCTGGACGAGCCAACTAACGGCCTCGACATCGAGGGGGCGCACTGGCTGCGTCAAGTCATCCTCACCCACAAGAGCCAGGGCGGAGCCGTGCTGATATCCAGCCACATTCTGTCCGAGGTCGAGCAAGTTGTCGACTCCGTCGTCGTCATCAAGCGCCATCAACTCTTCATTGGCGGACTTGATGACCTGCGTGATCGCGAGAGCCTCAGTCTTGAGGACGCCTACCTCAGTATTGTCAGTACCAACAGTGTCAGGGGCGCTGCAGCATGACCTCCCTACCTACCACCACCGTTTGCTTGAGTGACAGCCCTGGTGGGCCGGGCTCGCAGCCGTCCACTCCGCCTCAGGAGGATGAGTTGCAGCTGTCCAGCGAGGAGCTACAGCCGAAGTTTGGTCCGCAGCGACGGCGTCCTCTCACGTCCCTCATGCTCAGCAATCTTGCCGATCCGTCCTGGTGCTGGTTCCTTCTTGTAGGGGTTGCGATGACTGCGCTTAGCGCCTTTGGCAACACAGAGAGGTACCTTGACGGTGTTGAGGCCTCGGACCAGGAGGCCGTCAACGAGGCGGGCCTGCTGTTCCTGCGACTAGGGTTCGCCCTCCTAGTGTTTGTCGCCATGTGGGGGGCCACACGTGTGACCGCAGAGTTTCGTAATGTCACCGTTGCGCCCAGCGCTGCCGCCTGCGGCGGTCTCGGCCGACTTATGGCCCATCATGCTCTCGCGGTCGTGCCCGGCGGGTTTCTCTTTGGCGTCGCGGGCCTGTTCGCCGGGGCCGCGCCCGGATATGTCGCTCTGCGCCAGCAGGGAATGACTGTAACCCCTGACGGCGAGTTCGCTCGGACCGCTGTGGGAATTGTGCTCGTCTCCGCTCTGGCGGCACCGTGGGGTACGTGCTTTGGCTGGTTTCTGCGTCGGACCTTGCCTGCGGTTGTCGTGTTGGTCGGATGGACGATGGTCCTGGAGACGGTATTCATCAACTGGATACCTGAGCGAGTGGGTCGGTTTCTTCCTGCCAATCTCCAGAACTCTCTCACACTGGACCGGGTAGCATTCGGCGACATCGGCCAGCCCGCCGCTGCCGCCCTTCTCCTGGCGTGGATCATTGTTCTTGACGTCGTGGCCTTCCTGTGGATGAGGAGCCGTGATCTCAGTGCCTGACACAAACCTACTAGACTCTCCAGTGGATCTGGCAGCTAATGTGGAGATTATTCCGCCGCAGGACCAGGACCTGACCTGGGTTGTCCGCAGGCCCGATCACCGCCTGCTGAGCGTCTCCCCAGATATCGGCAGGCTCTTGTTGACCCTGCGAGACACGCCGGGCTTCCTTACCATCCCAGATCTGGCAAGCCTAACGCCCGACCCCTGGAGCCACGAGGAGGCGGAGGCGGCCGTCCAGGCAATGCGGTCCCACGGTCTTCTGAGCCTGCCTGGAGAGGTAGGCAGCGTAGCGCACCCCAGTCGGGTCAGCCTGGACCACGACGGACCGTTTATCCTCAAGCTCTGCCTGAATGGCACAGAGCGGTTCTTCCACTCCCTGGAACCCTGGGTAAGGCGAGTGCGCGACTCCCGTCTGCGCTGGCTCCCGCCGACACTGTCCCTGGGAGGAATTCTTCTCCTGGCCCGCGCTGTCAGCAGCCCTGAAGGGGGACTATACCAACCACTTGGCGTCAGCACATTTCTTGGGGTAATTGTGGCGCTTATCCTGACAACTGCAGTCCACGAGCTGTCCCATGGTCTCGCCCTCACGGCCTGCGGCCAGGTACCCCACCGCGTCGGTGTCATGGTCTTCTATCTGGCTCCTGCGGCCTTCTGCGACGTCACCGATGCGTGGCTGCTGCGACGGCACCAGCGAGTCGTTGTTGCCGCCGCAGGGGTAACCGCCCAGACCTGCCTGGGCGCCATCGCCCTGGGGGCCGCCCCTGCTGCCAGCGCGGATCTGGCTGGTGCGCTGACCTGGTACGGCGCCATGACCTACCTGGGGGCGGTCGTCAACATCATCCCCTTCCTCAAGCTTGACGGCTACGTCGCCCTTGTCGGCTGGCTGGACCAGCCGAACCTTCGACGGCGGTCCATGCAGGCAGTGCGCGATACGCTCGCAGGGACACCAGGGCACGGGGGAGAATCCTGGCGAGTCATTCTCTTTGGTCTGGGCTGCACCCTCACCCCAGTTCTTATTATCTGGCTGGGGATGTCCTCACTGCTATCCGCGCTCTCGCAGTTCGAGACCCTTAGCATGGTGGCTCTCGTCGGAATTCTTTTCTCTGTCGTCGTCGCTGCCAGTTCCCTAAGTGCGAGGGCACTCCGTTCTACCCCTGCAGGTCACCGCATCCGACTGGGTGTCGCCGCCGCACTGCTGTCCACACTGGCCATGCTGCTGCCGGTGAGCACAAGCAGCTCTCACGGATTCATTGCCCAGCAGGACGGTTCCGTGCTCGCCTACGCCGACGTCACCACCACCGTCCACCCTGGCACCACGGTCAGCCTCCACCGCGCGGGACTTCTTGCTGGCCCCCCCCTGGGATCTGGCACAGTCGTCGGCACGCAGCGCTGCAGAGTACCAGTCAACGCGGTCTCACCGGTACGCTCCGACGCTGCTATGCCAGAGGGGGACTGTCTACGCGTCATCCCGACAACTCCCCAAGACCCCGACTCCACGGGTCGTATCACCACCGACTCACCTCCTCGCCCTCTCGGTCTGGTCGTCTGGCGTCAGATGGCCTCCGTCTTGAGGTCCTTCACGTCATCCTGAGCCCTCACCCGAGAAGAGTCCTGAACAGGCATACGTGCCCCCTTGCAAACTCGCAAGAAACCATTCAGTCACCCAACAAGGAGCTCATGTCATGACTGATACCACCCCTTCCGCCGACCTGGCGGATCTTGGCCGATACCTGACCGCTGCCCCGGCTGACCGCCACCTCGTGTGGCTGGGCAAGGGTGTCCCTTACATCCCCGAGACACTACCTGACCGCGCCCTTATTATCTCCGACACTTTCGTGAGTACAGCTCCCGGTCATGAGGTCCTCACGCGCGAGGGAGAACTCGACTCTGACTGTGAACAGCTGATCATCGACAACGTGTTTGACGTGACCGTGATGGGCTACTCCTTGTCCGCCTACCTACCGTGCACAAGCCCCACACTGCTGAGGCTGGCTAGTGACGAGGACTGGCAGGTTTTCCTTGAGGACGCTGACGACGCCCTTGCCACAGGTTTTGTCCCCGAGCAGCTGCTGCTCCCTCAAGTCCTTCTGGAGGATGCTCATGCCCTGAGGACGGGGACAGCGGCTGCGGACCGGCTCACGATCACCGCTGAGGCGACAACGAGCTGCCTGCCAGGAACCAGCACCAGCCCGGCCTGCTGGGACAACCACGGACGAGACTGGCTGCGACGCTACCTGACCGTTCTTGAGGTCCTACGCGGCCTGCGTGTGAGGGAGCAGGGCGTGGTCGAGGTCTCCGGACTCGGCATGCGGATGCACCCACACTCTCCCTCCGCGCTGGTCGAGCCTCCAGCGGCGCCCGTCGTCGTGCGCACCCAGTCCGGCCTGCGCTGCGTCCTGCCAGGCAGCGGGCGCTTCCTGGCGGTGCCGGAACTCGTTGCCACAGCAGTTGAACTCATTGGCACTGCTGGTGCGACCGCTGAGACCCTGCCCGAACTGCTCGGCATCACCTCCGAGATGACATCACCGCTGCTCGATGCCCTGCACAAGCATGGACTGGCTCCGCAGGAGATGAGCATCTATGGCTGACATCACCGCCGAGACCAGCACGGCACCAACTACCAGCGTCCCGAGCCTTTACACCGGTACGGGCGCTCACCGGTATCACAGGCTCTCCCTCAATGACGACGCCGAGATCGCCGTAGTCCTTGACCTCCTCCGCTCCCTGCCAGACAGCACGCTGGCGGACCTGCGAGTCCTCGAGCTGGCCTGCGGCTCCGGCCGGGTCACCCTGCCGATGGCCACTGCCGGGCACCGCGTGCTGGCCACGGACCTGAGTGACGACATGCTGGGGCTGCTGAGGAAACGGCTGTCAGAGCCCAGACTCACCCCTGCCGACGTTGCCGAGCGGATCGAGATCCGCAACATGGACATGACCACGTTCAACCTCGCAGAGTCCTTCAAGGCAGTCTGCCTGCCCACGGCATCTGTCGCACTGCTCTCTCCCGAGCAGCGCCGTCGCACCATCCACCACGCGGCATCTCACCTTCCGGCGGGCGGCGTCCTTGTCATCTCGACTGAGAACGTGCTACCCGAGGCTGAGGCCTCCACCACCATACGACTGCAGCCAGGTGTGACGATCACGGAGGAGATCGACCACGAGGCGCGCAGACGTCGCACGACAGTGCGCTGGGAGAAGGAGGAGTACGTCACCGACCTCTACCTCGTCACGCCCCGGGAGTTGACTGAGGACTGCCGGGACGCCGGGCTGAGGATCGCCGCGCAGCACGCCTCCCCTGACCCGACCCTGGCGCACCATGTCGACGTCCTCCTCGGAGCTGTCAAGTAGCCGGACCGTACACCTTACGACTAGTCAGGACCACGGGAACCCCATCATGCGTACTCCTGCATCAACTGGCTTTACCGCCCAGTTCTTTGTCTCGCCAAGCCAGCAGTCCCTCTCCCCTCCGCTCGCCTCAGCCCGAGGCACCACAGTCACCTACGCGGACGGAACACGGTGTCGTGACGGGATATCTGGTCTGTGGAACGTCCCCCTCGGCTACGGGCACGCCGGTGTCGCCGAGGCCGTCCACCAGGCGCTCCTGGACGCCTCCTACCTTACCTGTTTCAGAGGCACCCACACGTGGGTCGAGCGGGCCAGCAAGGCGCTCCTGGACGCAGCCGGGGCACAGAACTACAGGAGGGTCGCCCACGCCACCTCCGGGTCTGCCGCCGTTGACTCCGCAATCAAGCTCGTCCGTCAGTACCAGGCGGTGCGTGGCGAGGGCCTCCGTCGGACGATAATTTCCCTGAAAGGCTCCTACCACGGCATGACCCTGGGCGCCATGTCCCTGACAGGGGAGAGTCTGAGACAAGTTGTTTACGGCACCGACGCGCGGGCGGTGCGTCACGTCGACCACCGTCGCCCTCGCGAGCTCGAGCACCTTCTCGAACGTGAGGGTAGCAGGATCGCGGCAGTTGTCGTCGAACCGTTGCAGGGGTCAGGGGCCCACGTCGTCGGAGACGACTTCCTGTCAGTCGTCTTCCAGGGACGCCGCCAGCACGGCTACCTGGTTGTGGCGGACGAGGTAGCCACGGGATTTGGCCGGACAGGTCCCATGTTCGCCAGCCAGTCGTGGACGGAGTCACCGGACCTTCTGATTACCTCCAAGGGCCTGACCAATGGTACCCAGGCTGCTTCCGCCGTCCTTGTCTCGCATCAAGTAGTCCAGACCTTTGACGATGCAGACTCACCTTTTATGCACGGGGAGACTCAGGCTGGGACTCCAGCCTCCTGTGCGGCGATTCTCGCTACTCTACGAGCCTTTGACGAGGATGACGTCCTTGCCCAGGGCCGTCGCGTCCACGCCCAGCTGGACGGCCGCCTCCAGGCGCTGGTGGAACGTGCTCCTGGCACTACCTGCACCGGTTCCGGCTGCTTCCGTGCTGTCCACCTACCCGACGCCTCGGGGGCCGAGGTCGCAAGAATCATCGAGAGATGCAGGCTCTCTGGTGCCATTGTGCAGCCAGGACCGTCCTCGCTCCAGCTCGTCCCAGCACTGGTCTACGAGCCCTGTGAGCTCGACCTCCTCATGGACCGGGTGGAGGATGTCGTCGTAGCGTCTTGTGCTCCACGAGGGGCGGTTGTCGCATGAAGTCCCCTGTTCTCGCCCACTCGGCCCCGGAACTTGGAATCGGCCCCTGGCCTGCTGCTGTCCCGCCGGGTTCCGGGATAGCCTTTATTGACGCTGCCGTGGCCGACCAGGTTCTCCCAGGCCTCCCACAGGAGGTTACCACTGCCCTTGTTGACCGAACCGCCGACCTTGACGCCGTTCGCGCTGCTGCACGTCTTGTCGAGTGGACAGACCCGGTGTGGGTCCTTGGAATCGGTGGTGGAGCCACCATGGATCTTGCCAAACTTGCCGCAGCCGCTGCTGAGCGCCCTCGGCTCGTCAACCATCTTGCGCATGCCACACGCCGGTGCGGGCACGTCCAGATGTCCCAGGCCAGGCGACGTCGGCACCTTCTCCTCGTCCCAACCACTGTCGGCACGGGCTCCGAGTCAAGCCACGGAGCCTGCTTTGACCACCCGCTCCGGGAGGTAGAGCCGGGAGAGCGCGCACGGACCCTGGTCACAGGTACGTTCTTGGCCGCTAACCAAGCCTGGTTGGACCCACAACTTCTCACCACTCTTCCTCACCAACTTGTCCGAGAAGGAGTGCTTGAGGCTCTCAGCAGGGTACTCGTCAGCACTGTATGCTCACCTTCTGCCCTGGAGCCTCCGGAGTGGGAGGCTCAGATGCTCATCGACCGGCTCCTTGACACTCTTGATCGGCTCACTACCGACCACCCTGATCGCGCCCTCCTGGAGCTGGCAGCCATCGCCTCCACGATGACCCACAGAGGTATGGGCCTTGCTGGTCGCGGTAGCGCGCCCTCGCCGGTCTGGTTCGTTGCCACGGAGCTGTCAATGGTCACGAGAACCCGCAAGAACGAGGCTCTCAGCGCTCTTGTAGCCCACTGGACCAGGGTCGTCGCCGACGGACACTCTACATGGGGGGATCCAGACAGGCTTGCGGCTGTATGGCCACTGGCCAACGAGGATCCCATAGCGGTCATTCGACGCTGGAGACTACAGAGTCACCTGACCTGCCCCGCCGGGACCTCCGTCCGGGTCGCGGAGCGGGTGGAGCAGCGATGGGGAGGGCGGCTCCCCATGATGGGGCGGTTCACCAGGGCCGATCTTCTTACCCTGCTCAACAGGGCTGTCACGGAGCGTGGTGACTGACCCACGTGCCCCTCCGAGTCAGCTCTGCCGGTGAGACGCCTGGCAGAAGACCTTCAGGCAGGTCAGCACGATCCGCCTCGACGTGCGCACCCCACTGCCTCTTGACAAATCTGTGACACATACTGTAGAAAATTTGCATGGGTGTGTCGAGCGGGCGCGAGCGGACCGAGACCGGCCAACCAGGCGCAACAGCCTCGGCACCGCTAGTGCCTCGTGACGAGCGCAGGCGTTACGCTGCCGCCGGGTTCCTCATCGGGCTGGTCAACCTGGTGCTCATGATGACTCTCCTCGAGCCTGCAAGCCTGGCACGCCTGACCTTCCTCCTCCTGGCGCTTCTCACCCTGACAGCAGTGCCGATGCGCCCGCTGACCGGTGCCGTGGCCTACCTGGTGCTGTGGGTGGTCCTTCTCAGGTTCCCAGGACCCTACGCCGACGACGTCGCCATCACCCACGCAGCTCTTTTCTTCTTCCTGGGGCGCTTCCTGCCTCTGCGGGCCGCACTGTGCCTGGGAGCGGCAGTCCCACTGGCCACTGTCGTGCTCGCTACCCCGCCCACAGTGGTACTTTACCTGTTCCTTCTTGCCTGCACCCTTCCACCGGGTGCGCTCCTACGACGCAGGGAGTCCACCCTGCGTCAGGAGATCAGCGCCGGGGAAGAACGGCTGGAGGCCGTGCGCGCCGAGGTGGCACGGGAGATGCATGACCTGGTGGCCTACTCCATGTCCCAGACCGTGCTGCGTGCCCGCAGCGCGGCCGCCGACCCCTCCTACCCGGAGGACGTACGCCAGGAACTCCACGCGATCAGCGCTACCGCTGCTGACGCGCTCCACGAGCTGCGCCTGGTGCTGCGGGTGCTGCGGCGCACCCAGGCAGGCTCCACGCTGGAGGACCCTTCAGCCACTTCGCAGACCGTGGTCGTCGGCCTGGACGCGGCGCTCCAGGCCGTTGCCGACGACCTGTCCGCTTCTGGGTTCAGCGTGACGCTGCGCAGCACAGACGAGGGCGAGTGCCCCCGGCTCCAGGCCGTCACCCTGTCCCGGGTTGCCCGGGAGATGGGCTCCAACATCATGCGCCACGGCACCACCGACCAGTCGGTGACGATCACCCTGGCCAAGGAGACCAACCAGGTGTGCCTGGTCATGACCAACGGGACCTCTCCCAACCCCGCCCACGACCTGCCTACCTCGGGCACAGGACTCCTGGGCATGCGGGAGAGGCTCGCCGCCGTCGATGGCTCCCTGTCCACCCGGGAAGAGGACGGCAGCTGGACCGCCTCTGCAGTTGTGCCGCTGGAGCCACCACCCGCCCTCTCGCCGGAAATACCATCATGACCAGCACCGAGACCACCGCCACGATCAGCATCGGGATCGCCGACGACGACCCCCTGGTACGCCGCACCCTCACTGGCCTGCTGTCCGGCACCGGGCAGGTTCACGTCGCCTGGACCGCCAAGGACGGCCAGGAGGCCCTCGAGCTCATCCGCTCCCCGGACACCCCACCCGTCCAGGCGCTCCTTCTCGATGTCCAGATGCCCCGCACGGACGGGCTCGTCCTTACCCAGATCCTCCACAAAGAGGTCCCCGACCTGGCTGTCCTCATCCTGACCGCCTTTGCCACCGACTCCGTCATGGAGAAGGCCATGGCCGCAGGGGTGCGCGGGGTCGTCGCCAAGGACGACGACATCGGCTCCTTGGTAGGAGCCATCCAGCAGGCTGTGGCAGGCAACTTTGTCATGTCCCCGACATCCTCAGCCGTCGTCGCGGAGCACCTCCGGCCAGACGGTGCCCACAGTACCTCCCACTCATCGCCCTCCTCACCTGGGAAGTCGCAGCAGCACGCCTCTGCGGCACTCCCCAGCGGCGTCACACTGACCGCCCGGGAGCAGGAGATCCTGGCCCTCCTCGCTGAGTCCCTGACCAACAAGCAGATCGCCCGCCGTCTTACCCTCAGCCAGGCCACGGTCAAGGCTCACGTCTCCGCCATTATCGCCAAGCTCGGCGTGCGGGACCGGGTCGGCGCCGTCGTCTACGCCCTCAACAACCACCTCCTCTAGCCGAGCCGTGGACGGGGCGCCGACCAGGTGGCTACGGGGCTACGGCGCCACTCATCCCCGGCACCCACGTGTGCGGGAAGCCGACCCGGTGGTTGACGACGACCTCCTCCAGAGCCGACCCCAGCCCGGGCCACCACCTGCAGCCAGAAGCACGACCTGGCTACCAGCCAACCGACCGGGCCGCACGGCCGATGCCAGGACACTGCAGCCGGAGGAGGATGGCCCTGCTAGAAGCCACCAGCACCCGGAAGGAGTACCAGTGCTCTTCCTACGCCTCATCCACACCATCACCCGCGACGGAACATGCGCCTGGCTCGACAAGCTGTTCTGGCCGTAAGCAGCCGTAAACGCTGAGCAGCAGGGCACCGGTGTCCGGCAGGTCCTAGAACAGGAGGCCGACTCCAGCCTTCCCGAACCCGCCACTGCCGCCCCCAGCACTACCGGATCACCGACACCGGGTACCCGCCGCGCCACCTGCGCACCCACACGGGAGCCACAGGCCGGACACCAGCTAGCCGCGGCCGCCAGCCCGCGACCACCTCACCTACCCACCACCACGACAGCCTCAGACCACCACCAGCCTCTCTCCCCACCTGCCTCCAGATGTGAGATGAGGTTGCGACGCCGTTGACCTTGACAGATCTGTGATACACGATATATCACAGTGTTGTGGGGGTATCTACCGGACCCAGGCAGATCCTCCGCCGCCCGCTAAGGTCGGCGGACCACTGGCCGTACGCCGTGGCCGGGCTCCTCCTGGGCCTGGCCAACATGGCGTTCGTCCTCGTCTACGGTGACGCCCTCAGCCCACAGCGTCTTGCCTTCCCTCTCCTGGCGCTACCGATGCTGCCCCTCGTCGCGCTGCGCCCGCTGCCAGGTGCCCTGGCCTACCTGCTGCTGTGGACCGCCCTCCTCCACACTCCCGCCGCATTCCCCAATGACGTCCTGGCCCCCACGGCCGTCTTCCTCTTCCTCCTGGGGCGCTTCCTCCCCCCGTGGTCTGCGCTCGCCCTGGCCTCGGTGCTCCCAGTGGCCGCCGTCGTCCCCCTCGGCCTCTACCAGACCGCCGTCCACCAGTTGTTTCTCCTCAGCTGCTCGCTCATCCCGGGAATGCTCCTGCGTCACCGCGACCTCGCCCTTCAGCGGGAGATCTCCAGCGCCGCCGACCACCTGGCCTACACCCGGGCGGTGGCCAGAGAGATGCACGACCTGGTGGCCTACTCCATGTCCCAGGCCGCGCTACGCGCTCAGCGCGCGGCAGCCGACAGCACCTACCCAGCTGAGGCCCAGAAGGAGTTCAGCGCCATCGCAGCCGCCGCAGTCGACGCCCTGCACGAACTTCGACTTGTCCTGGGACCGCTGCGCCGCGGCCAGAGGTTCTGGCCAAACTCTTCGCTCACTCACCCGGACGCCCTAGGAGTCGACCTGGAGACAGCCGTGCAGGCCATCAGCGACGACCTGGCTGCCTCCGGCTTCAGCGTCACCTTCCACAGCACCGGAGACAGTCAGTGCAGCCGCCTCCAGGCTGCTACCCTCTCCAGAGTTGCTCGGGAGATGGGTGCCAACATCCTGCGGCACGGCACGACCTACCAGCCGGTCACGATCACCCTCGCCCGGCGGCCTGAGCAGGTGCGCCTAGTGATGACCAACGGTGTCTCAGTGGCGACCTCCCACAACCTCCCCGCCTCCGGCACCGGCATTCAAGGAATGAGGGAGAGACTGGCTGCTATCGACGGCACTCTGGCGACGCTCAAGGAGGGGGACACCTGGATGGCCTCAGCCACTGTCCCTCTCTCCCCGTCGTCCTCGACCTTCCCGGAGACACCCTGATGATCAGTATCGGCATTGCGGACGACGACGCCCTGGTACGCCGCACCCTGGCTGATCTCCTCGCCAGGAACGAGGACGTCTCCGTGACCTGGAACGCGAAAGACGGCCAGGAGGCCCTCGGGTACATACGCTCCCCAGAGGTCCCCGCGGTCCAGGCGGTCCTCCTGGACATCCACATGCCTCAACCAGACGGCCTCACCCTGGCCACCACCCTCCAGGACGAGGCCCCTGACCTGGCCGTCCTCATACTCACCACCTTTGTCAACGACTCCATTATTGAGCGGGCTATGGCCGCAGGGGTACGTGGCTTCGTGGCCAAGGAGGACGGCATCACCTCCTTAGCACGCACCATCCGGCAGGTTGTTGACGGCAACCTCGTCTTGTCGCCGACGTCGTCGACCTTCGTCACCAGGCGCTACCAGGCCGACCAGCCTGACCAGGCTGACCAGCCTGACACCACCCCATCACCCGGCACCACCCCCCAGCCCTCCTCCGAGGCCTTCCCTGAGGTCAGGCTCTCTGAGCGTGAGCAGGAGGTGCTGGCACTCCTTGTGGACGCCCTGAGCAACAAGCAGATCGCCAGCCAGCTCACGCTCAGCGAGGCGACGGTCAAGACCCACGTGTCCACGATCATCGCCAAACTGGGCGTCCCGGACCGGGTGGGTGCCGCTGTCTACGCGCTGCGGCACAACCTCGTCTGAGCCCCCCTGCCCTCCTGCGCAGAAGCCCTGCGGTGCCGACCTGGCACGTCCACGCCCCCCTATTCGGATGCTGGGCGCGTCGGCTGCGTCGGCGGATCCTGGGGCACACCCACGCCCCCCTATTCGGATCTTCCCGGCGAGGACGCCAGCCCTGCCTCGCAGTCCCGCGTACACCGCCCAGCTCCAGTCGAGCCGTCGGCACACGCCCGGCGCAGACAGATCCAGCGCGGGACAACAACTAGACGCTACGAAACAAAATAGGTACACTAAGGCGACATCCTGTTATTTTATATGCCGCAGGCGCGACAGTCATACGATCGTCGCATGCAGCGAAACCACGATTCATTCTATCAGCTACACCAAACGGCCGATGTGCCTCCCTCGGATTTCGAGCACAATCTCCTTTGTCCCAATCAAATCAACGAGGCGCTGAAAAGTGCAGGATTTCCACGCCCCTGGAGTTCTGTGCCGCCGAGACGTGTCCCAGCCAGCCTCGCACCATTTGCGCACAATTCCCGACAAGCAACAGAGCACCGGGAGGAGTGTGTCCCCGAAAGAATGGAGTTAACATGTCGGCGACATCACCGACGATAAATGTTGCGCGATATCATAAATCACCTAGAGTAGATGCGGTTGTCACCACTTTTGCACTCTCGTGAGCAATAGTATCGCTGAGGAGACGCGCGCAGCCAAAACAGGCGACCCAGACCCCGTTGAGGTGGCTCTTCGCTGGTCCGACGTAGACCAGTACGGCCACATAAATAACTGCGCTATTATGCGTCTCCTTGAGGAGGCACGCCTAAGGTGGCTACACAGGTCCGGCTACTTCAAGGACATTGCGGCGGTTGTGGCAAGCCACCAGGTCACATACCTGCGGCCCCTCTACTACTCAGAGGAACCTGCACTGGTGACAGTCGCGCCGATCCTGGTGCGGCGGGGGAGCTTCGACCTTCGCCACGTCATCCGGGACGCAGGCGAGTCAGAGGTGGCCCGAGCCACGACAAGGCTTGTGCTCATCGACCTGGAGACGCAGCGTCCCCAGTCGCTCCCAGACGGGCTCAGCAGTTTTCTTGGGTCGAGGATCTAGGACTTGACCAAGAACGTCTGTAGCCGCCCACAAGCTATTCGTCAGCGTGTTATATTAGTTTAATGCGCGCCGCCGCAGAGCATATATTCACGCCGCACCCTTCCTGGATAGGATGAGCCGATGACAGCAGAGCAAGTCACGACGGAGACCAGATACCACTTCCCCCCGGCAGGCCAGGCAGTTCTTCTCCTGGCTGCGGCAATGACGACGATCGACTCCTTCATCGTCAACGTGTCCCTTCCCTCCATCCAGTCCTCTCTTAACGCGGACGCCTCACGGTCCCAGTTCGTGATCAGCGGATACACGCTTGTCTACGCGCTCTTACTGGTGTTTGGCGGGCGCTCAGGAGACCGCAGAGGCCGCCGCAGAATGCTGGAGATAGGAACCGTGGGATTCACGGCAGCCTCCCTGGTCTGCGGGCTGGCTCCGTCCATTGAGGTGCTCATCGCCGCCCGCGTGGTTCAGGGCGCCTTCGCGGCACTGATACTTCCACAGATCCTGTCCACCATCCAGACTGCCTTGGTCGAGCCAGCCAAGACAAGAGTCCTCAGCTACTACGCAGCGATAGGCGGGCTCGCAGCAGCCATCGGGCAGCTCCTCGGAGGAGTCCTGGTATGGGCCAACATAGGCGGGCTGAGCTGGAGACTCATCTTCCTCATTAACCTGCCCCTGGGAGTTCTCGTGTTCTTCGGCGCCCGCGCCTGGGCACCGGAGACGATGTCTGACAAGCCCGACGACAACGACCTGGGCGGTACCATCCTGTTCGGAGCCGCCGTCCTGGCCCTGCTTATCCCCCTGAGCCTGGGTACCCAGGTCTCCTGGGCCCCGTGGACCTGGGTGCTAGGGGCCGTCTCGTTGGTCCTCCTCGCCGCCCTATGGAGGTACGAGATGCGGATCGAGGGCAACGACCGCGCAGCGCTCATCCCGCCCTCGCTCCTGCGCGTGACCACTATGCGCCGGGGCCTCCTGGTGCTGGGAAGCGGGTTCATGATGTTCGGGGGCTACCTCTTCGTGTTCGCCCTCTCCATGCAGGACGGCAACAGCATGACCCCCCTAGAGTCAGGAATGTCCATGGCACCCATGGCGCTGGGGCAGTTCTGGGGAGCGATGCAGGCGCCAAAGTTGATCGGCCGCATCGGTGTACGCACGCTCCAGGTCGGAGGCCTGGCCCAGGGGCTCGGCGCCGCCGCCGTCATCCTGCCCGCCTACCTGTACTGGCCCCACATGCACTTCTATCATCTCCTTCTGGGAATGTTCCTCATCGGGCTCGGAAACGGCCTCTTTGTCCCTGTCATCTACCGGACCGTGCTGGCAGCCATCCCGCCGCAGCGCGTCGGTCTCGGGAGCGGGCTGATTACCACGGTCCAGCAGACGACCGTTGCCATGGGAGTAGCAGCCCTGGGGGCCGTGTTCTCCATCGCCACCACCATGCAAGCCGGATTTATCTGGGTTCTGGGAATCTTCGTCACCGTCGCCATCCTCTACATTATGTTTGGCGCACGCATTGACGCCAACCCGGGTAACAAGCAGGCTCGCTAGACCCCGAGCACTATTCACCCATGAGCGCGTCCTCTCCCCTTCCTGCACGCAGCCACCTGGTTGTGCCGACGTACCCCGACCGCTCTGTCAGCCCTCGCCATCAACCACACCAGCCCGCACCAGGAGGCCCCTAAGCCCTGCCGCAGAGACGCACAGCACTCCCTCCCCCTCCGGTCAGGCCCGCGCACCCACCAGCACCGGCCTCTCCCCACCCAGGCACCAGGCCTCGGTCTCTCCGTGGCCTCTCTGTAGGCCTCTCTGGCCTCTCTGTGGCCCCTCCGTCGGTACGCGCCGCCCGGGCGCAGCCGACAACCACCTCCCTCCCATAAGCAGCACCACGACCCTGGCTCGGAAAGCAGCCACCCCGTCCCCAGGAATCCCCTAACAGCGGCGGGAGCTGGGGCTGCTCGCACCGCAACGAGAATCCAGGGCACCAGACCACCAGACTCCGGGACAAGTTTTTAATAATAGTTAAAGGGCCAGCGGAATCGTCGGAGCCATCCGACTGTACTCCCAAGTACGGCCAACACAGTAGGCACCCACATATGTCGTATATATGCCATAAATCCGCAAATACACTATAAGGGAGAAAGAAAATTGAGCTCAGAGACACTTGTCATCGGTGGAGGACCCTCCGGACTCACAGCCGGGTGCTGCCTGGCCGAGCGCGGGCAGAGCGTCAGGATCATCCGAAAGCACCCCCTGCTGACCAGCCAGTCCCGCGCCACGGTCCTGTGGCCCAAGGCGCTGGAGGTCCTGGATCCGTTCGGTATCGTAGACAAGCTCCGGCCCCTGGGAGACGTCATCAACAGCCTCTCCTACTACTCCGACGGCCGTCAGATCGGCACACTCAGCACCCGGCTGCTGGAAGGCACGCGGTTCAACTATGCGCTGGGTATCTCCCAGCACAACGTCGAGACAGCCCTGACCGAGGTCTTCACGGCCCGAGGCGGAGTCATTGAGGACGCCGAAGTCACCGACCTCACGCAGGACGAGGGCTCAGTGCTCCTGACTATCCGCTCCTTTGACGGAACCGTGCGCCAGGAGCGAGCCGAGCACTGCGTGGTCGCTGACGGTGCCAGGAGCCTAGGCCGGGAGAAGCTCGGTCTGCGTATGGAGGACCTGCGTGACACCGTCGAGTTCCAGATCGCGGACGTCAGGGCTGAAGGGCTCCCCCGCGACGAGGCCTTCTACTGGTGGTCTCGGCACGGGGCCATGGCCGTGGCTCCCCACGACAAGACGACCTTCCGTCTGGCCTATCCTGCCGTCAAGGGGACTCCGGCACCGGACACGGTATCGACGCAGTACCTGGAGTCCCTGCTGGACCAGCGAGGTCCCTCCAACCCGGGCAGGCACGTCACGCAGCTGATCACAGCGGCAAACTTTGTCGCCCGGTTTGCTGTCGTGGACCAGTTTGCCAAGGGGCGCTGCTACTTGGCGGGAGACGCCGCCCACGTCATGACGCCTACCGGTGCCCAGAACATGAACGCCGGAATGCTGGACGCCGTGTGCGCCAGCAGGTTCATCATGGGCGACATCGAGCCCGTTGACTCAGGTACTCCCCTGGCACAGCTCTACGACAAGATGCGCCGCGCCAGCATCGACAAGGTGTTCGACACCGCGCTCGGGCACGCCAGGGACGGCGCAGCCATGACCCCCGAGAGCATTGCCGAGCGAGACGCCAGGTACGCGCTCCTGGAGAACACGGACGCGGCGCGGGCGCGGCTCACCCGTATGTCTCAGCTCGACATCGAGGCGTGAGACGGGCCCTGCCCGTCTCCAACGGCTGACCCTCAGCCAGTGGGCGCTTATCTCACCATGCCCACAAACCATGTAAAAGAAATGGAGTAACCAGAAATGACAAGTAGTACCAGCAGCGAGATCCGCGACGCCATCAGCGAAATCGTCGTCGAGGAGCTCGAGCTTGATATCGAGGTTGCCGAGCTGGACCCGCACGCGGACCTCATCGACGAGTACGGCGCCGACTCCCTGGGTCTGATCCAGGTCCTGGCGCAGATCAACAAGACCCTCGGCATCCGCGTGCCGCGGGAGGAGGCGGCCGACCTGCGCACGCTCGACCTGCTCGTGGCAAAGACGGTCCAGCTGCAGGCCGAGCAGGGCGCCGACAAATGAGTCGCAGCAGACGAGTCGTCGTCACCGGGCTCGGCCCGGTGAGCAGCATCGGTATCGGGGCGGAGGAGTTCCGCGCCCTGCTGTTCGCGGGAGAGAGCGGCATCTCCCCCGTGGAGTCCTTCGACAGCAGCGTCTTCCAGGCGACGCTGGCGGGCGAGGTGAAGAACTTCGACCCAGCGGACATCGTCGAGAACATCAACCCCCGTCGGTGGGGACGTACCGCACAGCTGGCCGCAGCGGCCGCCAGGCTGGCGGCACGCGACGCAGGGCTCGACCTCGACCAGGAGACAAGGCTGAGCACAGGCGTCGTCATCGGGACGACCAACGGCGAGTCACAGGCCCTGGACGAACTGACCGTCCAGTGGCACGAACGTGGTCCGGGATGCATGGCACCAACCGTCGTGCGCCAGATCCCGGCTGGCAACATTGCTGCCGCCGTGGCCACAGAGCTCCAGGTCGAGGGTGACGTCATGTGCCTGCCGACCGCCTGCTCGGCCGCCAACTACGCCATCGGCTCAGCCGCCGACAGTATTGCGACCGGCAGTGCGGACGTCATGCTGGCCGGGGGTGCCGACTCCGTCAACCGCACGACGCACGCCGGGTTCATGAGCCTGGGCGCTATCGCCAAGAAGCTGCCGCAGCCCTTTGACGCTGACCGCTCAGGCATCGTGACCGCTGAGGGCGGCGCGGTGCTGGTCCTGGAGGAGCTCAGCCACGCCCTGCGGCGGGGAGCACCGATCTATGCCGAGGTGCTGGGCTACGGTCTCAACTGCGACGCCCACCACATCGTGCACCCTGACGCCACGAGCATCTCGGAGTGCATCAGGCGCACCCTCGCACAGGCCGACATCACCCCGGACGACGTCGACTATATCTGCGCCCACGGCACAGGCACTCCGACCAACGACGTCACCGAGGTCTCGGCCACCCGCATGGTCTACGGAGACAACCACCCCCCGGTCAGCTCCATCAAGTCCATGCTCGGGCACACCATGGGTGCTGCCAGCGGGTTCGGTGCGATTGCCTGCTGCCAGGCCATCCAGATCCAGAAGCTGCCGCCCACGACCAACCTGAAGACGGTTGACCCTGAGCTCGGAGAGGGAATCGACTTTGTCGCTGGCAGCTCGCGCCCGGCACGGGTGCGGACCGCGCTCAACCACGGATTCGCCTTCGGCGGAAACAACGCGATAACCGTCTTCTCAGAGTTCCACGAGGACTCGACGGACAAGGAGGTGTGACGCATGGCAGCCCCTGAGATGCAGATCAGCGAGTGCGCGGTCCTGACGGCGGCCGGAAACAGCATGGACACGCTCACCGAGGCCATCGGTCGGCCGCTGGGCAGCCGTGCGCCGCTAGAGCTCGGCGCGATCCCCGACCCGGAGGTGTATGAGGAGGTCCCAGGACGCGTGGCCGCAGTCCCGGACTTCCGCATTGAGGACTACGTCCCCCGGCGCGGCACGAGGAGCCTTGACCGCATGACACGGCTAGGCATCGCAGCCAGTGTCCTGCTGAGGCGCCAGATGGAGGAGCGGCGTGACATCACTGCCGACTCCTGGCACGAGACGGGAATCTCCCTGGGGACGAGTGCAGGCAGCCTGAGGAGCAACGTCGACCTCACCCTCGACGTGATCCGCGGGCACGGGGCGGACCTGATCAACCCCAAGGTCTTCCCGAACAGCACCATGAACTGCTGCGCGAGCCAGGTCGCGATCTGGAACGACTTCCACGGACCCAACGCCACGGTGGCTAACGGCACCATCAGCGCCCTGTCCGCCCTGCGGTACGCCTCGCGACTCATGTCCCTGGGGCACTGCTCCCGGATGCTGGTCGGCAGCGTCGAGGAGCTCTCACCCCAGCGAGCCTGGGGAACACGCCTGAGCGGCAGGATCGACAGCGAGGTGGTTATCGGAGAGTCGGCCACCCTGTTCAGCCTGGAGCCTGCGGGGGCGTCACCGAGCCCGGTGGCGACAGTCACCGGTTGCGAGGTGGCCTTCTGCCCCATCTCCGCCGACGGGGCCCGGTCTGAGGCCCTTCGGCGGGTGGTGGACCGAGTGTGCAGTCAGCCCGAGGACGTGGACCTGGTAGTCCCCGGAGCCACCGGCACGGTCTGGCAGTTCAGCGAGGAGCGCTCGCTGGAGCACGTCACCGGCCGTCGCCTTGACGTGCGACGCTCCGTGGGCGACTGCGGCGCCGGGACCTCTGGCGTCCAGGTAGCCGCCGCCCTGGGGTGCGCCGGGCCGGGTGACCGCGTCCTGCTCACCAGCATGGACGAGTCGGGGGTGGTGGCCGCCGCCATGCTCCAGATGTGCCCCTCATGAGCCGGGGTCCCAGCCAGACACCGCTATCGACACCGCTACTGACACTGTTACCGACACTGCCGCACGCACAAGGAGGGATATAGCGTATGGCACCACAGGCAGCAACGGTCGCCCCCCAGAACCTGGTCCACCGTCAGCACGAGCAGGAGGTGCTCGTCTCAGCTCCCACCAGGCTGGAGGACGGGCTGTACGAGAGCGCACCGGGTCCGGGGGAGCCGTCTCCCTACTACCAGGACCACCCGCACTCGTACTGGGCGGACGTCCTGTTCCTGGCCGAGCTCGGCAGGCAGGCGGGAATGAGCGCCGGCCACGCCTACGCAGGGCTCTCGCTGGGAACCGCGTTCTTCTTCAACTCGGTCATGGTGGAGATCCTCGACCTGCCCAGGCTCAACGACCTGAGGGACAGGCCCCGGGTCCGCACCCGTCAGGAGGTCCTAGCCACCCGTAAGGACGGCACACCCCGGCAGCTGGTCTTCTCCCAGGAGATCATCGACCCTGCCAACGTGCCCCTGGCCCGGACCAAAATGGAGGTCCAGGGCCTCCAGGCCGCCAAGTACGAGGAGATACGCAGGTACCAGCGGGGCGGGTCGCAGCCGCCCCAGACGTCCACCGTCGAGGTCCAGGCCGCTCCCGGTGCGCACGTTCTGCCGAGCCCGCTGCTGGGACGGGAGGACCGCAGCAACGTCGTCGTCTCCGACCTGGAGTGCGGCCCGGGACGCTCGCACGCAAGGCTGTCGCCGGACTTCGCCAACACCAGCCTCTTCGACCACGACTACGATCACTACCCCGCCATGGTCCTCATCGAGGCCGGTCGGCAGGTGACGGTAGGTTCCGCGTCGGGAGGAAGCGGGTTTCCTGTCGTCACCCGGGTGAGTGCGACGTTCCCGGGGTTCGCCGAGCTCGACGCGGTCACGACCGTCTCAGCACAGGAGTGCGCCAGCCGCTTCGAGGTGTCCGTGGAGCAGAACGGCTCTGCCGTCTCCTCCATGCAGATGGCTGTGGAGTGGTTACGATGACTCTCGCCATATGGACAGACTTCCGGGGCGTACTCACCGTCCCCCTGTCTGAGGGGCTCGCGCGCTACTGCCAGGACAAGCCCTTCACATCCCGGCAGCTGGGCACCTGCCTAGCGGCTCTGGCCAACAGGCACGGCTGCCCGGACGGGATGGCTGTCCTGGACTCAGGCGTGCTGACCGAGCGCGAGTGGCTCGACGAGATCTCCGGCCTGCTGTCCCAGCAGTTCGGTATTACCGGCAGCTTCTCCGGGATGGCTGAGGAGTGGTGGTCTGACAGGAGGCTCAACCACCAGTGGCTTCAGTTCCTTCAGGAACGCAGGCAGGCCGGGGACTTCGTCGCAGTCATGTCCAACCTCCCGCCCGAGTGGCGGGGCCGCTTCGAGGAGTTCCTGCCCTGGCACGACCTCTTTGACGCGGTGATCGTGTCCTGCGAGGTGGGCGCCAGGAAGCCCGAGTCCGACATCTTCAGGGAGGCGGAGCGTGTCAGCCGGGTCCCGGGACGCAGCAGCGTGCTCGTCGACGACATCACCGCCAATGTCCAGGGAGCCAGGGACGCTGGCTGGAACGCCGTCGTCGGCGGAGGCGACGCCACCGACGCCAGCATCGCGTATATAGAAGAACTCGTCAGCCTGCGCAGCGGGCTGCAGGAAGGACAGCACTCATGACGGAGGAGTCAGCAGGGCCCGCACGGTCCGCGTTCGTCACTGGCGCCAGTCGAGGGCTTGGCGCCGCCATCGCCAAGGACCTGGCCGCTCAGGGGTACCGCGTGGTCGGCACCGCACGAAACCCCGCCGAGGACGTCGTTGACGGCGTCTCGTTCGTGGCCTGCGACGTCACGGACCCCGAGTCCATCCGCAGCGCAGTCGCCCGGGCCCGCGACCTCGTGGGCACGATAGACATCGTGGTGACCAGTGCGGGAATCATGCACGACGGTCCGCTCGTCTCCCTCCCCCAGGAGGCCGTGGACGACGTCATCACCACCAACCTGCTCGGCTCAGTCAACGTAGCCCGAGAGACTCTGGGCGACATGATGATGAACCAGTGGGGGCGCCTAGTGTTCGTGGGCTCCGTGGTCGCCATGTGGGGGTCCCCGGGACAGGTCAACTACGGCGCCTCGAAGGGCGGGCTGGTAGGGGCCGCGAGGTCGCTGGCCTGGGAGCTGGGGAGGTTCGGCGTCACTGTCAACGTCGTCCTGCCAGGCCTGATCGACACGGGCATGGCGGCCAACGTCTCCGCCAAGCGCCACAAGGAGCTGATGGCGGGTACGCCGATGCGTCGTCCTGGCAGGCCGGAGGAGGTGACCTCCCTGGTGTCCTACCTGGTCTCGGAGGGAGCCGGCTACATCACCGGAGCGTCGATTCCCGTCAGCGGCGGCGCCGGAATGGGGCTGTGAGCATGGCCGCCCCTGAGACGCTGGCCCCTGGGACGCCCGCGTCCCAGACACCGCCAGTACGCCCAGACGCCCGGCGCCTCCCTCTTATCGCTCTGGACCGCTGCGAGGTGGATGGGGAGTCGATACGGTCGACAAAGACGGTCCGCGCCGACGACCCCTACCTTGCAGGGCACTTCCCCTCCCTGACCGTCTACCCCGGCGTCTTCCTGCTGGAGGGCGTCCAGCAGACACTGGAGACCGCCCTGGACGGCGTCCTGGGAGGGGTCGAGCTCGTCGAGGTCCGGTCCATACGCATCTCCCGACCCGCCTTCGCGGGGCAGACAGTCGACTTTGACACTGCTGTCACCCACGACGGCGACCTGGTGCGCACCAGGACCTCCTGCACGGTCGAGGGGCGGCGCACGGCCAGCATCAAAGCCTCCTGGAGGCGACGGTGAGTCAGACAGTTCCCGACCCCGGACATCTCCTCCCCTACGGCTACCCCGCGCTGCACGTCGACAGGGTGACCGGCTACGAGGCGGGCAGGCTGACAGCGGTCAAGGCGGTCTCCTCCCACGAGCTGGACGCGATGGCAGGTGGCTCCTCACGTCCGGCGCACCTGCCTGCAAGCCTCCTGATCGAGTCGTTTCTGCAAGCCTGCGGGATCCTGCTCAAGCACGAGGCCCAGGGGGACCAGGAGACCCTGGTGGTGTTCGCTGCGGCACGCGAGATGACGGTGCAGGACCTCCCCTGTGCGGGCGAGCTTGTCGTCCACACGGTTGAGTGCCTGGACCGCGACGGCGACGTGGCCGAGTTCACCGGATCGTCAGCCACCTCGGACGGGCGCCCGCTCATGAGCGTCACACGGGTGACGGCGCTGCAGAAGCCGGCGGAAAGCCTGGGTCAGTAAGCACATCGGTATACTATGAGACGAACTGGAGATATTCAGTGAAATACGACTACATAGTAGCAGCGCCGGGGCAGGGCTCGCAGAAGCCGGGGGTCCTCGACGGGTGGATGGACCGCTCTCGCACGGCACGGCGGCAGGTAGAGGAGTGGTCGTCGCGCTGCGGCGTCAACCTCATCGACGCCAGCCGGGACGACGAGAAGCTCAAGGACACCGCGTTCGCCCAGCCTGTGATCGTCGCGGCCTCCCTGCTGTCCGTGCGTCAGACGGTCCGGTACCTGGGGACGTCGTCCGAGGTCATCCTCTTTGCGGGCCACTCGGTAGGAGAGCTAGCAGCCGCTGCGGCGGCGGGGTACATCACCGACGCCGACGCCGTGTTCCTGGCCTGCGTGCGAGGAGCAGCCATGTCAGCGGCGTGCACCGAGCCCCGTACCGGGATGGCGGCAGTTATGCCGGCCCGCCGCGACCCCGCCTCTGACGAGGAGATCCAGCAGACCATCCACGATGCCGGACTGGAGATCGCCAACTGGAACGGGTGCCACCAGTACGTCGCCGCGGGCCGCTACGAGCGGATCAAGGCCCTGGCGGAGCAGGAGCACAACGGAGTCCGGGTGGTCACTCTCCCGGTGGCCGGAGCGTTCCACACCTCCACCATGGAGCCGGTCGTGACCGTGTTCGAGAAGGCCCTGAGCGACACGGAGTTCCGTGACGCTGGCACGGCGCTGGTCGGCAACGGGGACGGCGAGGTCGTCACCAAGGCAGCCGACGTACGCTCGCGCCTGCTGACGCAGGTGACGTCACCGGTACGCTGGGACCTGTGCATGCGCACGCTGAACAAGCAGGCGAAGGACGCCACCTTCATCGAGCTGGCGCCCCGTGGCCCCCTGACCCGGCTCTATCGCGGGACCTACCCTGACACCACCTGCGTGCCCGTCAGTCGGCCGGAGGACCTGGCCGTCTTCAACATGCTGGGCTGAGGGCGCAGTCGGCACAGCACTGCGGGGACAAGGTACTCCGTTGCACAGGCCTTCTGCCCGCCTGCCGGAGAGGGGCCGACCAGCGCAGCTGGTCGGCCCCTCTCCGGTTTTCCGTCGTCTGCCCTCAGGACGTCCCGACGGCAGGTCCGGGACGCGAGGGAGCCCCGACGACCCGTACGGGGTCTCACCCGGCCTGGAAACGTGCGGCCTCCAAGGCTTCCAGGGCCTCCACGATGTCGTCTGCGACCGCCTGGTGGCCCTCAGCGGTGGGGTGGAACTGGCCCTGGGAGGAGACCCCGTAGAACCACGGCTGCGAAGAGCACAGCTCGTGCCCGGCAAAGGTCTGCGACGGGTCCACAAAGACCATGCCGTGGCGCTGTGCGGCCTGCCTGATGACGTCGTTGAGCTCGTCAGTCCGCTCCACTATCCAGCGCTGGTCCGGTGCGAGGACGCCCTCGCACCGTCCCGCACTGCCCTCGGCGCCCTGGGCAGGGAACATGTGCGGGTAGCCGACGACGACAACCTGTGCCCGGGGTGCCCGGGCTGCGACGTCACTCAGCAGCGTGTCATAGCTGTAGGTGCCCTCGCGCGCGCCCGTGCCCCGCAGGGCGTCAATGGCGGAGCCGACCCTGGAGACAAGCTGCTCATCGGTGTTGCACGGGCCACGATCGCCTTGCTGTGCCCGGCTGAGACACTCGCCCAGCACCTCGGCAAACCCCGCGTCGTTACCGCCGACGGAGAAGGTCACCAGGTCCGTGTCCACACTCAGAGCGTCAAGCTGGGCCGACTCCTCCCACGCGGCGTTGTCCTGATAGAAGTCCGCAGTCCGGGCGCCGCTGCAGGCACGGAAGACCAGCTCGGTCCCAGTGCGCTGGGAGACCAGGTGAGCGTAGGCCGAGGTGGAGCGCTGACACCTGTTGCCGTCCTCGACGTCGGTGCCCGGAGCGTAAGGAGCCACCCCGAAACCGGAGGCGTAGGAGTCGCCGAGGGCCACGTAGGCTCCCTGCGGAAGGAGGAGGTCGCCGTTATCGGTATCAGGCTGTACCGGCTGCCCGGACACGGGCGCGGCCGGAAGAAGCATCATGGACAGAATGGACAGAACGGCCAGGAGTGTCAGCAGTCCCGGCAGCGGGCGAGGCAGCACCGTAGGCATGACCGTACAGGCGGGTGCGCGGGACATACGGGGCGACGTACCGCATGATGTGCGGATCGTTGCGGGGGTCGTGGGGGTTACGGGGGTCGTCGTGGGGGTCATGGCGCTCCTGTCGGCTCGCGTGTCAGAGAGGAGGTCGGCGGGGAGGAGGTCGGCGGGGCTGTCAGGCAGGTGGGCGGGGCTGTCAGGCAGGTGACTGAGGCGGAGAGAAGCCGGAGCGGCAGCACAGAGCACCGTAGAGCACTGCAGAGCACTGCACGCGTGGAGCACGCGCCCGGGTCGCCTGAGACCGCCCTGTCACCTACCTTAACCTCACGGTTGAGACTCGTCTCCCAGAAGTGAGCGAGGTGTGTGCCCCGCCGGTGCCGCCAGACCCGCCAGACCCGCCGGTGCCGCCAGACCCGCCGGTGCCGCCAGGGCCAAGAGTGTTGTCGATGTCAGGGTGTCACGTGGGGTGGAGCGGTGCGAGCCTGCACGACCCGCTTCAGGAGCAGGTGGATATCGTCCCGCCAGGATGGAGCCGCGTGAGCCAGGCTCACGAAGCCCTGGTCAAGGCACGCTGGTAGGAGTTCCACCCACACGGACGCGCTCCATCTCAGCCTGATTCACGCAAGCCCACTTTGCACCCTTCCCGCTGGGACAGCATCGCTGATACGACTACTCCTACCCCATCCGGGCTATGTAAGAAACGACATAACAGGCCGCCACGCCCCGCCGAGCAGAGGAGCTCTTGCCCGGGGCTCTGGCCCCAGCCACGCCCAGTCCTAGCGTGCTGTCACAACCCCCTGGCTAGCGCTCCCGCCGCTGACGTAGCCACCAGGAGCCACCCATCACCACGAACCACAGAGGCGAGACGAATACAGCCAGCCGGGTGTCGTCAGCCAGGGTCAGCGTCCACACCACGAAGGCGAAGAAGCCCAGGGTCCCCCAGGCCGCCACCCTGCCACCGGGAAGCCGGAAGGCGCTGGAGCGGTGGCGCTCGGCACGCAGCACCCTAAAACGCAGGTAGGACACCACGATGATCCCCCAGATGAAGATGAACAGGACGCTGGCTACCGCACTGACCATGGTAAAGGCCTCCATGACGGAGCCCGACATGTAGAGCAGGGGAATGGAGGCCAGCAGTGCCGAGCAGGTAACCACCAGGGCCGCCCCGGGCACGGACCGCCCTGTCAGGCGCTGGAAGACCCGGGGCGCCTGGCCTGCCCAGGACAGGCCATACAGCATCCGGGAGGTGGAGTAGACACCCGAGTTCGCGCTGGAGGAGGCAGCGGTCAGCACCACAAAGTTGACCACCCCGGCAGCCGCGGCCAGGCCCGCCAGGGAGAACATAGACACGAACGGGCTGGAGTCGGCGTCGATCTGGCGCCATGGAGTCACCGCCATGATGACCGCGAGCGCGCCCAGGTAGAAGAGGACGATACGCACCGGGATGGCGTTGATCGCCCGGGGCAGGGTAGTCGTAGGGTCCTTAGCCTCCGCCGCCGTCGTGCCCACCAGCTCGGTGCCGATAAAGGCGAAGACCGCGATCTGGAAAGCCATGGCGAAGCCGTTGAAGCCGTTGGGCATGAATCCCTCGCTCACGATGTTGCCCAGGGAGGCCTGAGCCCCGCTGGGCGAGGTAAAGCCGGTGGCCACCATGATCAGGCCGACTACCACCAGCGCCATGATGGCCACGATCTTGATGGTAGAAAACCAGAACTCGATCTCGCCGAAGGCCCGCACCGTGGCCAGGTTAAGCCCCAGGAGCAGGGAGACGGTGGCCACCGGGGCCACCCACAGCGGCAGGTCCGGCCACCAGAAGGCGATGTAGCCTGCGATCACCACGACCTCGGCCACCGCCGTCACCAACCAGCTGAAGTAGTAGGTCCAACCGGTCAGGTAGCCCGCCCACGGGCCGATCAGGTCGTGGGCGACGTCAGCGAAGGACTTGTAGCTCAGGTCGCTGAGCAGCACCTCCCCCAGCGCCCGCATGACCAGGAACATGACGGCCCCGATAAGGACGTAGACGATGAGGACCCCGGGTCCGGCCAGGGAGATCGTCTTGCCTGAGCCCATGAACAGGCCAGTCCCGATCGCCCCGCCGATGGCGATGAGCTGGACGTGACGGTTGGACAGCCGCCGCTGCAGCCGAGGCTCCTCGACGGGGTCCTGGGTCCCCGCCCCGGTCCCCTCAATGGTGGTAGACATCGTGGCTCCTCACGCTTGCTCGATGGTGCTGGACGCGGGTACACGGCTGACTGCGCCGCACAGCAGATCCCTGCCCCTGGCCCCCCGCGGGACAGGCGCTGGCCGAAGAGGACTCAGGCAATGTAGTACAGGTAGGCTTCACAGCCGTGAAACCTACGGACCAGGCACCTGGTGAGGAGTTGCTGCCTGCGCATGAACGACGGCGCGCCACAACCCTGCGCAGCGTTGCGGCCGCGGCCGGGACCGCAGTCCGGTCCACTGCCCGCAGAGCCGTGAGGGCCCTCGCGCCCGCGCTGCCCACCGTCCTGCCCGCCAGCATCGTTGTCCTCGTCGGGTCGTGGGCGATGATCTCCTTCTCGGTGGTCCAGTGGCGCACCATGCAGGTCCCCAGCTGGGACCTGGCGATCTTCTCCGAGCTCGCCAAGGCCTACTCCCGCCTTGAGGCCCCCATCGTCCCCATCAAGGCGGACGGGTACAACCTGCTGGGCGACCACTTTCACCCCATCCTGGTCCTGCTGGGACCGGTGTGGCGTGTGTTCCCCTCCCCGCTGGCCCTGCTGGTGGTCCAGGACCTGCTCCTGGCCGTCTCCGCGTGGCCGCTGACCCGCCTGGCCGCTCGCCTGACCAATGCCTGGGTGGGCGGCGTCCTGGGACTGGTCTACGTGACCTCGTGGGGCCTCCAGGGGGCGGTCGCCGCCCAGTTCCACGAGGTGGCCCTGGCTGTTCCCATGCTGGCCTGGGCGTCAGCAGCCTTCGTAGAACGCAGGTGGGCTGCTGTGGCAGCATGGTCGGTACCGCTGGTTCTGGTCAAGGAGGACCTGGGGCTGACTGTCCTGGTGATCGGCCTGGTGACAGCGTGGACAGGCTGGCGCGAGCCGAGCCCTGTCCGCCTGGTTGGCAGCCTGCGGGTCCGTGTAGGCTCCCTGGGGCTGGGGCTGGCGCTCTTCGGCCTCCTGGCCTTCGTCGTCACCACCCTGGTCCTGCTGCCGATGCTCAACCCGGAAGGGACCTGGGCCTACGGCCTGGGCTCGCCCGACGGGACCGACCCCACCTCCCAGGGCTCGCTCCTGGCCCGACTGGTGACCCCGACAGTCAAGCTGGAGACACTGGCGGTCCTGGTGGCGACCGGTGGCGTCATTGCCTTGCGCTCCCCGTGGGTACTGGTGGCCGCCCCCACCCTGGCGTGGCGGTTCCTGGGCTCGGTGGAGTTCTACTGGGAGTGGCGCAGCTGGCACTACAACGCCGTCCTCATCCCGATCGCCCTGGGTGCCCTGCTCGACGTCCTCGCACGCCTGAGGACCAGGAGGGCGGAGGTCCCACAGCCCCAGGTACTCACCGCTCCGGCGTCCTCGCAGGCGCCAGCACCTGCCGGGAAGCCGCAGCGGCCCGCGAGTCCCGACCCGGTCGGCACACCCCGCCGGCCCACGGGCCACGGCTGGCGCACAGCACCCAGATGGGTACGGGCGGTAGCAGCCGTGGGACTCCTCGTCCCCGTCATGACCGCAGCCCTCACCGCACCGCACCTGCCCCTGTGGGCCATGACCCAGGACGGTTTCGCAGAGCCGTCCGAGCGCACCCGTACCGCGCAGCAGGTCATCAACTCGGTCCCCGAGGGCGCGAGCGTGGAGACCGACCTGTCCCTCCTGGCCTACCTGGTCCCTAAGGCGGAGGTGTCCTGGGTGGGAACCAGTGAGTCGGACAAGGACTACGTCGTCGTTGACCAGTGGTCCTCAGCCTGGGGAGGTAACCCTCCCGCCGACGCGGCCCGGTGGGCTGAGGAGACCTCCACAGAGGGCTCCTCCTACGAGCTGGTCCTAGACACCAATGGCTTCCAGGTAGCCAGGCGCCTCCCCTGAGCAGCTAACCACCTAGCCACACCCCCGGCACGTAGCAGCCGTGCCTCCAGACTCGCAGCCTCATGGTGCCCGCGCCCCCAGGCAGACGGCAGCACCTGGGCAGGGCTAAGATCCTCCCGTCTGGTCAACGGGTGACCGGCCTCCGGTCACCCTGCAGCACGCAGGGAGCGAGGGAAAGGGCAGGAAGCATGGCGCTGGGTATCGGTGTGGACGTCGGCGGGACCAAGATCGCGGCAGGTGTCGTGGACGAGGACGGCACCGTCCTGACGACGGTACGCGAGGACTCCCCGGCCACGGATCGTCAGGCGATCATTGACACGATCACCAGGGCTGTCCGTGGCCTCAGGCAGGACTTCCCGGAGGTCGCCACCGTCGGTGTCGGGGCAGCGGGCTTCGTGGCTGCCGACCGCAACACGATGGCTCACGGCACCAACCTGGACTGGACCGGCATGCGGATCGCTGACGCCGTCTCCCAGGGCACGGGCCTGCCCGCCGTGGTAGAGAACGACGCCAACGCCTTCGGCTGGGCAGAGTTCAGGTTCGGGGCCGCTCGGGGCCGCGACAGCGCTCTGGTGGTCGCCATCGGTACTGGCGTGGGCGGCGCCGTCATCGTCGACGGCCGCCTGGTGCGCGGGGCGGCGGGCTTCGCCGCAGAGATCGGCCACATCAACGTGGTCCCGGACGGCCGCCCCTGCGGCTGCGGCCTGTACGGCTGCCTGGAGCGCTACGCCTCAGGCACTGCCCTGGGTGTCAACGGCTGGGAGCTGGCCAGGGTCCGGCCTGCCTATGCCGCCCGTATCATCGAGCTCTCCGGCGGGGACGCCGACCGCATCTCCGGCAAGGCGGTCACAGCGGCCGCCCGTGAGGGGGACCCGGCCGCCCTGGAGTGCTACGCCCGGCTCGCCCACTGGCTAGGAGTGGGGCTTGCCGACCTGTGTGCGGTGCTGGACCCGGAGGTCATCGTCATCTCCGGGGGCTTGTCCGAGGCCGGGGACATCCTGCTGGACCCGGCCCGCAGGGCCTTCACGGACAACCTCACCGCAGGGCACCACCGCCCCGAGATCCCTGTGGTCCTGGGCCAGGGCGGCCAAGAGGCCGGGCTCGTGGGGGCCGCAGACCTGGCCCGCCAGCCCTGAGGGCATCAAACCGAAGGTCGTGGGTTGCCCCAAGGGGCGTGGGCTGTCACACGGCCTCTCCCCTTGTTAGGCAAGCCTTCACTGGGATACTCTCCGGTACCGAACCCGGTACCAGATGCCCAGAGAGTGAGGTCCTGTGTCCGTCTCGCGCAAGTCGTTCCTCGTCAGTGCTGTCGCCCTACCCGCAAGCGCCCTCCTGGCAGCGTGCTCCGGCTCTGCCACCAGCGGCTCCGGCAGCGGGGCGGCCTCCAGCGGCTCGGCGGAGTCGGCGGGGACCATCACCGTGGAGCACGCCTTCGGTACCACCGAGGTTCCGGTCGGCGTCACCCGCGTGGCCACCATCCAGTGGGCCAACCAGGACGTGCCCCTGGCCCTGGGGGTCACGCCCGTGGGCTTCACCGAGCAGACCTGGGGGGTTGAGGACGGCTCCGGCATGCTCCCGTGGACCAGGCAGAAGGTGGACGAGCTCGTCGCCGACGGCGCTGAGGAGCCCACGCTCTTCGCCGAGAGCGACGACCTGGACATGGCCGCCATCGAGAAGACGCAGCCGGAGGTCATCCTGGCCGCCTACTCAGGCATTGACGAGGACCAGTACAACCAGCTCAGCGAGATCGCGCCCACGGTCGCCTTCCCGACCGCCGCCTGGAGCACCCCGTGGCGTGAGATTATCACCATGAACGCCACCGCGATCGGTAGGCAGTCCGAGGGTGAGGCCCTGGTCGCCCAGCTGGAGGAGACGATCGAGGCCGAGGTCGCCAAGCACCCCCAGTTGACGGGCAAGACAGCCGCCTTCTTCTACCAGAACGAGCAGAACAGCTCCATCGGCTTCTACACCACGGCGGACCCGCGCGCCGCCTTCCTGACTGACCTGGGCATGGAGGTCCCTGAGTCGGTCAAGGAGGTCTCCGAGGGCTTAGAGGAGTTCTCCTACGACCTGTCGGCGGAGAACGCGGACCAGGTATCCGACGTCGACATCATCGTCATGTACGGGGAGGGTTCCGACCTGGACGGGCTCCAGTCCGATCCCCTCATCGGGACGATTCCCGCAGTCAGGAACGGGGCCGTCGCCCTGATCGGTGCCGACGGCCCCCTGGCGGCCTCGGCCAACCCAGGCCCGCTGTCGATCCCGTGGGGAATTGCCGACTACGTCAAGCGGATCGCTGCGGCCGCCGACAAGGTCCAGTGACCACCACCTCCCCTGTCCCCGGCCAGGCTGCCGAGGACAGGGACGGATCACCCGCCGCCCAGCCTGCTGCCCATCCTGCCGAGCCGCCTGTCGCTACGTCCTTCCCGGACGGCCGCACGACGCCTGCCACGGGGCACAGGCGGCGCCACCTGGCCGCCCTGGTAGGCCTCCTGGTGCTCCTGGGCGTCGCCGTTGTGCTCTCTGTCGTCCTCGGAGCTAGGGTGGTCAGCCTGACGGAGGTCCTCAGCGGGCTGCGCGGCGACGGCTCCGAGATCGGCGCCCTGGCCGTGGGACAGCGTGTGCCCCGCACGGCCACGGCGGTCGTGGCCGGGGCCTGCCTGGGGCTGTCCGGCGCCCTCATGCAGGCGGTGACCCGCAACCCGATCGCCGACCCGGGCATCCTGGGTGTCAACACGGGGGCCTCCCTGGCGATGGTGACCGGCATCGCCTTCCTGGGGACCCGATCCCTGTCCCAGCAGCTGTGGCTGGCCCTGGCCGGGGGGCTGCTGACCGCCGTCTTCGTCTACGCAATCGGCTCGGTCGGCCCGGGAGGAGGCACTCCCGTCAAGCTGGCGCTGGCCGGGATGGCTACCACTGCGGCACTGTCAGCCGCTGTCAGCGCCATCATGCTGCCACGCGCTCAGGGAATGGACGGCTTCCGCTTCTGGCAGGTGGGCGGCCTGGGGCGGGGCAGCTGGGAGTCCCTGTCCGCAATCGCCCCCTTTGTGGCCGTGGCCGCCGTGCTGAGCCTCCTGGTGGCACGCCCCCTCAACTCCCTGGCGCTGGGTGAGGAGGTGGCGGTGGGCCTGGGGGTCCGGGTCGGGCAGACCCGGCTCCTGGCCGCCGGGGCCGGGGTGCTGCTGGGCTCGGCCGTCACAGCGGTGACGGGGCCGATCAGCTTTACCGGCCTCATGGTGCCCCACGCCGTGCGCATGCTCTGCGGTCCCGACCACCGCTGGCTCCTGCCTCTGTCCGCCCTGGGAGGTGCCGTCCTGCTGACTGCGGCCGACGTCGTGGGGCGGGTCCTTATCCGCCCCAGCGAGGTTCCTGTCGGGGTCATCACTGCCTTCGTCGGCGCGCCGGTCCTCATCGCCATCGCCCGGGGGGCAAAGGTGCGGCAGCTGTGAAGACCGCTGCCACCAGACCCGCAGGCACCCGTGCCCCTACGGGCGGTACCGAAGAGGCTGCCACAACCCGCCTCCCCGGCCCGCCCGCCCCCGCTGGGACCTCCCCCGACCTCCCCCAGCCGGGCTTTACCCTGGCAGGGCAGCGCGTCCGCACCCGCCGCTACCTTGCCGCCACCATGGCACTGTCCGGCCTGGTTGCCGCCCTGTGGTGGGTCATGCTCAGCTACAACGACGGCTGGTTCCCCCCTGGTGACATCATCGCCGTCATGCGCGGGGAGACCGTACCAGGCGTCACCTTCACCGTCAGGCGCCTCCAGCTGCCGCGCGCCCTGGTGGGTCTCATGGTGGGACTCGCCTTCGGGATGGCAGGCACCACCTCACAGACGATGCTGCGCAACCCGCTGGCCAGCCCTGACATCATCGGGATCACCTCTGGGGCCTCCGCCTCCGCGGTCTTCGCCATCCTGGTGCTGGGCTGGTCCGGCACCGGCGTCAGCGTCCTGGCTATCATCTGCGGCCTGGCCACCGCCGTGGTCATCTACCTGCTGTCCGGCTCCGGCAGCGCCCAGGGCGGGCGGCTCATCCTCATCGGGATCGGGGTGTCCTCTATGTTCACCTCCCTCATCGCCTACCTCCAGCTGCGGGCCAGCATCTACGACGTCGCCGATGCCCTGCGCTGGCTCTCCGGGTCCCTGGGCTCCCCCACCTGGCAGCAGGTCAGGCTGTTGGCCGCCGCCCTGGCGGTGTGCGGCACGCTTCTACTCGTCATCGCTAGGGACCTGGGCCCCCTGACCCTGGGCGAGGAGGCCGCCACGGGCCTGGGAGTGCCCGTGGGCCGTACCAGGCTGGCGCTTATCCTCATGATGGTCGCCCTGTCAGCCTTCGCGACCTCGGTCACCGGGCCGATCGCCTTCGTCTCCTTCCTGGCTGGTCCTGTCGCCGCCCGGCTTGTGGGGCGAACCAGCCGCATCCTCCTGGTCCCGGCGGCACTCACGGGGGCCGCCATCGTGCTGGGAGGCGACCTCGTGGGCCGCTACCTCATGCCGACCGTCCTGCCGGTCGGGGTGGTCACCGGGCTGGTGGGCGCCCCCTACCTCATCCTCCAGCTGTTCCGGACCAACCGCCGGGGAGGCTCCGCATGAACCATGACTCTCCTGACACCCCCGAGGCTCCTGGCACCACTGACACCCCGGACACTACCGGCACCCCTGAGACCGCTGAGGGTGCCACCTCCCCGCCCCACGGACTGGCCGGGCCGGCTGCACCCGCGCAGGCCACAGCCGGGACGACTGCGGGCACCACGACCCGCGCCCACCTGACTACCCAGGCGCTGCGCTCAGGCTACGGCAGACGGGTCGTCGTCCACGACGTGGACGTGTCCGTCCCCAGCGGGAGGATCACCGTCATCATTGGAGCCAACGCCTGTGGCAAGTCCACCCTGCTCAAGACGATGGCGCGCGTCCTGGCCCCGATGTCGGGCAGCGTCATGCTGGACGGCAGGAGCATCAGCACCATCCCCACCCGGAAGTTGGCCACCCGGCTGGGTCTGCTGCCCCAGCAGCCGATCGCCCCGGAGGGCATCACGGTGGCCGACCTGGTGGGGCGCGGGCGCCACCCCCACCAGCCCGCCTTCTCCCTGAGGCTCTCCTCGACCTCGGCTACCGACCGCCGCGTCGTGGAGGAGTCCCTGCTGGCCACCCGCACCGCCGAGCTGGCCGACCGCAGCATCGACGAGCTCTCCGGGGGGCAGCGCCAGCGGGTGTGGATCGCCATGGCCCTGGCCCAGCGCACCGACGTGCTGCTCCTGGACGAGCCCACGACCTTCCTGGACCTGGCCCATCAGGTGGAGGTCCTGGACCTGCTGACCGACCTCAACCGGGAGCGCGGCACCACCGTCGTCATGGTGCTGCACGACGTGAACCTGGCCGCCCGCTACGCCGACCACGTCATCGCCATGCGGGAAGGACGGGTCGTGGCCGCTGGTGAGCCGGGCGAGATCATTGACGCCGCCCTGGTCCGCGAGGTCCTGGGTCTTCAGGCCGAGGTCATCACCGACCCGGTCTCCGGCACTCCCCTGGTCCTGCCCCGGGGGCGTCACCACGTGCGCGGATGCGGGGCGGTCGGGGGCGCCGACAGACAGGACTCCAGGGGTTGGCCGTGAGCCCGGCGGCCATCCGGGGTACGCCAAGCAGCACCGCCGGGCGCCGTCCCTTCCGGTTCTTCCACGTCCAGGTGGCGGCGGTGCGCGACCTCACCCCCCACATGCGACGCGTCACCTTCACCGGGCCAGACCTGGGGGACTTCGCTGACCCTGGTTGGGACCAGCGCATCAAGCTGGTGCTGCCCGCCCCGGCCTCAGGCTACGAGCACCTGCCCACGGGGGAGGACTGGTACAGCGAGTGGCGGGCACTGCCGCAGGAGCACCGTCCCCCGATCCGCACCTACACTACCCGGGCCGTGCGCCCCGGTGCGGGAGCGGGACGGGCCGAGGTGAACGCCGAGGTGGACGTGGATATGGTGGTCCACGCCGCGCCACCCACCCTGGCCGGGCGGCAGGATTCAACCGTACCGTCCACACAGCCCGGGTCCGCGTCGCAGGACTCCACCGGATGGCAGGCTGCGGTCGGCCCCGCCGCCCGCTGGGTCGCCTCCGCAGCCGTGGGCAGCGAGGTGGTGCTCCTGGGGCCGGACCGGGGCTGGGCGGGGGAGCCTGGGGGCGTGGGCTTTGTGCCGCCACCGGTCACCGAGCGCTTCCTGCTGGGCGGGGACGAGACGGCGGCCCCGGCCATCGCCCGCATCCTGGAAGACCTTCCCACCACCGCGCGCGGGGTCGCCGTGGTCGAGCTGCCCACCGAGGCAGACACGGCCTACCTGCCCACCCACCCGGGCATTGAGGTGCGGGCAGCAGGGCGGGAGGGCCGCCCCCACGGCAGGGCGCTCGTGGAGGGCGTGCGCGCGGCGGCCGCTGAGCTGTGCCCAGCGGGTCGGTCTCGGAGGGTGGAGGAGGTCGCCGTGGATACCGGGCTGCTGTGGGAGGTGCCCCGCACCGCCCGGGGCGGGGCCGCCCTGCAGCGCACCACCCTGTACGCCTGGCTGGCCGGGGAGGCCACAGCCGTGCGCGCCACGCGCCGACACCTCGTGTCCGACCTCGGCATCGACCGGCGCACCGTAGCCTTCATGGGCTACTGGCGCCAGGGCAGGCCAGAGGGGTGAGCAGACCGACCAGGCACCAAAACGGCCCGCAGGACAGCCGAACCAGCCCACAGCACCACGGGCCCAGGCACACCACCTGACTGCAGCCGTACCGCACATCAAGCTGAAGGCGACTGGCTATCAGCTGTCATCCAGGCAGAACCTTCCTGCTCCGGCAGCACTGGTCACGACGACCCAGGCCGACAGAGCAGCCATGGTGGCTGCGGCTCCTGGCGGTCGCGTCTTGGTCAGGAGCAGCTCGTCTCCAAGACGAGTCGGAAGCCACTGGCTCCAGCCAGCAACAGGAGTCAGCACAAGAGGCGCTATGACCAGCAGCATCAGTGCTGAGGTCAATGCTCCTGTGGTACTTCGCACAAGAAGCCCTAGAGGAAATGACAGCAGCGACACCACTACCAGGTACGCCGCGCCGCGCAGCACAAGGGGCCACACCCTCGCCTCGAAAGCCAGGCCCATCACGCCAACCGCAACAACCATCGAGACCAGCGACAGGCCAGCTGCCAGCACAGTCAGGCTGGCATACTTCGCCGCCAGCAGGCTCGTCCGTCTCGGCACCGCTGTCAGTGAAGTCCTGATCTCACCACCCTGATACTCGGTGGACCCGGCCAGCACCCCCAGGGTGATCACCCCGTAGGCGAGGTAGTCAGGCACGCTTAGGAGAGCGTCGATGTCGGTTGCCATGATCGAGTCCACCGAGCGATTGGCTAGCACCAGCGCCACCAGTAGCGTCAGCGCGAGCGTGGCCATGACAGTCAGCCAGGTGTAGGGAAGGGTTACTGCCTTCCTCACCTCAGCCCTGAGCACGTCCATCCTAGGCGTCCCTCCCCATCCAGCACCAGAACGTGATCGCCGTCGCTGCGGCACACCATCCGGCGCATACGACCGCAGCCGGACCCGGTTCCAGTGCCGCCGAGATCGGAGGAGTCACCAGGAACGTGCTGATCGCTGCCGTGTCTGGCAAGTAGCGGGCCCAGTCCGTGACCAGGGAGACCAGGAGGCTCACGGACACGACCGAACTGTTCGTCACCAGGAGCACGAGCGACAGGACACCGTTGCGGGTCACTGCGGTGAGAGTCAGGGACAGTATCGCCGTCGTCACCCAACTGAGGAGGACACCCGCCATGCGTCTCACGGGGTCATGGTCCAGCGCAGTCGCGTACGGACCCAGGATCCGGTCAGACAGGAGCACCGCCAGTGGAACAGCGACGACGGCCAGTCCCGCCGTCCACGACACAACTGCGCACAGCTTGGCAGCGATGACCCGGCCCCGCCTGGGTGTGGCAACCATGGTGGTGGACACCTGCCGTGTGCGCCCCATATTCTGCGCTGTCCTAGCGTACTCACTCGATATAGCCACGACGCCAAGCACGACGATCCCCACCGTCCCGTACACCAGGGAGCCGAACCCGGCGTCAACGGTGGAGGTGTCAAGCAGCCCCCCGGTGTCACCGGTGCTCAGCGCGCGGTGGAGAGTGCTGGCGTTCAGCGACGCCAAGGCCGCCGGAATGCCCACGGCGAGGACCGAGGCCAGCCACACAGACGGCAGCGTGGCCAACTTCAGGAGCTCGGCCAGGACCAGCCTCACCACGCCACCGCCTTCTGGGTGTGCGCAAAGAAGGCGTCCTCAAGGTTGCGGTACCCCCGAGTCACCTCGGCGAGCGTCCCGGTCGCAGTGATACGACCTTCTGAGATCACAGCGACGTCGTCGGCTATCTCCGCCAGCTCGCTCATGAGGTGGCTGGACAGCAGGACCGTGCCCCCCATGTCCGCGTGCCTGCGCAGCAGCCCGCGAATCCACCTGACCCCCTCCGGGTCCAGTCCGTTGACAGGCTCGTCCAGCACCAGGTACTCCGGCTCACCCAGAAGGGCGGTAGCCAGCCCCAGGCGCTGGCCCATCCCCAGGGAGTAGGTACCCACACGTCGTCTGGCAGCATCGGCAAGCCCCACCTGCTCAAGCACTTCGTCGACGCGCCGCCGGGGAATCCTGTTGCTTGCTGCAACCCATCCCAGGTGCGCGCGGGCCGTACGCATCGGGTGTGCCCCGGCACCGTCGAGCATGGACCCCACCCGGGTGAGCGGGTGCCGGATGGTCTGGTACCGGCGACCGGCTATCGTCGAGGTTCCCGACTCAGACCTGTCAAGACCCAGCAGGATGCGCAGCGTCGAGGACTTCCCCGAGCCGTTGGGACCGACGAACCCGGTCACCCGCCCCGTCCTGGCGGAGAACGACACACCGTGCAGAACGGTGCGGTCTGCGTGCCGCTTGACGAGGTCCTGAACGTTGATCATGCCTTGATGCTGGCACGGTACGGCCCTGGGCAGTATGGGCCTACGGGCTGATATGTGCCGTCTGCTGGCCCCTGGGGCTGAGGGAACCCGTTGGTTGCCCCAGGTTGGGACTGCCCGTCGGTGTGGGGCGGCTATGGCATGTTTCTCGTCAGGGTCTTGCTCGCGCTCCACCTGGGACATACCCTCATACCATGGCCCGTACCACACCCCACGGAGTCTGCGCCCTTGTCACTGCCTGCCTCGCAGTGGCCGGTGTGGTCACGACCGGCCCCGCTACCGGCTCAGAGCACTACGCCCCGCTGGTGCTGCTGACACTCCTGGCAGCACTCGTGTGGGCGGCAGCCGTGCGCAGCCGGGACCGTTCGCGCTTCTACCGTCGCCTGCGTGAGCAGGCGGTGGCTCAGGCGACCCACCGCGAGCGCCTGCGCCTGGCCGAGCACCTACACGGCCTGGTCTCGCACCGCCTGGCCGCGATCACCTTGCAGGCCAGTACGGAGCCTATGCTGGACGAGGCCATGGCCCGGCGCGCGCTGCACGACATCGAGGACAACGGGCGGGCAGCCACCGCAGACATGCGAGACCTGCTCACGGCGCTCCGCAGCCCCTGCACAGAGTCACTAGCCTCGCCTCCCAGGTCGGCCCCTGCGCTGCCTGAGGTGCTGACCTGGGCACGGTCCACGGGCCTAGAGGTCACAGTGACAGGCGCGACCGCAGACATCGTGCCAGTCCACACCCCGGAGGCGGGTGAGACGATCGCCGCTGTCGTCCAAGAGGCCCTGGCCAACGTGGCCCGGCACGCCGGTGGCGCACGGGTGCACGTGCAGCTGGGCCGGGGCGAGGACTGCGTCTGGACGGTTGTCGACAACGACGCACCTGCCCCGGACCACCAGGCAGTCCCGGGAGCGGGCACCGGGCTGGAGGCCCTACAGGGCCGCTGCGCCGCCCTGGGCGGCAGGCTCACCGCCTCTCCGACTGCGGACGGCTTCCGGGTGGAGGCCAGGCTCCCCGACCCCCAGCCCCCGGGCACTCCCCTCCCGGTCTCCGGGCTCCCAAGCCCTCAGCCGGAGCAGCCAATACCGTGAGCGCCCCCGTCCGCGTCCTGGTGGTTGACGACCAGAGGCTCCTGCGGCGCTCCTTGGTGACGATCCTGGACGCCGCCGCAGACGTCGAGGTCGTCGGCGAGACTGACAACGGGACGAGTGGCGTAGCTGTCGCCCGTGCCGTGCGCCCCGACGTCGTCCTCATGGACATCCGCATGCCCGCAGGGCTGGATGGCATCGCGGCCACGGAGGCGATCTGCTCCGACCCCGGCCTGGGCGGCACCAGGGTGTGCGTCCTGACGGTGTTTGAGGAGGACGCCTACGTGTTCCGTGCGCTCCAGGCCGGTGCGTCAGGCTACCTGCTCAAGGACACCCCGCCGGAGGGGGTGGTCCAGGCGGTGCGTGCCGTACACGCTGGCGGCTCGCTCCTGTCACCCGGTGTGCTGGCCACCGTGGTGGCCCACGCGCCTTCAGGCGGGCGCGGGCCGACTCAGTTGGAGGGCCTCACGCCCCGCCAGACCGAGGTGCTGCGGCTCGTAGCCTCTGGGCTGTCCAACCAGGAGATCGAGGAGCGCCTGAACGTGTCCCACTCCACCCTGAAGACGCACATGGGTGCCCTCCTGCGCCGCCTGGGTGCGCGCGACCGGGCACAGCTGGTCATCGCCGCCTACGAGGGCGGTCTCATGGGCTCAGGCTGACGGGTGCCTCCCGCCAGGCGGCCCACCCCACCGACCCGGCAGCACCCGGCCCAACCCGGCCCACAGCCGCCTCAGCCCACGCTGACCTCGCCGGAGGTGGTGCCGGTGGCCTGGCCCCCGTTGGTTACCGTCACGGTGATGGAGGAGGTGTCCCCGGCGGTGAGCGCGCCGTCGGAGACCGTGTCGTCCAGGGTGAGGGTGAGGGTGCCCCCGTTGGACCCCGACTGCCCCCAGCGGTCCTCCTCGGCGGTGGCCAGACCACCCGGAGTACTGAGCGTGCAGGAGGTCAGGGTGGCCTCGGCGGTCGTGTTGGTGACGTAGAGGACCGGCACGTCCTGGGTACATGTGAGCTCGACGTCACTCATCTCCAGGGCGGAGACCTCGGTGGCGGCGTCGGCGTCGGCCGCGTCCCCGGACATGGACTGATAGAGCATGACGCCCGCTCGGGTGGAGCCGGTAGTCAGTGTCGAGCCGGAGACCGTGGCCTGGTTCCTCCCCTCCACGACCACGGCCTGCGCTCCGGTGGCCTGGCCGGTCAGCCCGCTGACGGTGATCGCCCCTGTGGAGTAGATAAGGGGTGAGCCGTCACCAGCGGTGGTGAAGGTGTTGGTGCCCTCCACCGTCACCGTGCCGTTGCCACGATCGGTGGCCACGGCCGCGCAGTGGGCACCTGTGGTGTCAATGGTGAGGTCGGAGCCGGTGATGGTGCCCTGGTAGGTGGCGTGCAACCCACGGGCGGACTCCCCGGTAGTAGTGATGGCGCACGCAGTGACGGATACCTGGGCGGAGTCGGTGGCCACGACGGCGTTAGAACCCGATGACGTCGTCTTGATCGTGGTCTCGGCAACGGTGGCGCTGGAGTCCTCCCCGACCACGACGACGGCGGAGTTGAGCCCGTAGAAGCTGTAGGCGTCGTCCACGCCCCTGTCGTTGCTGGAGGTGGCGTCGCCGGACTTGGTCACCGCGGCGTTGGTCAGGGTGAGACTGCCCCCATTGACCACGAGGAACACGGCCTGGTCAGGTTCGGTGGACTCCCAGGTGCCGCCGTCAATGGTGGCCTGGGTGCCGTCAACGACATAGGCGCCAGCCAGGTCAACGGTCCTGTCGCCGACGGTGCCCGACCAGCTGCCAGCGCTCAGGGCGGTGTTGTCCGCAGCGGGCTCGTGGTACTCGGGGCCGGTGGCTGATGGGGCGCCCGCCGAGGTGGTCCCAGTGGTGCCGTCGGCGGTCGCAGGTGCCGAGAGCACCGGAGCCGCGCTCCGCCCGGGGGCACCTGTGGAGCCCTGGCAGGCGGCCACTCCTGCGATGAGCCCCAGGCCGACCCCTGCTGCCAGGAAGGAGCGGCGGTGGGGGCTGACTTGCAGCAGGCCGAGCCCTGAGGCTGGCTCCCGGTCACCTCCCCCGCTTGTGGTGCGGCCGGTGGTGCTCCCACCACGGCCGTCACCGGGTACAGGGGTCACAGAACGGGTCGTCATCAGGGCTCCTGGCTGGTTGCTGCTGGGGGCTGCCTCCGCCGCAGCGGTGGAGGCAGCCATGCTGTCAGCACACAGTCTGTCCGTCCCAGCCATGCCCACTCTGTGCCGGCTCTGTGCGCGCAGCATGAGCAGGTCCCGCCCTGGCGGCTGGCGGCACGGGCGCGGAGCATCTCACCGTGGTCGTCAGGGATGCCACAGGTACCGGCCACGTCGACCTCGGAGACGTCCCCACCACCCTTGACCCCAACGCGGCGAGATATGGCTGTATCACCGGCGGCGATCTCGGTGAGACGCTGCTGGGGATCGCAGGCCCCTTGCCCGACGCGATCCAGGTGCTCCGGCACGCGCCGTCAACCCTGGTCTCCCGGGTGGTCCTGGACCAGAACACGGTCGAAAAGCTCGTCGCGCTGCCGCGGCAGCAGCAATGGTCGTAGACACGGAGGATACGGAGGATCTGGCACCAGGATGCGCCTGCCACCCGTGGTCCTGCTGCATCAGGTGGGTTGAAGCAGATTATGTGGGGCACGGTGGATTCTCGGTGTACCCGCTTACCTCACGTGCACCGCCGTCGGGTTTTGCACGCTCATCTGGCGGTGCACCTGGACGCTGGGGTAGGTGGGTCATGAGGCCGGTTGCACGCTCACCTTCCTGGGTGGTGGGCGGGAACGGCGTGATTCCGCCGATCTCGGTCAAGCATGTGGCCGGTGGCCTGGGCTCCCATGTGCATCGAGCACCTCACTGCACATGGGAGCTTTTGAGGCCTCTCCGGCCCTACTGGTGAAACGCCGTGATTCCACGGATCCACATAAACACGGAGAAAGGTGAGCGTGCAGCTGGCCCTGGGACGGTCGGCGGCTGGCCGCAAGCGCCAGGGCACCACACTGGTGGCCCTGGCTGGCTGGACTAGCACTGCCCGACCGCAGACACATGGCCGCGGGCGCCTGGCTCTGGTGAGCCGGGGCAGCCCCATCACCGTGTGCAGGATCCCGGTCCGCCGGACCCGCACCAGCCCTCTTCTGCCCAGCAACCGCCTGTACGACTTCCGCGACAGGCCCGGGTACACCTCACTGCGAGGGCATGGCTGACATAAAACGAGACCGTAGCCTGGGCCGCGCCCGAGCGCGCTCCTGACGGTGACGGTACACCGGAGTGCCGCCTCGTTTCATGCTGGTCACAGTGAAGGTGAGTCAGGACCGCAGCCTCTCAGGTCCCTTCCCAGGACCGCCCAGGGCATCAGGAGCCTCGGGCTCCTGCTCCTTCAGCGGCTGGTCCCCGGCGGTCAGAAAGATCCCCACCCAGCGCGAGCGCGGGTCGGAGTCGATGAGCAGCGCCTTGGCGAACAGGGTCAGCGGCACCGCAAGGATCGTCCCCAGCCCGCCGATGACCGTGGACCAGAACATGAGGGAGACAAAGGTCGTGGTGGTGTTGAGACCCACGGCGTCGCCAGTGAACTTGGGCTGGATGAGGGTCTGGATGACAAAGTTGAGGACCGAGTAGGCCACCACCACCCACAGGGCCGTCCACGGGCCGGAGTCCACCAGCGCCAGCAGCGCCGGGGGAATGACCCCGACGACGAAGCCGATGTTGGGAATGTAGTTGGTGATGAAGGAGACCACGCCCCAGGTGACCGCCATCGGCACGTTGAGCGCCCACAGGGCAAAGACATCCAGCACTGCGACGATGAGGCCAAAGGTGGTGGAGACGAGCCAGTAGGAGCGCACCGAGGCAGCAAAACCCGTCATGGCGGAAGCAATCTCCGGCTTGAACTCAGTCAGTGCCCGCACCCGGCCCTCGATCCTCATGGTGTCGAACATGAGGAAGACGATGACCAGGGCCATGATCATCATCATGGACCCGGCAGACGTCAGCTGCTCCAGGAGCGTCTGCGCCAGCGACACGACCCGGGAGGTGTCCAGGGCACTGGTCGCCTGGTCAAGGAGGGAGGCCTGGTCCACCCCCATGGAGGTGAGCATCCTCTCGATGTCGGCCCAGATCTGCTGGAACCGGGAGGAGTATCCAGGCAGCGTGTCCACCAGCTGGGCGACCGCCACCCCTAGGGCGGCGAACAGGCTGAGGACAAAGGCGTAGAGGATGGCGATCGCCCCCACCGCCGCGATCCCTCGCGGCACGTGGTGGCGCGCCGCCCACGACACCAGCGGACGGATGGTCACCACCAGGGTCAGGGCAAAAAAGGCGGGCGCCACCAGCGAACGAACCATGTACAGACCCACCGCAGCCACAACAAGCGCCGCAACTGTGACAACAATCACCTCGCCTTGGCTGCGCGTCGGCCGGGTGGTGTCACTCGCCCCGTCCTGTACACGGGACACGGAAGGCACCAAGGTGTCTGAGGAGCCTGAGGTGTCTGAGGAGCCTGCGGAAACCGAGGACACAGCGGTCATGGCGCCATCCTTGCACGCACCGCTACCTCCTGCTCACCGCAACCGCCCGGGCGCCCCGGGATGTGGCCGGATGGACACACAGATACCCCAGCCTGCGTGAGGCAGCGTCGCCGCACCATGAACCAGCCCGGGGCCAGCCTGCAGCAGACTCAGGCTGCCTAGCGAAGCACCTCCATGGCCCGGGGGCCGTCCAGAGCGCGCAGGTGGGGCAGCGGGTCCACGCCGACCTCCAGCACAAAGTCCGTCAGCTGGGTACGCACCACGTCGTGGAGCTGCTCAGGCTGCCAGGGCTTGGCGATGTAGTGGTCCAGGCCGGCCTCGTTGACAGCACGAATCGTGTCCGCCTGGTCCGCCTGCCCCGTGACCAGGACCTTGCGGGCGCTAGCGGTGCGATGGTCACTGCGCATCTGGACCAGCATGTCTACACCCGTACGCCCTGGCAGCCGGTGGTCGGCCAGCACCAGGGCGACAACATCACCGTCGTCGTCCACCTCGGAGACCACCTCCAGGGCGTCTTCGACGTCCTCGGCAGGCTCCACACGCACCACCGAGGAGAAGGGCTCCAGGTCCGCCACGACGGCGTCACGCACCTCCGGCTCGTCCTCCACGACGAGGATAGTCAGCTTCACGGGTCCTCCTTGCCATCTGCCGTCTTGCCGTCGCCGGGTCTGCCGGGCTCGTTGACCAGGGCGGGGTCGCGGGGCAGCCGCACGGTCACCACCGTACGTCCCGGCCGGGACTCCACGGAGATGGCACCCTCGTGTGCGTCGACGACGCTCCTGGCCAGTCCCATCCCCAGCCCCAGGCCAAAACGCACCTGGCCGTGCTTGGTGGTGAAGCGCGGCTCAAAGATGCGGGGCAGGACCTCCGGGGAGATCCCTGGCCCGTTGTCCTCTACCTCCACACGCACGCCGACAGGACCCGCGCCACCCCCAGGACCCGCACCACCCCGGGCGCCCGTGCCCTCCTCAGCACCCCCGGGCGGCTGCGCGCCCCCGGTGTCCTGCCTGTCCCGGGTGTGGAACAGCTCGGTGTCCTCGGCCTGCTCGGCCCGCACCCGCAGGACGACCCGGCCGTCATCTTGGCTGGTGGTCGCCAACGCGTCCGCCGCGTTGGCCACGATGTTGGTCCATACCTGGGCCAGCTCCCCAGCACGGCCGCGCACCACGGGGACCTCCTCGTAGTCGCGCTCTACCTCCACCCCACGCAGCCGGTGGGCGGTCAGCCGCAGCGCGTCCTCCAGGACCTCGCGCACGTCCACGTCGTCGTCCATCTCCCCCTCGGGACGCACGTAGGTGTGCAGAGAGGACACCAGGCCGCGGATCCTCCTGGTCGCCAGCTCGATGTTGCGCTCGTTGCGTCCGATCGCCGCAGCGTGCTCCACCTCCTCCAGGTGGTGGGGAGCGGCCGCCAGGGCGCGCGCGTCGTCAGGGTCGCCGACCCCGGCGGCCACCAGGCGCCGGGCCAGGTCACGGTCCCCCACGACCTCCTCCAGCGCCCGCCGGGCCTGACGCTCCTGCCTGGTGGAGGCTGCCGGGCGGCTGCGGGCCTCCTCTCCCACAGAGCGGATAAGCTCCCCGGAGGGGTGGGAGGCCAGCAGCGCGGCGACGTCGCTGCGCAGGTGCTCGGCCGCCCGCCCCAGGGCAGCCACCGGGTTGTTGAGCTCGTGGGCGATGCCTGCGGCCAGCTCGCCCAGGGTGGCGAAACGCTCCTGGGCCAGCAGCTCCAGGCGTGCCTGCTCCAAGGCCTCCAGCGCCTCCTGGGCCTGGGCCTTCTCCGCGTCCAGGGCTGCCGCCAGCTCGATCTTCTCCACCTGGAGCACCTCGGAGCGCGACAGGCGCTTGGTCAGGGAACCGATGAGCAGGGCGGCCAGGACCTGCTCGGTAGCCGGGTTCTCAGCCAGGGCCCGGTCGAGTTGCTCAATGGACAGCAGGATGAGGTCCACGTCGGTGGTCGTGGTGGCGGTGACGAAGGCACGGCCCTGGGAAGCCAGGGACACCAGGCCGATAACGCGCCCGGTGGTGGCGTGGTGCAGGATCACCTCCCCCACTCGCGTGTCCCGGGTCAGAGCCACCGCGCCCTCGACAACGATGTACACACTGTCCACGGCCTGTCCCTGGTGGGTCAGACGCACCCCGGGCGGCAGGCGCAGCCGGGGGCGCGGTCCCAGGACGTCCTCGCAGGCCTTGATAAGCTCGCGTGTCAGCGCCTCCGGGGAGTGGGTCAGAGTCTCCAGGAGCGGGGAGCGCCCAGAGTGCTCCGTCCCGGACCGGGAGCCCAGGAGGCGACGGCGGTCGTCGTCGGGCAGGTGGTCACGCATCCAGCGACGGGTCTGGGCGGCTGCCCGGGTGGCTATGGCACCCGGGGTCCAGGGGACCGCCACCACCTCGTGGACCAGGTCCTCGTCAATGGCCCGGCCGATGTTACTCAGCTCGGTGCGCTCGGTAAGCAGCACCAGGCGCGCCGTCCTCAGGGAGGGGAAGCGCTCCACGGCAGCGGCGACGTCATCCAGGCTGCCGACCTCGTCGGTGGCGACGATGAGGGCCACGGTACCCAGGTCGTCGGCCTGGGCCAGCAGCGCCCCCAGGGAGCGCAGGCGCACGACGTCAGCGACCTTGGCGACTGCGCCCTCCACCTCGTGGGCGGCCTGGGCGCCCAAGGAGGCGGGGGAGACGACGGCGACCACCAGCCGCTGGGGGGAGGTAGTCACAGCAGCCCCATGAGCGACCAGAAGGTGGGCATGACCAGCACCAGGACGACGGTGCCCACGAGGCCCACGATGATGCCGGTCCTGGCCATGTCAGCGGTGGAGACCTCGCCGGTGGCGTAGGCGATGGCGTTGGGCGGGGTGGAGATCGGCAGGCTCATCCCCAGAGAGCAGGCCAGGGCCAGCACCACGGCGATGGTCACCGGGTCCAGGCCCCCGATACCGGTAGCCAGACCCATAGCCAGGGGGATGAGCAGGTTGGAGGCCGCGGAGTGGCTGATGACGTTGGACATGACCAGGCCCAGCAGGCCCATGACAATGAGCACCACCAGCGCCCCCATGGACTCCCAGCGGAACAGGCCAAGGATCCACGCGTCCAGGCCGGTGGAGCCCACACCGTCGCCCAGGGCGATGCCCCCGGCCACCAGCCACAGCACCGGCCAGGACAGGCGGCCCAGGTCCGAGCCGTCCATAACCTGGGTGACCAGGAGAGCCACTACCGCCAGGAAGCCGACCACGTTGGCGCTCAGCCCGTGGAGGTTCTCAGTCATCCACAAGATGATGGTCGCAGCAGCAATGGCGTAGAAGATGACAGCCTTGCGGTCGGTGTCCCAGGAGGCTGTCATGTCCAGGTCAATACCCAGGCCGCGGGGAATGAACAGGATGATGAGCAGCAGCCAGGCCGCCAGGAGGATGACGAGCATGAGGGGGACGGCCATGAGCATCCACTGCGCGAAGGAGATGTGGTAGCCCGCCTCCGCCAGGGCGCCCAGGGCGATAGCGTTGGGCGGGGTGCCCACCGGGGTGCCGATGCCCCCCACGTTGGCGGCCACGGGGATGGACAGGGCCACGCCGGCGCGGGGGCGCCCCTGCGGCAGGGCGCCGAGGATGGGGATGAGCACGGCGAACATGGTGGCCGTGGTGGCCGTGTTGGACATGAACATGCTCAGCAGGGCGGTGATGACCATCAGGCCCAGCACCGTGGTGCGAGCCGAGCCGGTGAAGGGGCGGATGAGGACGGCGGCGAGGTTGCGGTCCAGGTGGTACTTGGCGGCGCCGTCGGCGATGAGGAACCCGCCCAGGAACAGGATGATGACAGGGTTGGCCAGGGCCTCCAGAAAGCTGGAGTACTCCGGGGAGTCCTCTGGGACAGCCAGCAGGGCCTGGTCGGAGACCAGGAGGATCTCCAGGCCGATGACGAGCACCGCCGTGGCCACCAGGGGGATCGCCTCGGTCACCCACAGCACGATGGCCAGCAGGAAGACGGACAGCATGCGCTCACCCACCGGGTCCAGGTCCGGCACGTCCACCAGCAGCGGCGCCAGGAAGACGACGACGGCCAGGACCAGGCCGATGCGTTCCTTCTTGCCTAGGGGCGGGCGCCTGTCCTGGCGGGCTGGGCGTGCGGGCCGGGTGCGCACCTGCGGCATCTGGTCCTCCTCCTCGACTACCAGGTTGACTACCAAGTCGACTTCCAGGGCTAGCAGCGTTCCATGCTAGAGCACGGCTGCGAACCCAGGTAGGACCTCGGGTACAGGCTGCTCGGCCGGGCGACCCCCGGCCCCGCCAGCCACCGGCCCATACGCCCTTCGCGCGGACGCCCTGGGCACACGTGCTGTGGACCGGGGCCGCTGCCGGAGGAGCCTCCGTGCCACGGACTCTTCGCAGAGCCTTCGCACAAGTCCTAGGCTGGGAGCATGACCAGCGTGAGCGACCCGGCCGCCTCCTCAACCACGACCGCCACGACGTCCGCCTCCGAGCCCGCCGCGACCGGTGCCGCGCCCGTGTCCGCAGGCTCTGAGACCGCCTCCCGGACGACCCTCCGGATGAACGTGGAGTCCTTCAACCTGGACCACCGCGCCGTGTCCGCACCCTATGTGCGCGTCGCCGACCGCAAGGAGCTTCCCGGTGGGGACGTGCTGGTCAAGTACGACGTCCGCTTCTGCCAGCCCAACCGCGACCACCTGGAGATGGAGGCGGTTCACTCCGTGGAGCACCTGTGCGCCGAGCTTATGCGCAACCACACCGACCGGCTCATCGACTTCTCCCCCATGGGCTGCCAGACGGGCTTCTACGCCCTGACCTTGGGCCTGGAGCCGCGGGACTTCCTGACGGCGCTGGAGGCCACCTGCCGCGATATCCTGGAGGCCACCGAGGTGCCCGCCGCCAACGAGGTCCAGTGCGGCTGGGGCGCCCACCACTCGCTGCCCGCCGCCCAGGAGGCCGTACGCGCCTTCCTGGCCGCGCGCCAGGAGTGGGAGCAGGTCATGGCCTGATCGCACCGCCTGTGAGGCGCCACCACCGGGCGCAGCGCCTCGGCGTACATCTGCCGGGGCATCATGGCAGTGTTGAAGAACGTGTCCACCATGGCGGCGGCACGGGCGCGCCGCTGGCTGTCGCTGTATCGCCAGCCACCTGCCGGTCGGCCATGCTCATCATCCGTCACACAAAGCATTGTGTACACAGTGAGCACGACTGCTACTCTTGCTCCATGGATACATTGACCGACAAGGTCTCCACACGCGAGCTGCGCAGCCGCCTCTCCGAGGTACTGGGTCGGGCCATGTACGCGGGGGAGCGTATTGGCGTGACCCGCAACGGAAGGCTCGCGGCCGTCATGATCAGCCCGGCCGATCTTGAAATGCTTGAGGAACTGGAGATGGCTCAGGACGTTGCCGCCTACCGTGAGGCCAGGGCGAGCGACGACGGTACCCGGGTATCACTTGACGAACTGCGTGCCAGCCTGACCTCGTGAGCTACCGGGTCGAACTCACTGCGGCTGCGGCGCGTCAGGTAAGAAAGATTCGCCGTCCCGCGCGCGACCGGGTACTTAGCGCCATAGAGCAACTGGCTGACAATCCTCGGCCCGACGGCGCCAGAAAGCTGGTCGGAGAGCGCACGGCGTGGCGTATCCGGGCTGGTGACTACCGGCTCATCTACGACGTCGTCGACTCCGAGCTGCTCGTGTCCGTTGTTCGGACCGCCCACCGTCGCGAGGTCTACCAACGGTGAGCGTGCTCACGGGCACTCACAGGTACCTGCCAATGCGGCAGTGCCGCCACAGCACCCTGTAGCCGGGACCCCAGTGCCGCAGCACCTGTCATACTTCTCAGACAGAGCGAGACAACTATTCTGAGTACTTCTACCTCAGCAGGAACCGTGCGAAGTGGGCTGGCGCGAGTCGCGTCAGGATAGAGGGTGCTGACAGGAGCCTGTTTCATGCCAGCCTGTCTGGACACCTCGAGCACCACGGAACGTGAGCCGGAGTGCCACGGAGCGTGAGGCAGGCTCACGGCGCTCCACCTGTGCCAGACAGTCTTCACCTCGCCAGGATTCGCGCCAGGCAGGGTCACGCTACTCCCGCCCACCTGAAACGGCCCCAGCAGGTATATGCCCCGCGCTGCCGCAGCGTCCGAGTAGCCCCTGGACCACAGGTGCCAGCCAGAGCGCAGGACACCTTTGACCCGCCCGGCATGCCGCGCTGCCACGGCGTGGACGACGACGGCCGGCTCATCGGCCTGGGCAGTTGCAGGTTCACAGCACCCGGTTCGCTGGCAGGCGCAGCGACTGGTCCGCCGACGGGTACGGACACCGCACCACCGACCCCTTAGGCTTCTCCCATGACGTCAGCCGCGCCCCGTCCAGCTGCCGCGGTCATCTCGGTAGCGATGCCCGAGGAGTCCCAGCCCTTCCTGGACGCCCTGCCCAGGCTCGACGGCGCCGACCCTGTGCCGCTACTGGGCTCCGCCGAGGCCTGGAGCCTGGCACTGCCCTCGGACCCGGCCGCATCCCCTGCCGCCCCTGCCGCCTCCCGCGAGCTGGTCCTGGTGCGCTCGGGCATCGGCCTGGTCGCGGCGGCCTCCGCCCTGACCGCCGCCCTGACCCAGGTGCGCCCGCAGGTCGTCGTCTCCGCAGGCACGACCGGCGGGCTGGGGCCCCAGGTGGAAGTGGGCGACGTGTGTGTGTCCACCGCCCTGGCCTTTGCCGACGCCGACGCCACCGCCTTCGGCTACCTGCACGGCCAGACGCCCGGCCAGCCCGAGATCTTCCACGGGGCTCCCTCCCTGCTGGCCAGGCTGGGCCGGGTGGGTGAGCCCGCCCTACAGTCAGCCACACCCTCCTCCGGGCAGGCGCACATCCGTGTCGGTCAGATGCTGGCTGGCAACTCCTTTGTCACCGAGTCCAACGTGGCCAAGGTCCGCGAGATCTTCCCCTCCGCCATCAGCACAGACATGGAGTCCACCGCCCTGGCCCAGGTGGCCGCAAGCGCCAGCCTCCCCTTCTTGTCCGTGCGCGGGGTCTCCGACCTGTGCGGCCCCCAGGCGGGCCGGGACTTCCACATGGGGGCACAGGAGGCCGCAGCCCGCAGCGCCGCGGTCATCCTGGCCCTGCTGGGCTAGGCTGGGCCAAGGGCAGCGGAACTAGCCCTTGTAGTAACGGTAGTAACGGCGCCACCCGTCTCAGTAGTCCTCGCGACGGTAGCGCACGCCGGTCAGTGGCAGGTGCGGCGATGCGCTCATGGAGGAATGGAGGAGCTGCAGGCAAGGCTGGTGTTGGGCAGCCCCGCCCGGCACCTCTGTCTCACACCATGACACGCAGGGCGTGGTGAGTAGGGTCCCACGCCGTCAGGGACAGCAGTGCAGACAGCGCCAGCGAGACCCCGGTCAGCTCTAGGAGCTCCTCAGCCTGGGAGAAGGACCAGTACAGCAGTCCTGCAGTCCCCCCGTAGCCGTCCTTGAGCGCTCCGGCCAGGGTCTCCAGGACGACGGCCCCGGTAAGGAAGATCAGGCCCGCTACGACAAGGAGCCCTCGCGCCCCACCGGGTAGCGACAGAACGAGCCTTGCCAGCACCGCGACCACGACCACCGCGATGACCGCGCCCGGCAGCACCCACGTGTAGGAGACCTGGAAGGGCAGGTAAGGCTGCATGCGCTCCCCGACAGCACGAAGCCGCTCGTGCAGCTCGGCGTACTCGTCAAGCGAGGCCGCCAGGCCCACGGCAGCGAAGAAGCCCCAGGACAGGGAAAAACGCCGCGCGGCAAGGCTGTAGAACAGGGCGACCACCCCGATCACAGCCCACAGCAGAGAGGACAGCCATGTAGCGACACCCTGTTCGGCGTCAAGGGTCACCATCTCGTAGACCAGCCCCAGAAACTCCGACACGGCACCCTGGGTGTGATACCTCCCGTAGAAAGTAGTTGCCGAGGCCGCTGCGACGACAAGGTTGACCAGCATCAGGACCCGGAACACAGACCCGGCTCGCACCGCCCGGACGCCCCCGGACCCGGCAGCGGCGGCAGCCCTGCCCCCGGGTGCTGCGGCATGGTGCCCACGGCTGGCCGCTCTTGCGCGGGCCACCGGCGCACCGGCTCCGCCCTGGCCCTCTGTAGTCCTGTCATACGGTGCTGACACGACGCACCCCTTCCGCTGGTCCGTCACTACCCCGTGCCCACCCCGCGGAACAGGTCCCGGACGCACCCGGGTCTGTGGTGCATGGGGGTACGCCATCGAAGCACACCCAGACCTGCTGGGGCGTGATGCCAGGTACCGCCGGGCAAAGAGCTGGGAACACGGCGAGCAGCAGCAGTATAGGACCTCTGCGGCGCCTTCTCCTCCTGTCCCTTCTCTCGGCCCTTACTCTCTGCCCTTGACTTGTCTTCCGCAGCCGTGGTGCCACCGTGGGTACCACGACGCCCTCTTCCCCGAGGCCAGGTACAGGGATACCCTAGAGGAGCCGACCCTCCTGGGTCAGCCGAACCTGACGGACCACCAGACGGTCCGCTCCTGTTCCCGTTCCTGACACACCCGCCCGCACCCCACCACCCTCACCGTCGAGGAGTGACCCATGTCCCAGCAGGCCCCTGCACGACCCACCTACACGCCCGAGGAGGAGCGGCGCATCCTCCGCAACAAGGACGGCGTCCCCGTCGGGACGCTTCCGGACAACCGATGGACCCCCACCAGGATCGCCCTGTGGACCGTCATCACGGCCCTGGGCGTCCTGGGCTGGTGGATGCTGGCCGTGATCCGCGGGGAGAGCGTCAACACCATCTGGTTCGTCGTTACGGCAGTGTGCACCTACGCCATCGGGTACCGCTTCTACGCCCTCTACATCCAGCGCAGGATCATGCGCCCCGACGACACCAACGCCACCCCCGCCGAGCGCATCAACAACGGCCGGGACTTCGACCCCACCCACCGCGTCGTCCTCTACGGCCACCACTTTGCCGCCATCGCCGGGGCAGGGCCGCTGGTGGGACCGGTCCTGGCTGCCCAGATGGGCTACCTGCCAGGCACCCTGTGGATCATCGTCGGGGTGCTGGTCGCCGGGGCCGTCCAGGACATGCTGGTCCTGTTCTTCTCCATGCGCCGGGGCGGGAGGTCGCTCGGCCAGATGGCCACCGACGAGATCGGGCGCGTAGGTGGCGCCGTGGCTACCGTCGTCGTCTTCGTCATGCTCATGATCGTCCTGGCAGTCCTGGCTATGGTCTGCGTCAACGCCCTGGCGGAGTCCCCGTGGGGGGTGTTCTCCGTGGGATGCACCATCCCCATCGCCGTGGGGATGGGGCTGTGGCTGCGCTACGTGGCCCCCGGAAGGATCACCCAGGTGTCGGTAGCCGGGTTCGTCGTGCTCATCGCCGTCATCATCGGGGGGCGCTGGGTCGCCGAGTCCTCCCTGGGTGAGCACCTCCACCTGTCTCCCACCACGCTGGTGTGGGCGATGATCGTCTACGGCTTCCTGGCGGCCGTGCTGCCTGTGTGGGTGCTACTGACACCCAGGGACTACCTGTCCACCTTCATGAAGGTCGGAACCATCCTGGTCCTGGCTGTGGGTATCATCATCGTCCGTCCACGTGTCGAGGTCGCTGCGGTCTCCGAGTTTGCCTCCAACACGGAGGGACCCGTGTTCGCAGGCACACTCTTCCCCTTCCTGTTCATCACCATCGCCTGCGGGGCGCTGTCGGGTATGCACTCCATGGTCTCCTCCGGGACCAGCCCCAAGATGATCGAGAAGGAGAGCCAGACCCGCATGATCGGCTACGCGGGCATGCTCATGGAATCCTTCGTGGCGGTCATGGCCCTGGCCGCGGCGGTGTCGCTGAGCCCGGGCGTCTACTTCTCCATGAACACCTCTGAGGCGTCGCTGGACGCGCTGGCGGGGGAGGAGGTCGTCGCCACGGCCCAGTCCCGCGAAGAGGTAGCCAGCACCGCCGTGTCCAACCTTGACGTGACCGATGCCCGGGGGGACTCCCTCACGCCCACCTGGGACTCCTGGGACGAGGACGGCAACCCTGCCACCTACACCGGGACCGAGGCGCTGGAGCAGGTCGCCGCCGACATGGGGGAGCCCTCGGTGGTCTCACGCACCGGCGGGGCACCCACCCTGAGCGTGGGTATGGCCCACATCCTCCACCAGATCGGGGGAGGACGTACCATGATGGGCTTCTGGTACCACTTCGCCATTATGTTCGAAGCCCTGTTCATCCTCTCCGCTGTGGACGCGGTGACCCGCGTGGCCCGCTTCCAGCTCTCCGACGCCCTGGGTAACGTGTTCCCGCGCTTCAAGGATCCCTCCTGGCGGCTAGGGGCATGGGGGTCGACGGCGGTCGTCGTAGCCGCCTGGGGCTCACTGCTGCTCATGGGGGTGACCGACCCACGCGGCGGGATCCAGACCCTCTACCCGCTCTTCGGGATCGCCAACCAGCTGATCGCCGCCGTGGCCCTGCTGGTAGCCACTGTCATCGTGGTCCGCAAGGGCTACGTCAGGTGGGTGTGGATACCCCTGGTGCCGTTGGTCTTCGACACCGCGGTCACCTTCACCGCCTCCTGGCAGAAGATCTTCTCCACTGACCCCCGGGTCGGCTACTGGCAGCAGTGGCGTGACGCCCGAGAGCTTCTGCCCACCCTCACCGACCCGGAAGCGGTCGCCGAGCAGGAGGCCATCGTGCGCAACACCTTTATCCAGGGCACCCTGTCGGTCGTCTTCGTCCTCATGGTGGCCTTCACCATAGTCTGCGCCCTCGTTCGGGTAGTCAGGGTGCTGCGAACCGGTGACACCACGACGTCAGAGGACCCCTACCAGGAGTCGGCCTTCTACGCGCCTGACACCATGGTGGCCTCACCACTGGCCAGGAAAGTGGCCCAGGAGTACGAGCAGGTCGGGGACCCCGGGCTCGTCGCCAGACGTGCGGCCGACTCCGCCCAGCCCTCGGCCCCCAGTGGCAGCCGGTAAGGCGGGACTACTGTGCCGCGTCTGCATGAGGCCCTGTCCCGTGCCCGCCGCCTGTGGCGGGACATGACGGGAGAGTCCGCCTACGAGCGCTACCTTCAGCGACACTGTCACGAGCACCCGGACTGCGCACCGATGGGGGAGCACGAGTTCTGGCGTGCCCGTGCGCAGGCTGCGGAGGAGAAGGTCTCCACCGGCTGCTGCTAGATCTGGACGGCTCCAGACAGCCCTGGGCACCCCCGGCAGCCCAGGGCTGCTGCAGAAGTCCTCGCCACAGTGGCAGGGTGTGCCGCGACCGGCCGCAGCAGGCTCGGCGTCGGCCCCACGTACGCGCGAGTCAGCGGCCTGTGTGGCTGGGGCCCTCGGTGCCGCAGGCTCCCGGCGATCCTTTGGTGGTCTTTGTCATATCAGGGCGGTCCCGGCCATGGCGGCCCTCAGGGTGGTAGCCACCGAGGCCGCAATCAGTCAGGATGCAGTCAGTCAGGATCTCCAGGGACGTCATCTCCGGGTACGTCGCAGATGCTGTCACCATGACTGATCGGCCCCCTGGAGGCACTCGTGGCCTGGACCCCGAGACGCACAAAACCCAGGTCAGTACAACCTGGGCCTATACCGTGCGCGGGGGGGGACTCGAACCCCCATGATCGTAAGATCACACGGACCTGAACCGTGCGCGTCTACCAATTCCGCCACTCGCGCGAAGCGGGTACGAGAATAGCTGCCCCGGCCCGTCTTCGTCCAATCAGGACTTCGTGGACGAGCCGTGAGACCGCTCACGACAATTTGTTGTGACACCACTCCTGTCCCGTCTTCCCTGTCAGGGGGTCACTACGGTTACGATGGGCCAAGGCTGAGTCAGGGCACCGGCCTGCCGCAGGCCCAGGGAGACGGGGCAGTTCCGTCTCCCGGCCCCACGGGGCCGTCGCACACTACTCTGGGGAGGTAACGTCCATGGGTTTCCTGGACAAGTTCGAGAAAGGCGTCGAGAACGTCGCGAACCGCGCCATGTCACGCTTCTCGGACGACGTCGAGCCCATTGAGATCGCCTCGAAGCTGCGGGAGACCATGGACAAGCGGGCCGCGTCCTTCGCGCGCGACCGCTCTGTGGTACCCAACATCTTCCGCATCCACCTGGCACCCGCCAGCATCGAGCGCATCACCGCCTGGGGCCAGGACGAGATGGTCCGGCAGATGGAGGAGGTCGCTACCACGCACGCCGCAGAGCAAGGCTACTCTTTCGTCGGCCCGGTCGAGGTCACCTTCGTGGCCAACGACGCTCCCAACGCCCCCGCCGTGGAGATCGAGTCCTCCACACGCCGTGGCGCTGCGGCCCCGGCCGCAGCCGCAGCGGCCTCGCCGTCCCACCCCATCGTGGACATCAACGGTCAGCGCTACCTGCTCACCGGCCCCGTCACCATCATCGGCCGCGGCAGCGAGGCCGACATCATCGTCGACGACTCGGGGGTCTCCCGTCGGCACCTGGAGATCCGGCTGACACAGGGCAACACGATCGCCACGGACATGGGCTCGACCAACGGTACCTTCGTCGAGGGGCAGCGCGTGGACGCCGTCACCTTGGTGGACGGCAACACCCTGACCATCGGCCGCACCCAGATCATGTTCTGGGACGGCACCCAGTCAGCCGGGGCCAACGGGTGAACGAGCTCGTCTTCACCATCCTTCGGCTGGGCTACCTGGCCCTGCTGTGGGCGTTCCTGTTCCTCATCGTGCGCGCCCTGCGCCGGGACGTCACCGAGACACCGGGCACCTCCTCCTCGTCCCGGCGACGCTCCTCCCACACCTCAGAGCCCTCCCCCTCCCGCAGCAGACGACGCAGCCCCTCCCGACTCCTCATCACCGAGGGACCGCTCGCCGGTTCTACCGTCCCCCTGAGCCCCACCTCGATCATCATCGGCCGCTCACCCTCGTGCACGCTGGTCCTGGACGACTCCTACGCCTCCTCCCGGCACGCTCGCGTCTTTCCCAAGGAAGGTTCCTGGTGGCTTGAGGACCTCGGCTCGACCAACGGGACCACCATGAACGGGGCACCCGTGCACGGAGCCGTCGAACTGCCTGTGAACACCCCGGTCCGCATCGGGCAGACGACGTTGGAGCTGCGCTCATGACCATCTCCCTGCGCTTTGCCGCCAGGTCCGACGTCGGCCTCGTGCGCCAGTCCAACCAGGACGCCGGCTACGCCGGGCCGCACCTGTGCGTGCTGTGCGACGGCATGGGCGGCCCCGCCGGCGGCGACATCGCCTCAGCCGTGGCCGTCGAGCACCTGATGCCCCTGGACGCGGACTCCCACCAGGCCGGAGAGCTCCTCGGCCTCATGCGCGACGCCGTTCACGCCGCCCACGCGGAGCTCGTCTCCCTGTCCGCGCAGGACCCGGACCTGGCCGGGCTGGGGACCACGTGCATCGGCGTCATGCGCTCTGGCAACAAGCTGGCCATGATCCACGTGGGGGACTCGCGGGCCTACATGCTGCGTGACGGGACCCTGACACAGGTCACTACGGACCACACCTTCGTGGAGTACCTGGTGGAGACCGGGCGGCTGACACGCGACCAGGCCCGGCAGCACCCGCAGCGCTCGGTCCTGCTTCGCGTCCTGGGGGATGCCGAGGGCGACGTCCAGCTCGACGAGTCGATCCGCGAGGCGGTACCGGGTGACCGCTGGCTCCTGTGCTCCGACGGGCTGTCAGGCCCGGTCAGCGCGGAGACCATCGGGGAGGTGCTGGCCTCGGTCACTGACCCGGGCCAGGCCGCCGACCAGCTCATCGACCTGGCCCTGCGGGCGGGCGGGCCAGACAACGTGACCGCAGTGGTGTTCGACGTCGTCAGGAATGAGCCCGACCCGCAGAGCGACCCCCAGGTCGTCGGCAGCGCCGCCACCGAGCGCCTCGCTCAGGAGCGCGCCGCCGCCGCTGCCCGTTCCTCGAACCGGACAGGCGCTACCGCCAGCGATGTCAGGGAGCAGACCGGGCGCAACGACGAGCTGGACCACGCCGACTCCTCCCAGGAGCTCTCCCGCAGCGGCCCCTCAACACCGGCAGCCAAGGCTGCCGCGCTCATGGCCACGCTGGAGACCGACAACGGCACTACCGGTGGTGCTGCCGTGGATCACGAGGACGGGGATGCCGAAGAGGTCTGGGACGCGGTCGCAGCCGAGGCTGACGCCCAGCGTGCGGCACGACGTCACAGCCGCCGCAGGACCTTTGTCGGCTCCCTGGTCCTGCTGGCCGCTGTCCTGGGAGCAGGCTTCCTGTTCTACCGGTGGACCCAGGCCCACTACTACGTCTCCACCCTGGACGACCAGGTGGCTATCTACCGGGGGATCCCCCAGACTGTGGGTCCGCTAGAGCTCAGCCACGTGGTAGAGACCTACTCCGAGCCAGCCGTCGAAGACCTCGATGAGCGCATGCGGGACCTGCTGGACGACACGGTGTACCGCGACTCCCTGGCCTCAGCACGCCGCTATGTCGAGGTCACGGTGTCCAGCCACGCCAGGACCAGCCCTGAGACCGAGGCCACCAGCAGCGCCACGCCGACGGCACCAGGCTCCACGACCCCGTCAGCGACATCCCGGCCTCCCTCTCCCAGCAGCTCCCCGACCCCCACCCAGGAGAGCTGAGATGAGCGCCGCCCCTGCTCCCAGCACCCCTCCGGGCGTGGCCACGATCCACCCTGCCGGCTCCCCACGGCGGTCAGGCCGCTGGACGGAGGCAGCACTGCTTGGCATCGCCCTGGTCATCGGTCTGGGAGGCTTTGTCCTGACCGCCCTCAACCGCACCGGCGCCTCCCCGGCACAGACCCTCCAGCTCGGCGTCGCCCTGGCCGTTATCGCCCTGGTCGTCCACCTGTGGGTCCGTCGCACCGCCCCCTGGGCTGACCCTGTCATCCTGCCCACGGCAGTCGCCCTCAACGGCATCGGTCTGGCCATGATCCAGCGGCTGGACCAGGCCTACCTCAGCAACGACCAGCCGGAGTACTACGTCGGCAACAGGCAGCTGATCTGGACCGTCCTGGGCGTCCTCTGCTTCTGCGCAGTCCTGGTGGTCCGTGACCACCGGCACCTGCGGCGGTGGGACCGCTGGGCCATGTGGCTGGGACTCGTGTTTCTCGTGCTCCCCTTCCTGCCCCTCATCGGCCGGACGGTCAATGGCGCCCGCATCTGGATCATCATCGGTCCCATGTCCTTCCAGCCGGCAGAGCTGTCGAAGGTACTGCTGGCCGTCTTCTTCGCCTCCTTCCTCGTGGCTAACCGCGACAACCTGGCACTGGCAGGACGCCGTGTGCTGTGGATGAACCTGCCACGCGCCCGTCACCTGGGACCGCTGCTGGTGGTGTGGGGCGTGAGTATCGTCGTCCTGGTACTCCAGCGTGACCTGGGCTCCTCGGTGCTGCTGTTCGGCCTGTTCGTCGTGGTTCTCTACGTGGCTACAGACCGCCCCTCCTGGCTGCTCATCGGCGGGCTGCTGTTCCTGCCCGCCGCCTGGTTCGCCGCGACCCACCTCAGCCACGTCCAGCAGCGTATCAACGGCTGGCTCAACGCTATGGACCCCGAGGTGTACAACGGTATCGGCGGCTCCTGGCAGCTGGTGACCGCCCTGTTCGGCATGGCCTCAGGGGGGCTGGTGGGCTCAGGCTGGGGTGAGGGCTATCCCAGCCTGGTCACCTTCGCCAACTCTGACTTCATCATTGCCTCTCTGGGTGAGGAACTGGGCCTGACCGGGTCCCTGGCGATTATCCTGCTGTACCTCATCCTGGTCCAGCGGGGGCTGCACACCGCCATGGCCCTGCGGGACGGCTTTGGCAAGCTGCTGGCCACCGGACTGTCCTTCACTATCGGCCTGCAGGTCTTCGTGGTGGTTGGCGGAGTCACCCGGCTCATCCCGCTCACCGGTCTGACCACGCCCTTCCTGGCCTACGGTGGCTCCTCCCTCATCTCTAACTGGATCATCCTGGCGCTGCTGGTGAGGTTGTCCGACGCCGCCCGCCGCCCCTCCACCCAGGCACCTCAGATCATCGATACCGCCGAACTGCCGAGCTCGCTGCGCAGTCAGGTCCTGCACGCCCGCGACGACGGCACCATGGACGATGACGCCGTCCCGGACCCGCAGGCAACCCCCTTGGCCCCCGACGGGTACGGTGGCACCGTGGACGTCCCCGGATTCCTGGGCAGCGACGCGGAGACGACCACAATCACGACTGCGGGTGCGCACGAGGAACCTCAGTGGCCCGGCCCCTACCAGGGTCCACCCGCACACCAGGCGACGCTGCCACCGACCCCGGTTCGAGGGATCCAGCAGGCACCTCCTGGTAGCACAGGAGCAGAGGGGCAGGAGAGCACATGAACCGTCAGATCCGTCAGGTCACCATCCTGGTCCTGGTGATGTTCCTTGCCCTGTCCGCATCACTGACCAGCGTGCAGGGACTGGCGCGCCCCGCTCTGTGGGAGTCGGCCTCCCCCTACGGAACGCTTGTGACCGACTCGCGGAACTCACGCACGGTCTACGCGCAGTTCGGCACCGACAGAGGACCTATCTTCGTCGGTGACACCGCCGTGGCCGACACCGTGGAGTCGGACGACGCCTACACCTTCCAGCGCACCTACCCGGGGGGCGAGCTGTACGCGCCGATCACCGGGTACTTCGCCACCTCCTTCGCCTCTATGACCGCCATGGAGCGTGCCGGCAACTCAGTGCTCAACGGGGACGACCCCTCACTGTTCTCCTCTCGTGTCAGGTCACTCGTCACCGGGGGTGCCCAGCGCGGAGGCGCCCTGGAGCTGACGATCGACCCCCAGGCGCAGCAGGCGGCCTACGATGCCCTGGCGGGACGCCAGGGCGCTGTCGTCGCCCTGGACCCCTCAACGGGCGCGGTCCTGGCCATGGTCTCCACCCCCTCCTTCGACCCCAGCACGCTCGCCACCCACGACGGCAGCGCGGCCCAGGCCTCTCTCGAAGCCCTCAACGAGGACCCCGCCAAGCCCCTGACCAACCGTGCCATCGGTGGCGACCTGTACCCGCCGGGTTCTACCTTCAAGATCCTCACCACCGCTGCAGCCCTACGCCTGGGAACGGTCAGCACCGACTCCGAGGTCAGCGCCCCGGACACGATCACCCTGCCAGGGACCAGCCACTCACTGAGCAACTACGCGGGGGAGTCCTGCGGCAACGGCTCAGTCAGCTTTGCCTATGCCTTTATGGAGTCCTGCAACACTCCCTTCGCGCAGCTGGCCATCGACGTCGGAGAGGAGGAGCTGGCGGAGGAGGCCAGCGCCTGGGGCTTCGACAGCGACATGGCAATCCCCCTGACGGTCACGCCCTCGACCTACCCCGCAAACACCTCCGAGGCCCAGACGGCCATGGCTGGGATCGGCCAGGCGTCGGTACGGGCAACGCCGATGATGATGGCGATGGTCGCGGCTACCGTGGCCAACGGGGGTACCCAGATGTCCCCTTACCTGGTCTCGCGCACACTGGACGCCGACCTCAACGTCGTGGACACGGCCTCTCCGTCCGTGGCTCGTACCCCGATCGACGAGGACACAGCCGCCTCCCTGTCGCAGCTGATGCAGCAGACTGTTGCCGAGGGTACCGGCCGGACTGCGCAGGTAGCGGGCGTGACAGTGGCTGGCAAGACCGGCACCGCCGAGACCGGAGCGGACGAGGGCGGCCCGACGACGTGGTTCGTCGGCTTCGCCGGGACGGACATCGACAACCCCGACGTGGCAGTTGCCGTTGTGCTGGACGGCGGTGCCGACACCGACTCCACCGCTACGGGTGGCTCCCTGGCCGGCCCTATTGCCGCCACAGTGATTGACGCGGTGGTGGACCAGTGAGACCTCGTGTCGGCTTGGAGCTCCAGGGCCGCTACACCCTGGTGGAGCGTATCGCCCTGGGAGGTATGGGCGAGGTATGGCGGGCCACGGACCTGCGCTCGGGCCGGGCCGTTGCCGTCAAGATCCTGCGACCAGAGTTGGCTGGCGACGAGATCTTTCTGTCGCGTCTGCGTGCCGAGGCCACCAATTCCCGCGGCCTGCGCCACCCCAATCTTGCGGTAGTCCTGGACTCGGGGGAGAAAGAGGGCACAGGCTGGATCGTCATGGAGCTAGTCCAGGGCAGGGCGCTGTCCGACATCCTGACGGAGCGGGGCACCCTCCCCCCCTCGGAGATCCTGCCCGTCCTAGCCCAGGTTGCCCGCGCCCTCCAGGTCGTGCACGACTCTGGGGTCGTACACCGTGACGTCAAGCCCTCCAACATCCTCATCAACCGTGAGGGCCTGGCCAAGCTGACGGACTTCGGCATCTCCACCGGCTTGAACCAGCGGCCGATGACCGCCTCCGGCATGGTCATGGGCACAGCCCAGTACCTTGCCCCCGAGCAGGCCATGGGCAACATGGCCACTCCTGCCGGTGACCTCTACGGCCTGGGGATTATCGCCTATGAGGCACTGGCTGGACGGCGCCCATTCACTGGCGCCACCCAGGTAGACATCGCCTTCTCCCACGTCAACGACGACGTTCCTCCGCTTCCGGACACCCTGCCTCCCCAGGTCAGCGACGTCGTCCTAAGCCTGTTGGCAAAGAAGCCGAAGGACCGTCCTGCCTCGGCCCGGGAGGTAGCCCGCACCCTGGACCGTATCGTGGTCAACCTGCCACCTGAGCCCTGGACCTCCAGCGGGGCACTGGGCTGGGAAGCGACAGGCCGCCGCCAGGAGCCCGGACACGAGGCTCCTCAGCCCGAGGGCTCTACCAGGGACTCTGCGTTCTCGACCCATCCGACCCGGCCGAGACAGACAGCCCAGCCTGCGCACCCGCAGACCCCCGGTGCAGCCGCGACACCCAAGGCCGTCAGCCAGCCCGGAGGCGCCCGGAGCCAGCAGAACTCCGAGGACGCCCCGGAAGGCACTCCCAGGCACGCCTCCGGCCGCCGCTTTATGGGTATGCGCCTGCCGTCCCTGCGGTTCTTCGTCCTCGTTCTGGCTGTGAGCGCAGTCCTGGCAGGTCTAGGTACGCTTGACCCAGCTCCTGAGGCCTCGACGACAGCGACCTCGGGTGCCGGTTTCCCTGTCAAGGAGGTACTGTGACCAGTCAGTTCCCCCAGGTCCTCGCGGGCCGCTATGAGATCCGCGATCTCATTGGACGTGGAGGCATGGCCGAGGTGCACCTTGGCTACGACACCCGGCTGTCACGTTGGGTGGCCATCAAGCTGCTGCGCTCAGACATTGCTGGCGACCCCACCTTCCAGGAGCGATTCCGCCGTGAGGCACAATCCGCTGCCGCACTCAACCACCCCGCGGTCGTCGCCGTCTACGACTCCGGCGAGGAGGAGCTGCCACAGCACTCCGGCGCCGTCAGGCTGGTCCCCTATATCGTCATGGAGTATGTCGAGGGCCACTCTGTACGCGAGCTCCTTAGCGAGGGTGAGGCGGTCCCTATCACTGAGGCCGTAGAGATCGTCACCGGTGTCCTTGACGCCCTGGAGTATTCTCACCGCACAGGTATCGTCCACCGCGACATCAAGCCTGGCAATATCATGCTGACCTCGACCGGGTCGGTCAAGGTCATGGACTTCGGTATCGCCCGTGCCATTGAGGACTCGGCCTCCACCGTCACCCAGACCCACACGGTAGTCGGTACAGCCCAGTACCTGTCACCAGAGCAGGCCCGGGGAGAGAGCGTCGATGCCCGCTCCGACCTGTACTCCACCGGCTGCCTCCTCTACGAGCTGCTGACTGGTCAGCCGCCCTTCCAGGGCGACTCCGCTGTGGCCATCGCCTACCAGCATGTGCGTGAGATCCCCCGCCGCCCCTCCGCACTGGCGGCGGACGTGCCCGAGTCCTTGGACCGGGTCATTCTCAAGTCCCTGGCCAAGAGCCGCGAGGACCGCTACCAGGATGCCGCCCACATGCGTGCTGACCTGCAGGCGGCTGCCCAGGGACTGGCGGTGGCCGCACCCGCGGCAGACTCCTGGGCAGCCGCTGGAGCGGCGTCTGCGACTGCCCCCGCTGCCGCCCAGGCGGTCGGCTCCCAGGCTCCGGCACCGGCGGACTCCTCCGACAAGGCGCAGTCCGCGCCGTCACAGCGCAGAGGGCGCCTGTGGCTACGTGCGCTGCTGGTGGTCCTGCTCCTGGCTGCCGCAGTGGTCGCGGGACTGTACGCCTCCGGCCGTATCGGAGGTAGCCCTGCTCCTGAGCCCTCGGCCTCCCCGACCGAGGTCGCCGTCCCCGACATCGCTGAGATGACTGAGGACGAGGCACGCGAAGCCGTAGAGGCAGTTGGGCTGGTTTTCAGCCGAGGTGAGGACGTCTCGCACAACACGATCGACGAGGGTCTTGCCGTCTCATCCGACCCTGAGGCCGGTACCTCTGCCGTGACAGGCACCACCATTACCGTCTACTTCTCGGGGGGCTCAGCCATGGTTGACGTGCCCGACGTCTCCGGCAAGACCCAGGACGAGGCCCGCACCACCCTTGAGGAGGCCGGGCTGCAGGTCGGTAACGCCACGACGGAGGACTCGGGAACTGTCGCCAAGGACAGGGTTATCCGCACCGACCCTGTCGCTGGCAACCCAGTACAGCGCGGTTCGACCGTGTCTCTGGTCCTGTCCACCGGGGAGACCCAGGTCCCGGACCTGACCGGTATGACCCAGGCGGAGGCCCGTGAGGCACTGACATCTGTCGGCCTGAGTGTCGGTAACGTCAGCCAGGACTCTTCCAGCAGTGTCGCTGAGGGCACGGTGATCTCGTCTGACCCAGCAGCCGGCACCCAGGTCTCCCAGGGCACCGAGGTCAATATCGTGGTCTCCAGCGGTGCGGGCACCCCGACACCGACGGCCACGTCCCCAGCCACGTCAGCCTCTACAGCCGAGGCGGTTGTCGTGCCTGACGTGGCCGGTATGAGCCAGCAGGAAGCGGTGGCTACCCTGGAGGGTGCCGGGCTGAGCGTCGACGGCGAGGCTGATCTCGCCTCCTCTGACTCGGTTCCAGCAGGAGACGTCATCTCTGTCAGCCCGTCACCAGGCTCCGAGGTGGAACGTGGTACGCGAGTCAGGCTAACCGTCTCCGACGGTCCTCAGAACAACGGTGAGGAGGCTGCTGCCGACGACGAGGAGGACTCCCAGGATCAGGAGTAGACGTACGTCGCAGTGGGCGACGACATCTCTTCCTCTCTTCTATTTCTATACCGGTGCTTTGCTCCACCTACCGTTGAGGGGCTAGCACCGCCCTAGCCCACGTCGGCGTTTCCGGACAAGTTCCACGTCTCGTTCGCCCACGGGAAGACGACCTCCATAAGCAGGTAGACCACTGCCGCTGTCAGGAGGAGCGCCTGAAGTGCCCGCAGCCACCAGGGTCCGGGCAGATGTCTCCAGATCCAGCCGTACATCAGTTCACCTCCGGGTCGTTGAGAACTGATGCGGGACGCCCCTCAGAGCGATCCATCCAGTAGGAGAGCTCCGCGTGGACAATCCAGCGGCGGTCGTTGCCCCACTCCCCGGTCGTCTCCCCGTGACAGGTCGTCATCGTCAGCATGGCGGTGGTGGGCGTCGCTGTCGGTTCCCCGGGAACAGGAGCGAGGACTTCAACCTGGTCAGGCATGACAATCTCATGACTGGTGACCGTGTAGACATACCAGGTATCGGCAGTCGAGATAATCACCTCGTCACCCTCCTCCAGGAGGTCAATACGCCTGAAGGAGTTGCCGTAGGTACGACGGTGGGCGGCCACAGCAAAGTTCCCGACCTCACCAACCTGCTGGGTCTCCGGGTAGTGACCAGCAGCTGCCTGGTCCAGGACATCAGATCCCGTGCCCTCGATCACGGGCATGTTGTTGTTCGTGACACCGTACCACTTGGGCACGACAAGCATCCCGATCGTCTGTCCGTTCCCGACCGGGCGGACCGCAGGAGGGTCCTCATAGTGGCGGGTGCCCTCCACCTCAGGAGAGTCCACCTGGGTCTGCTCAAAGCTCGTCGTAGCAGCAGCGGCGCTTGCCGAGGCATCTATCCCCGTCCACCACAGCTGCCAGACCAGGAACAGGGCAACAACGAGTCCCGAGGTGATAAGAAGTTCTCCGACACCGGTGAGGATCGCGTTGACAAAACGTCTACCACGCTTGCGGTCACGAGCCTGCACCGGGGGGCGCACAGAATGGGTTCTGGACATCAGACCTCTTTCGGTGTGGGAGGCCCAGTCTGGTGGCAGACCAGGATAAGCGCAAGGTCTCCCGTGGTGGACGTATCACAGTACAGACGTCCAGGACGTCTCGCGCCATGCTCTAGGCTAGGGCGGAATACGTACTTGTGGCGGTCCCCAAACCGCCAACCGCCAGTGAGGAGACCCACGTGGCCCTGTGGAAGAAGTCTGGGAAGAACACCGAGCCGCGCCTGTCCGATACCGACCTGAGGCACGCACTACGGTCAGGTAACCCGGCAAAGCGCGCCAGGGCGCTGGAGGAGCAGTCCCGGGCGGCAGCCAACCGGGTCTCCCGTACTCCTACCAAGGTGAGAGACACCTCCTCCCCCCGCTGGTACGCCCCGACGATGGTGTCTCTCCTGGTTATCGGCCTGCTCTGGGTCGTGATCACCTACCTCTTCCAGGGACAGTACCCGATCCCGTACTTCCAGGAGAACCACGCCTCCGACTGGCTCCTCAACGGCAACCTCTACATCGGCTTTCTCATCATGATGGTGGGCTTCCTGGGGCTTCTTCGCTGGAGGTAACGCGGTACCCGCCCGTGAACAGGGGTACACAGCACTGGGAGCGTTTGTCCCCAGGTGAGTACACACATGTGGATAACTACAGCGATGTGATTCCACAGATGTGTCCACACCTGGGGACAACCACATCGGTGTCATTCAGTTATTGACTGGCCTCCATGGACACCAGCAGGGCATGACAGTCACCCAGGTCCTTGGACCAGCAGGCTGCGGACAAGCACCAGGGCCACCAGGACCACAGCAGCACCGACTGTCGCCACAACGCCGTACAGGCTGCGTCTGTCTCTGGGCGCCCACGCAAAAACCGCCGCCAGCAGGCCGCCGGTGAGCAGCCCCCCCAAGTGGCCTTGCCACGATATGTTGGCACCAAGGAGGGAGATCACGGCATTGAGGACCAGTAGCCCCACAATCTGAGAGGTGTCACGTCCGAGGCGTCGCTGTACCACAAACGTCGTGGCAAACAGGCCAAAGACCGCGCCTGAGGCGCCGACCGTCAAGGTGACCCAGTCCTGGGAGGCCGGGGAGGCCAGCAGGTAGATCATCACAGACCCGCCCAGGGCGCTCAGAAGGTAGACAGCGAGGAACCGCCAGCGTCCCAGCAGCGGTTCCAGGACAGAGCCCAGGACCCACAGCGCCCACATGTTGAATGCCAGGTGAAGCGGTGGCCCGTGGAGAAAAGCGGTACTCAGGAACCGCCACGGCTCCTCCAGGGCAGCAGCGGGGACGAATCCGAGCAGCCGGTCCAGGGGGATGGAGGCGGTCTGAAGGAGAAACTGGGCTATATACACCACGACGCAGGCCAGGATCAGCATGTTGGTTACAGCAGTTCCTGACGTCGGTCTGCCACCCAGGACAGTGCGCACACGCCGCCGACCTGCTTGCGAGGTACGTACGCAGTCCACACAGTGGACACCGACAGCGCTAGGAACCTGGCACTCAGGACACACCGGGCGACCACAACGCTGGCAACGCACGTAGGCAGCAGTCTGTGGGTGTCGAGGACAGACAGGAGGAGTGGAGACAGGCTGCTGACTCATCTATTTTTCCTGTGAAACCGTAGCGCGTCTCTCACTGCGTGCCAGTGCGGTCGAGGCTGGCCGTCGGGGCTGGCAAGGACGGAACCGGACAGGGACCAACCGCTTGCTGGGAGGGGCGCTCTCAGGCTGACAACCTGCACTGACGGGGCGGGGCTCACGGCATGATGGATACGGAGGTGATGACGACGTCCTCCACGGGGCGGTCTCGCTGGTCAGTGGCGACGCCGGCAATAGCGTCGACAACCTGCCTGGAGGCAGCGTCCGTCACCACACCAAAGATCGTGTGCTTTCCCTGGAGCCACTCAGTGGGTGCCGTGGTAATGAAGAACTGTGAGCCGTTGGTCCCTCTCCCCAGCCGCCTGCCGGCGTTGGCCATAGCCAGCACGTAGGGAGCAGCGAAGGTGAGGGAGGGGTCGATCTCGTCGTCGAACACGTACCCCGGACCACCGGTACCGGTCCCCAGGGGGTCGCCCCCCTGGATCATAAAGCCAGGGATCACCCGGTGGAAGATGACGTTGTCGTACAGCGGCGCGTTGGACTCTTCCCCTGTGCGCGGGTCAGTCCATGCCTTCTCACCTGTCGCCAGCCCCACGAAGTTGGAGACGGTCTTGGGGGCTTGCTCAGGATAGAGCTCGAGGCGGATGTCACCGTGGTTCGTGTGAAGAGTCGCTTCCATAGCAGCCATGGTTGCACGGCTTGGCCCTTGGGGCAGTAGCCGCCACCTTGACCGTTACGCTGTTCACCCCAGGCAAAACCCCGGTTCCTCCGTTGGGCACGATCACCGCGGCAGTGCGACCATAGTTTCTGTTCTACCTTCCGTCCCGAGCGAGGGAGCGACATCATGCTGTGCTGCAAGAAGACGTGCTGCAAGACCCACGCAAAAATTGACAGTGGTCAACTCCGCCAGGGGGCCGCCTCTCTTGCTGAGACGGTTGCTGACCGGGCTGCCCGCACTGCCGTATGGCTGGCGCCACGTGTCAGTAAAGCGCGTGCGGATGTTGCTCGTGCCGCTAAGGACACCCAGGTCCGACTGGAACCTGTGGTTGAGGAAGCCCGGCTACGCGTCGTGGAAGACTACGTGCCCCGCGCGCAACGTGCCGCTGTCGCCGCCCAGGCTGCTGCCCAGGCGGACGGCAACTTGACGGAACGCGCTCAGCGCGCGGCCGTCGCCGCAAAGTCCGCCGCATTGGAGGTTCCTGTGAAGAAGCAGAAGAAGCATCGCGTCCTCAAGACACTGGGTTGGCTGGCTCTCGCCGGTGCGACAGCCAGCGCTGCCTACGTCATGTGGCGTCGTAGCCAGCCGGTAGAGGACCCCTGGGCAGAAGAGTACTGGGCAGACTCCACTGATGCCCAGGACACTGGATACGGCATTACTCCCGCTGCGGCCACCCCTGACACTGCTCAGCAGGGCGACAGCACGGAACCGCCGACCGTCCCGCCAGCTCCTCCTGCCCCTGAGGCCTGAGCAGGATAGATCCTGCACGCGGCGGCTGTCCTAGCATCGTCTTCTCCCAGTCCGCAGCAGTTATGTATTGCTCTGGCTAGGCAGTCTTGAATCACGTAGACGGCGGTGGTGTACCTGCGGGTACGCCACCGCCGTTGCCGTGCGACCACAGCCTGCCTGTACCCGCACCCTGCTCCTGTGTACCCTGTCACCATGACCGGACTGCCAGCAGACCTCATCCCCCTGACTCACGGCATAAGTCCCGCTGGACCATCAACACCCCCGATGATCCCCCAACTGGGTCTCGGAACCTACAAAGTAGTTGATGACGACGCTGAGCACGTGGTCCTGGCGGCGCTCGAGCTAGGCTACCGACATATCGACACGGCTCAGATGTACGGCAACGAGGCAGGGGTGGGCCGCGCTCTCGCGGCCAGCAGGCTACAGCGCGAGGAGTTGTTTGTCACCTCCAAACTCGACAATCCCAACCACCGGCGGGACGATGCGCTGCGCAGCCTTGACGCCACTCTCGACGCCCTGGGGTTGGACTTCCTGGACCTGTTCCTGGTGCACTGGCCCCTGGCCATGTCTGCGGGAATTGACCTGGTGGATACCTGGCGCACCATGATCAAGATTCTTGACTCGGGTCGAGTCCGGGCGATCGGGGTATCGAACTACACTGCTGAGCACCTGCACCGTATCACTGAGGCCACCGGGGTGGTACCAGCCGTCAACCAGGTCGAGCTCCATCCGTGGCTGACTCAGGAGTCGCTGCGTAGCATCCATGAGCGGCTTGGTATCGTTACGCAGTCCTGGTCGCCGCTGGGCCGGGGACAGGTTCTTCAGGACCCAGTGGTCGTACAGATAGCCCAGGACCTGAAGGTAAGTCCGGCGCAGGTAGTCATCCGCTGGCATCTACAAAAAGGCTTCGTAGTCATCCCCAAATCGGTGCATTCTGATCGCATCAGGACCAACGGTGACGTCTTCGGCTTTACCTTGACCCAGGAGCAGGTGGCGGCGATCGATGCCTTGGACCGCGGCCAGCGTACGGGATCTCATCCCGACCGGGTCCAGGTATAAGTCGCACCGCCCGTCCAAGTTATGCCCGGTGCCTGTGGACACGGTAACCAGAACCAATAGTATTGTCCTGCACCAGTTCGGCAAAGGCGTCCGCCTGGGCAACATCGGTAGAAAAAACGTAGCCGGTCACGGTATCCACCCCGTGATCGAAGAGCACAGGATGCAAGGGGGTGGAAGGACCCACAAGTACCGTGTAGGCCTGCCGAGACAGGGCGATCAGGCGTGGCGTCGTCTTATTGACAAAGCTCGAGGAGGAGATGAACACATAATCACACTCAGGCAGGATGTACTCACAGGCACTGTCCGGATAGTCCCCAGGCTGCAGCACGCGTTCCAGGCAGCTGTACTCCGCGGCCCCAGCCAGTGCGGCCTGCGCGAAGGGGAAATGACCTACGACCGCCACCTTCTTCCCGGCGATATCGGCAGCAAAGGGGTCAAAGACCTGCCTCCAGGTAGTCCCTTCACCGGTAGGGACAAAGCCGTTGCCTTCAGCGGTGCCCGGTGCGGAGTACCAGGAGTTCACAGCAGCCAACCCAACGCTAGCTTCCGCCAGATTCCAGGAACGCACCAGTGCGGCAACGTCACGCAACGACTTACCAATCAGTGCGGAGTCCTCAACCAGAGCCGGTCGACTCCGTACATCCATGGTCCAGGCTGACCCCACCGATTCGGCTGAGTTAAGCACACGGGTCCACCGCGGTCCCTGACCGGTGCGTGTCACACGGATGTCAGCGGGAAGGCAGTCGATGAGAGCGTCGTAGATCTCCCACGGATTAGTCATGCTATGTCTCCGTTCCCCGTTCAGCTCACCGGCCCGAGTACCCAGGTCCGCTGCCTGGGCCAGGAGACCTGGATGCCACAGTAAGCCGACTTGGTTGACAAGGTGAAGCGCTCCTCACTCTACGCGGGCCGAGAACGAAAATCCAGGCACATCCTCTCCCTGGGAGCCGCACCCGGATACTACTCCTGACACCTGTTGAGGAGACCTTGACTGCGACCTCCAGCAACCTGGTGGTTGTAACGCCTAAGTAAGACTCCAATACACGCGCCCGGTAAAATAGCCTCCGTCAGAGTCTGACAGATCCCAAACTAAATAAGAAGCGCCCAGACAGCCACCTGCACTCCAACCATGCTGGCTTGCCAACGCCTTCTCCTTGGCCGCGGTCCAAGCGCCTCTAGGGTAATCCCCGCCTAGAACTACCAGAGGGGGAGTCAGTTTCCATCGCTAGGTGGAGCCAACGGGACTCGAACCCGTAACCCCCTGCTTGCAAAGCAGGTGCGCTACCAATTGCGCCATGGCCCCGGTACTGGACCTCAGTCCAGCGGGTCAGCTACCTCCACCCAGGTGGTCCGTTGCCGACAATCCGACTCTAACCTCAGCCACAAGACGTAGGTCCCAGTAGCCAAGGCGGTGAGAAGCATAATCGGGACAAAACCGCGACTACACATTTGGATCCCCTACCAACTTCGCTGAAGTGGGCCTAGCTGGACTCGAACCAGCGACCTCATCCTTATCAGGGATGCGCTCTAACCGACTGAGCTATAGGCCCGTGCCACTGGAACGAGGTTATCTCACTCGGCCCAGAACGGCCAAGTCAGTTACTCGTCAGCGAGCGTGAGATGAATCCCACCGACCAAGGTTGCAGTGATGTTGTACAGGAAAGCGCCCACCGTTGCTAAAGCAGTGATGAGAATCATATTGACAACTGCAACGATCGTTGCCATCGCAAGGGCACGTGGCAGCTGTAGATAGGTCATGAGGGCGGTGAAGGCGTTAGAGTCCTCGCCTGCGACTGTCCTGGCCAGGTCCTCAATCGTGGAGAAGACCTGCATTGCGTCGAGCATCAGCCAGGTAAAAGCAGTAGCCACAATGACCATGACCCCCGCCGCAAAGCTTAGCAGGAAGGAGGCCTTCATCACCGACCACGGGTCGATTCGGGTGAGTGCAAGCCGCACCCGCCGTGGACCGACGATCTTCTTCTTAGACTTTTTCTCTTCCGTGTTCGACCCGGAGGTCGTCGCCTCCACAACGGACACAGCGTCTCCCACAGGCTGGGGCGGCCCGCCACCAGGCGGAATGGATATCGGCTGGCTCATGCCTCTACCTCGCTCTCCTCATCAGGCAACGCTACCGCCTCACCCGTGGTGCTCGCATCCGTGACAGTCTGGGTATCCTGACTTGCTACCACACCAAGAAGCGCTGTGTCAGGCTGCTTCACCTGGTCTTCGGCTGCGTCTTCCCGTGGCTCCTTCCCAGACACCTCCGGGCTGTCAAGGTCCCGTTCAGCGTTACGAGCCACCGCGATGATGCGGTCACCCTCATCAGGCTTGGCAAAAGTCACACCTTGTGTCGTCCTTCCGGTGACTGAGACCTCGCAGACGGCAGAGCGCACAACCTTCCCGGACGCCATGATGCACATGACCTCGTCACTGGGCGCGGTCGTCAGCGCCCCCACCAGCTCGCCACGCTCCTCCACTAGGTTGGCTACCTTGACCCCGAGGCCGCCCCGCCCCTTGACTGGGTAGTCAGCCACGTTGGTGCGCTTAGCGTACCCTGCCTCAGTCACCACGAACAGATCCGCGTCCCTCCAGGAGGGGTCAATGACATCCATGGCGAGCAGCGAGTCACCCGGCCGGAAGCGCATACCGGTCACGCCACTCGTTGCACGTCCGGTCGGCCGTAGCGTGGCATCGTCCGCCTGAAAGCGAAGCGACTGACCGTGGTGGGAGACCAGCAGCAGGTCCTGGCCCTCGGAGACCAGGCGCGCAGAGACCAGCTCGTCGGCTCTTCCCTCCTCGTCCTGTCGCAGGTTGATGGCGATAACCCCTCCAGAGCGGTTAGAATTGTACTCTTGCAGCCTGGTCTTCTTCACCAGACCCCGGCGCGTAGCGAGCACAAGATAGTCCGCCTGTTCGTAGTCCGTGAGCTCCATGACCTGGGCGATCTCCTCCCCGGGCTGGAAGGCGAGGAGGTTTGCCACGTGCTGGCCCCTGGAGTCACGGCCTCCCTCAGGGAGCTCATAGCCCTTGGCCCGATAGACTCGCCCCAGGTTGGTGAAAAAAAGCAACCAGCGGTGAGTCGTGGTGACGAAGAAGTGGCTGACCACGTCGTCCTCCCGAAGGACCGCACCCCTGACGCCCTTACCTCCCCGGTGCTGAGACCGGTAGGCGTCAGTACGGGTCCGCTTGGCGTAACCGGAACGAGTAATCGTCACAACCACGTCCTCCTCGGGGATGAGGTCCTCCAGACTCATCTCGCCATCGAAAGGCACGATCGTCGTACGCCGCTCGTCTCCATACTTGTCCACGATCTCAGCCAACTCGGAGGAGACGATACCGCGCTGACGGTCAGGACTGGCAATAATGTCACGCAGATCAGCTACCCGGGTGGTAAGGTCGTCAGACTCCTGCTGGATCTTCAGGCGTTCCAGAGCAGCCAGACGACGCAACTGGAGGGAGAGAATAGCTTCAGCCTGGGCCTCGTCAACTCCCAGCAGCTCCATGAGCCCGCTCCTGGCCTCCTCGGTGGTGGGCGATCTACGGATAAGAGCGATCACCGCGTCCAGGGCGTCAATGGCAGCCAGAAGACCGCGCAGGATATGCAGCCTCTCCTCCGCCCTGCGCAGTCGGAAGCGTGACCGCCGCACAATGACGTCAATCTGGTGGGAGACCCAGTGACGCACAAACCCGTCCAGGCTCAGAGTGCGCGGCACACCATCAACCAGGGCCAGCATATTTGCGGCGAAGTTGTCCTGCAGCTGAGTCCGCTTATAGAGGTTGTTGAGTACCACCTTGGCGACAGCATCGCGCTTGAGGACGATCACCAGCCTCTGGCCGGTACGTCCCGAGGTCTCATCACGAATGTCGGCAATTCCTTGAACCTGGCCCTCACGCACCAGCTGGGCGATCTTGTCGGCCAGGTTGTCAGGATTGACTTGATAGGGCAACTCTGTGACCACAAGGCACTGGCGTCCCTGGATCTCCTCAACCTCCACCACTGCACGCTGGGTGATCGAGCCGCGACCGGTACGGTAGGCGTCCTCAATGCCGCGACGTCCCAGGATCGTGGCACCAGTGGGAAAGTCAGGGCCAGGAATCCGGGCGATGAGGGCCTCAAGAAGCTCTTCGCGGGACGCTTCAGGATGAGAGAGGAACCACTGGACACCACTGGCGACCTCACGCAGGTTGTGCGGAGGGATACGGGTGGCCATACCCACCGCGATCCCCTCCGATCCGTTAACCAACAGATTGGGGAACCGTGAAGGAAGAATCGCCGGCTCCTGATTACGCCCGTCGTAGTTGTCCTGGAAGTCGACGCTCTCCTCATCAATGTCTCGGACCATCTCCATGGCCAGAGGAGCCATCTTGCACTCGGTATAGCGAGGCGCGGCCGGTCCCAAGTTCCCAGGAGTACCGAAGTTACCCTGGCCGGCTACCAGAGGATAGCGTAGAGACCACCACTGCACCAGACGAGCCAAGGCGTCATAGATGGCACCGTCACCGTGGGGGTGATAGTTTCCCATCACTTCACCCACCACGCGGGAGGACTTGGAGAAGGATGAGGTGGGCCGATACCCGCCGTCGTACATAGCGTAGAGGACACGCCTGTGCACGGGCTTGAGTCCGTCACGCACGTCCGGCAGCGCCCGTCCGACAATGACGCTCATGGCGTAGTCAAGGTAGGAGCGCTGCATCTCCATCTGCAGGTCGACCGGCTGGATACGGTCCCGATCCGTCTCCTCGGTACCGTCGATGCTGGTGGTGTTCTCGTCGCTCACGGGTTTCCTTCGGTCTTGTGTTTCGGTATCCACCTGATCCATCTGGCACTTGGACAACCAGGGGCACGAGACGGCCCCGGCCCAGGACCAGCCAGCAGGCCATGAGCACCAGGGTGCTCAGATGTCAAGGAAGCGCACATCTGTTGCGTTGCGCTGGATGAATGAGCGGCGCTGTTCGACGTCGTCGCCCATGAGAATGGCAAAGGTTTCGTCGGCGTCAGCCGCCTCATCAAGGGTGACCTGCTTGAGAACCCGGTGCTGCGGATCCATCGTGGTTTCCCACAGTTCATGGTCGTTCATCTCGCCTAGACCCTTGTACCGCTGGATACCACCTTCCTTGGGCAGGCGCCGTCCGGCTGCCTGCCCAGTTTCGAGGAGCTGGTCACGCTCGGCATCCGAATAGGCGAACTCGTGGTCAGTACCGACCCACTTGATCCGGTACAGGGGGGGCATAGCAATATAAGCATGCCCATGCTCGATAAGAGGTCTCATATACCGGAACAGAAGCGTGAGAAGAAGGGTGGCAATATGCTGCCCGTCAACATCGGCGTCAGCCATGATGACAATCTTGCCGTAGCGCAGCCGGGAGATGTCGAAGTCCTCTCCGATACCTGTGCCAAAAGCCGTGATGAGGCTGCGGATTGTTTCCGAGGACAGCGCCCTGTCCAGCCTGGCCTTCTCCACGTTGAGGATCTTTCCCCGAATCGGCATGATCGCCTGATGCTCCGGATCACGTCCACCCACGGCAGATCCCCCAGCAGAGTCGCCCTCGACAATGAAGATCTCGCACTCCTCAGCCACACGGGAGGAGCAATCACGCAGCTTTCCCGGCATAGAGGCAGATTCCAGGACACCCTTACGTCGGGTAGCCTCTCGCGCCTTACGGGCGGCCAGTCGCGCGGTAGCGGCCTGAATAGCCTTGGTGACTACGGCCTTCGCCTCACCCGGGTGGGAGTCGAGCCAATCGCCGAGCTGGGAATAGACCGTCTGCTGGACGAAACTGCGGGCTTCAGTATTACCGAGCTTGGTCTTGGTCTGTCCCTCGAACTGTGGCTCTGAGAGCTTGACCGAGATCACTGCAGTCAGTCCTTCACGGACGTCATCGCCAGTGAGGTTGTCCTCCTTGTCCTTGAGCAGCCCCCTATCACGGGCGTACTTGTTAACCAGTGTCGTCAGCGCCGTACGGAAGCCTTCTTCATGGGTACCGCCCTCCGTTGTGTTGATAGTATTAGCATAGGTGTGCACGGACTCCGAGTACGCGCTTGTCCACTGCATGGCGATCTCCAGGCTGATAGACCGCCCGTCCTCCGTAACTTGCTCAGCCTCAAAGGCGATGATCTCAGGGTGAATCAGGTCCGTCTTCTTGGAGGTGTTGAGAAAGGCCACGTAGTCGCGCAGGCCGTGCTCGTAGCAGTAACTGACGCTGCGGTGCCCTACGACCGGGTCGTCAGCGGGCCCGGCCTCATCCCCAGTTATCTCGTCCCCCGAGTCCTGTACACCGGCGCGCTCGTCCGTCAGAGTAATACGCAGGCCCCTATTGAGGAAGGCCATCTGCTGAAACCGTCGGCGCAGGGTTTCATAGTCAAAACTGACCGTCTCAAAGACAGCAGGATCAGGGTAGAAGGTCTGAGTCGTCCCCGTGTCCTGTGTAGGTGCCTCCCGCACGAGGTCAGTCACCGGCTTGCCGCCCTCCGCAAAGGACATGCGCCACTTGTACCCCTGTCGACATACCTCCGTCTCGACACGAGTGGACAAAGCATTGACCACGGAGATTCCCACTCCGTGAAGACCGCCAGACACCGCGTAACCGCTGCCACCGAACTTTCCTCCAGCATGGAGAATTGTCATGACAACCTCCACAGTCGGTCGCTGCTCAGTGGGATGGTTGTCGACAGGGATACCCCGCCCGTTGTCCGTCACGCGTACACCGCCGTCGGCCAGGAGAGTAACCTCAATGTGGTCACAGTAGCCAGCGAGGGCCTCGTCCACCGAGTTATCTACTACCTCGTAGACTAGGTGATGCAGACCACGTTCACCGGTAGACCCGATGTACATGCCGGGACGCTTGCGAACTGCCTCCAGTCCCTCAAGGACGGTGATGTCCGAGGCCCCGTAGTCCCTACCCCCTGAAGCCGTCGGATCAAGGTCTCCCGAGAGCGCTGCCTCGGAAGTTGTCATGATGTCCTGGTCAGACACGTGTCAGTTGCTCCTCGTTCTGTGCGCAAAAGGGACCTGGGTGGTCCGAATGTCTCCGTCCCGCTCCCTCCTTGGGCCGATCCTGGTCTGGACACCGCGCTACAAGAGGTGCTTGTCATCTGGACGGTCATGGGCGCACCGTGGGCGCTCAGAGGCATTCTAGCCCAGGAGGGCACATGTCCCGGCGAGCACGAGCCCCTCACAGACGTGCCTGTGGTCACCTCAGTTACAAGAAAGTTACCCGTAGGTGTCGCGAGGACCACGCGCTCCGTGCAGCCCCACTCCGCGATGTCGCCAACTCGGTGCCGCGGGCCCGAGAATCCTTAGCGTCACAGGAGGACGGGGGCGGGTCTGCCCTGGATGGCTCCTTACATCCATCGTGCCCGCGGGCGCCGACTTCATCGTCTCGGCGACACGCGCCTCGATAGTAGGCTGAAGCAGCCGCAACTGCTGGGCCCAGCTAGAGGATGAGGCGCGCACGGTAACCTGATCGGCGTTAAAGGATTCTACGGTACAGTGCTGGGCAACCTGCTCCCCCACGATACCGGACCATTGAGACACGGTCCAAGCCACAGCAAGCCTGTCTACCCAGCCATGGCCCGTGACAATACGATGCAACTCCTCACGGCCCGTGCGAGGGTCGTAGGGAGTGGGACCAGGCCTGTCCCGTCCGCGCGCCAGTCCAGGTCCACGCTCATCCGGGTCCTCATCCAGTTGCAGGGCACGATCACGTTCACGTCGAAGGTCCCATGGCGCCACCTTCTTCTCATGGTCTGTAATCCACCCAGGAGCCTGCGTCTCTCCCGACTCCCAGGCACGGCGCCGCTGACGTACCAGGGCACGTTGGGCAAGGACGTCAACCGGCTCCTGACTGTCGCGACTAGGCTGCTGGGGAGAACCAGGTCCCTGCTCAGTCATTGGTCACCTTCCCTCCCAGGACATGAAAGCGTGCTCCGTTCAACTCTGCAGGAACGTCAGCGTCCACCGCCGCTGTCAGCAACACTTGCTGGGCATTCGCGACCATCTTAGCCAGGGCACGACGCCGCTGCTGGTCCAGTGAGGCGAATACATCATCAAGGATGAGGACGGGCTCGGAATCACCACCATAGGTGTCGGCGCTGTGCCGCAGCATCTCGTAAGAAGCCAGACGCAGGGCCAAGGCGAGGGACCACTGCTCCCCGTGAGAAGCAAACCCTCTGGCTGGCAGCCCCCCTAGGAACAGACTAAGGTCGTCACGGTGCGCGCCAACAAGGTTTGCTCCCCTGTCAATCTCCCGCTCGTGAAGCTGAGCCATCGCCGTCCTCAGCCGCACCGCGACCGCGGCCGGGTCCCGAAGCGCCTCCTCCGTCTCGTGCCAGGTCTCCTTGCGCTGTGGGTCAGGATCTCCGGTCCCTTCATGGGCGTCCAGGCTAGATCGATAGGCAGCATGGACGGAAGACCGTCCTACGGAGACAGTCTCATAGGAGGACTCCACCCAGGGACGCAACCGGCGTAGCACCTCAATCCTGGCCGCGATAAGACGGGAGGCGACATCAGCAAGCTGGGCGTCCCAGACCTCCAAGGTGGAGATCACCGATCTGGTGCCGGTCGCACTCGACCGTGCGGCACGCGCCGACTTCAGAAGGCTAGCTCGCTGAGCGAGGATCTTGGAGTGCTCGGCGAGCACACTTGCCAGCCCCGGTCGCAGTGCAACTGCCAAGTCGTCCAGGAGGCGGCGACGCAGCCCGGGTTCTTCACGCACCACGGCAAGATCCTCCGGAGCAAAGACGACGGCGCGCAGGATTCCCAGCAGGTCACGAGGACGGCAGTTTCCACGATTAATCCTAGCCCTGTTGGCTTTCCCCGCAATGATCTCGATCTCCAGGACAGTGGGACGATCTGTATGCACCACCTTTGCTCTCAAGACGGCTCCCTGAGGCTGGGAAGAACCAGGAGGGGCACGGCGTACCAGAGCCGTGTCCGCACCAACTCGGTGCGACGAGAGCGTCGCCATATAGGCAACAGCCTCTACCAGGTTGGTCTTTCCCTGGCCGTTGGGGCCTACGAAAGCGGTGGGCCCGGGGGACAGGGAGAGAACCAAGTCCTTGTAGGAACGGAAGTTGTCCAAGGAAAGGTCAGAGAGGTACACGTTGTTGCTGAGGTAGTCAGGCACCGAACCGAATCGGCATGATGAGATAGCGGAAGCCGGGATCCTCGTCACCACCGATAGAGTCCACGCCGGTAAGTACCGCGGGTTTGGAAGAGTGCGTGAAGTCAAGTCTGACATAAGGATGCTCCAGCGCACCTAAGCCGTCTAGCAGAAAAGCGGGGTTGAAGGCAGTCGTAATATCGTCGCCCTCAAGGTGGGACACAAGTTGCTCGGAGGCTTGCGCGTCGTCACTCTGGCCTGCATCAAGGGAGAGAGTACCCTGGGTGAAAGTCATGTGGACAGGTGTGGAGCGCTCAGCGACCAAGCTTACGCGCCGAACCGCAGCCATGAGTTCCTCGGTTCCAACGGTAGCATGGATGGTTGTTGTCTCCGGGAACAGCCGACGCACCGGCGGGTAGTCGCCATCGGTAAGCAAGGAGGTAGTTCGTCGACCGCCAGCCTCGAACCCGATGCGTCCGGACGAGGTGCTGTTGTCCGAGAGGGCAAGGGTGATCTCACCCGAGGAGGTCAGGGACTTGGCGACGTCAGACAAGGTTCGGGCCTTGAGCAACGCTGTCGTGGCGATCTCCACGTGCGACGGGTTCCATGTCATCTCACGTACCGCAAGCCTGTAACGATCAGTGGCCATCAGGACCAGCGACTCGCCCTTAACTTCTATCTGTACGCTGGTGAGCAGAGGAAGAGTGTCGTCGCGTGACGCGGCAGCAGAGACCTGGGCCACCGCCCGAGCCAGGTCATGAGCGTCTACTGTCCCCGCCACGGCGGGCATGGTGGGCAAGACAGGGTAGTCGTCTGCCGCCATGGCAGCCAAGGAGAAGCGGGACGACCCACAGGTGACAGTGACTTTAGTTCCTTCGACTTCAAGTTCTACAGGCTTGTTGGGCAGAGACTTGGCGATGTCGGCAAGCAGCCTTCCCGACACCAGGACAACGCCCTCCTCTTCTACCTCGGCAGCGACCTCACTACGTGCTGACACCTCATAGTCAAAGGACGCCAGAACCAAGGTCGCTCCTATGGCTTCCAGGCGTACCCCCGCCAGGACCGGTACCGGAGGCCGGGTCGGGACGGAACGAGCGGTCCAGGTCACAGCCTCAGCGAGGACGTCACGATCAACCCTGAGTTTCACGGTAGGTGCCTTCCTGTCGATGTTCCTGGTCCCTGGCTCCAGCAGGTCCCTGGCTGTGGAGCGGAGCGGGATCGTTGGCACGGCTGGTCCGTGACCGATCCGTACGGAGGAGTCTAGACGTCACCTCAACACTAGTCTGACAGCCTCGCCCCCGACCATACCTAGTACAGCAGCCTCGGCATGAGTCGGCCGTGAGGGTTCCCAGGCAGGTCCAGGGCGCTGAGGGAGCCTCGATGGCTGCGCTGTGCCGTTCATGTAAGAAGTTCCTGTTCTGTAGGTGTAGTAGCACATGTGAATCCTGGGGAGAACTGGCTCTTAGGCGGGAACCGCGCGGTGACCTCTGTGGAACCACAAAGGAGTGGTTCTGGTGATCGGACAGTAGGAGCGGTGGAGACAGGGAACTTACAGCAATGTGTTTCCACATGTAGCCTCTGGGTCTCCACACTGTGTCAGGTTGTCATCCACCTACTCTCCACAGAAGTATCCACACGGGTCGTACTGGCGGTGGTCGCACCATCTGGGTCACCATGGTGGCCCGGCATACGGAGTTTGTAGGGGACTACGGCCGCGCGGAGGAGGTCCCAGAACTCCAGTGTCAGGTTCCCAGGCGGGGTTGGTCAGTGTTGTGGGGACTGTGCAGCCTGCTTGATACGGCTGGTCAACTCTGTGACCTGGTTGAAAGTGGAGCGACGCTCAGCCATCAGTGTGCGGATCTTCTTGTCGGCACTCATGACTGTGGTGTGGTCGCGTCCTCCGAATTCGCGACCGATCTTGGGCAGTGACAGGTCTGTGAGTTCACGGCATAGATACATAGCAATGTGGCGCGCGGATACGATTGTGCGAGACCGGTTGGCGGAGCAAAGGTCCTCGATCGTGATACCGAAGTAGTCGGAGGTCTGCGCCATGATGAGTGAGGCGGTTATTTCCTGGCCCTCGGGGTCGGAGATAAGATCCTTGAGAACCATCTCTGCCAACGTGTGGTCTACCGGCTGTTTATTGAGGGAAGCGAAAGCGGTGACTCTGATAAGCGCTCCCTCGAGTTCACGGATGTTGGTCGTGACACGCGAAGCGATGTACTCCAGAACGTCCAGCGGCAGGTCGAGGCCTTCAGCAGATCCCTTGCGTGACAGTATCGCGATACGAGTCTCCAGGTCGGGGGGCTGGACGTCGGCTAGAAGACCCCATTCGAAGCGTGACCGCAGGCGCTCGTCGAGGCCTCCTAGTGCCTTGGGAGGCTGATCAGAGGTAAGAACTACTTGCTTTCCGGAAGAGTGCAGGGAGTTGAAGGTGTGGAAAAACTCTTCTAAAGTGGATTCTTTTCCTTGGAGGAACTGGATGTCATCGACGAGGAGGATATCTACCTCGCGGTAGCGCCGCTTGAAGCCTTCCATGCGACCGTCATCTTGATTGCCGTCGCGTACACAAGCGATGAAGTCGGAGACGAAGACTTCGGAGTTGACATACTTGACACGGATACCGGGATTAAGCGTTCGCGAGTAGTGCCCAATTGCATGGAGGAGATGTGTTTTTCCGAGACCTGATCCGCCATATATAAATAAAGGATTGTAAGCTCGGGCAGGTGCTTCGGCCACAGCGAGAGCAGTGGCGTGGGCGAACCGGTTGGAGGAACCCGTCACGTAGGTGTCAAAGGTGTAGCGTGGGTTGAGTTGGGAGATGTCGTCTGCGGCAGTGGGGGTCAGTAGGGAGGAGGGTGACTGGTTAACGGCGGAGAGGGACGCAGTGGAGCGGTAAGTGCTCTCGGCGGCTGACGAAGTGACAGACGAGGAGGCTGTCTCCTGAGGTTGAGTAGTAGTCCGACGGTCCGTACCGAGAGGGGACCCGCTCCCGATGGAGGTAGGTGCCGTGCCAGTTGTTACAGCGTATCCCCGGGCAGCCGGGGCCTCAGAGTAGATGTCAGTACCGTTGGCCGGGTGCTCGGTGCGGTTAGCGGCGTACGTAGGCATCTCGACGTGACCTGGAGTGGTGTCATGACTTAGGTGAGCTGTGGCGAGGTTCATCGGTTCTTGGGACCTGGGGGAGTTAGGTCTGCCAAGGCGAGTCCCTTCCGAAGATGTGTCGACAGTCACTTCAATAGGCACAGGATGGCCCCACACCTGAGCGACTGCAGCAGCGATCGGTGCCCGTGACTGCTCCACAACGTCCTTAGCGAAGGCGGACCCGACGACAAGGACTAGGGTTCCATCTACGTCGATGACGTGGGTCATACGGATCATGGACATCTTGCCTTGCCCCAGCTCCCCTGAGGTGGAGAGGACCTCCAGGGCGGAAAGCCACTGGGTGTTGGCTGTATCGGGCACGATAGACTCCTGACAGGCATGACTTCATGGTGTACCAGCCATACTGGCTGACGGAGGACATGATGCATGTTTATCCACAGACTTGTCCACATCTGGGGAGACAGGCGAGTTCTCGATCACATTAAGGTGTGTGGGCAGTGCGTGCTCATGCCGACAAGGATCTCTCCGTGGCGACGCAGCCTGTGGTTCGGGAGTGATGGCGTCCGTCAAGCATGGTATCCACAGTTCACACAGGGACTAGACGAAGTAGTGTCCACAAAGCACCTTGGGACAGTTGCGGTGGGGGTCGTGCTCTTGGTAACAGGGAAAAGTGATTAATTCTCGGAAACTTATCGGTGTCACCATTCAACGTGGAGCCAGGCGCATGATCTGGCTTCTGATGTCACACCACCCAAAGGGGCTAAGTGCCCCGGGTACCTGCGGGCTATGTGGGTGGCTCGCATGAGTGGATCCTCGGCCCTAGCAGGGAGTCACTGCGGTACCTAAAAGTTGTGGCTAGAGAAACATATAAATACTGTCTGCGTGACAGATGTTCCCTCGTTGCCTTGACGGCACGCGTTTGACCTTGGTTCGTATGATCCGTACTGTAGTGTCGCTACATGTGCGGTCTCCCGTCCCAACCCATGGGCCAACCGCACGTCGCAGCGTCGTAGCACACCGCGATGCTGCGGGAACATACCTCAACCAGGAGTCTAGCCGTGACCAAGCGGACCTATCAGCCCAGCAACCGTAGGCGTTCTAGAGTGCACGGTTTCCGCAAGCGTATGCGGACCCGAGCAGGTCGTGCGGTTCTTGCATCTCGTCGCCGTAAGGGACGTGCACGTCTCACTGTCTGAGGTGCTTGACGCAAGGAATCGTCTGGTCCGGGGCGATGACTTCTCCTCTGTGATACGAGGCGGCGTGCGCAGCGGTAGCCGGAATATGGTGCTTTACTTATACTTGGCTTCCAGTGGGGAAGACTCACCTACGCGTATCGGCTTGACAGTGTCCAAAAAGCAGATTCCTCTGGCGACACATCGTAACCGTGTCAAGCGTCGGCTCCGCGGTCTTCTATCCAGTCGCGTCGAGTTGATGCAGCCCGGATCAAGATTGATTGTTCGTGTTCTATCTAGTGCGGACGGTATCCCAAGTGCTGACCTCGGTAAAGAATTTGATGCGCTTCTTCGGAAGTGTCATCACTTGTATGAAAAGAGGCCGCGACAATGACTAGCTCAGTTCTGGTCGCAGTAGTTGCAATGAGTTATCGGGTGCGTCAGGTCGCTCGTGTTGTGGTGCTGTCCCTTCTGGCCTTTTATCAGAGATATATCTCTCCTGCATTTCCGGCTAGATGCCGTTATTATCCAAGCTGCTCTTCATATGCATTTGGAGCTGTTGAGGCTCATGGTATAATTAAAGGACTGGTACTTACAGTATGGCGATTACTGCGCTGCAACCCAATGACATTGGGTGGTGTCGACCATGTTCCTGACAAGGGTCGATGGCGCTATACTCTCCCCCGCGATGTTCCACGTTTTCCTTAAACAGTAACGCGCATTAACTTATCCATCTGGCTCGGAGAAGTTGCTGTGTCCAAATTTTATGGGAATCGCACAATCGCTGACATGCGGGCGGAGACGCAGGTGATCTGCCTAATGGTTTGGTAGTTTCTTGACGGCTAGGAGCATATCATGGACAGCATACTATGGCCCCTTAGTGTTGTAGTCGCGTGGGTCATGGTTCATATTCATGACCTTCTGGTCTTCCTAGGATTTCAGGACGGTCCAGGGATTGCTTGGGTCTTGTCGATCATCGGTCTTACCGTTGTCGTCCGCGTCCTAATTATGCCGTTAATGTTCAGGCAGATAAGATCGTCTCGTGGAATGCAGTTGATGCAACCCGAGATGCAAGCGCTTCGGGAAAAATATAAGGGTAAGAAAGACCCTGTGTCGCAGCAGCGCCAGCAGGAGGAGATGATGGCGCTGTACCGTAAGCATGGTACTAACCCACTTTCTTCCTGTCTGCCGCTTCTCGTGCAGATGCCGGTATTTATAGCATTGTTTCGGGTGCTTGCTTCACTACAGCGTGTCGCAGAAGGCTCATATAATGGTCGAAGTTCCATAGGTCCGTTGACCGCCGATATTGCGTCAGACATTCAAGCCTCCAACGTGTTCGGCGCACATCTCTCAGCTTCTTTCGTAAACACACCGGATGTGCAGGTAAGAGTTGTTACCGTCATCATGATTATTATTATGTCGGTGACGCAGTGGTACACTATGGCGCAGTTGAGCATGAAGAACATGCCAGAGTCCGCCAAGAATTCGGACAACCCCATGATCCGGTCTCAGAGGATAATGATCATGGTGATGCCGCTCATCTTTGCGGTTAGCGGGGTTCAGTTCCAGATCGGCGTCTTAGTATACTGGGTGACATCCAATATCTGGACACTGGGACAACAATTTTTTACGATTCGTAATATGCCTGCTCCGGGGTCGGAGGCGGAAAAGAAGTATCGCGCGCGCGTCAATGCTAAACGGGCTCGTAAAGGGCTCCCTTCACTGGAAGAAGAGGAGCGTGCTGAGGCCGCTGCCAAAGCCGGGGCCAATGCTCATTCGGGTGGACAGCGTCGCCAGCCGGTGCGTAAGGACAGGAAAAGGAGACCTGGCCGGGCTGCGCTAGCTCATGAGGCTCGTAGGGATGCTGTTCCAACAGGGGAGGAAGAGACTGACTCTTGGAGCCGGGATGACGACCATCGCGATAGCACAATCGCAACGACGTCATCCAGTTCTGGCGAACTAACTGATGAACAAATTGCTCGACGCCGCTATGAGAAACGTGCTCGTGCCCGTAGGCGGACAGCAGCGAAGCGCAAGAAGAGGCACCATCGATGAAAGTGATTTTGGCGTTGAGCCTGTACTTGACATGGTTTATGCTTCGAATTACTGTTTTAAAGTATCCACTACCTTAAAGAGAACGGATAGCAATGAGTGACAATGCGATGCCGATTGATATGGTATCCCATTTGGAGGAGGAAGGCGAGATAGGCGCGGACTATCTTGAAGAGTTTTTGGATATTGCTGATATTGGGGGTGATATTGACATTGATGTCGCTCACGGCCGGGCGTCGATTGCTGTTGTCGCCTCTGATGAAGGTGACGAGCGTGACTTGGCGGCTCTTGTGGGCGATAACGGCGAGATTCTGGAAGCGGTCCAAGATCTGACTCGTCTTGCCGTGCAGACACGTACTGGTAGTCGTTCGCGACTCATGCTTGATATCAATGAATATCGTGTCTCTCGTCGGCATGAGTTAGCCAAGGTTGCAGAAGAGGCTATTACAAAGGTTCTTCTCTCAGGCGAACCGGTTGCCTTGGCTCCAATGAATCCTTTTGAAAGGAAAATTTGTCATGACGTTGTAGCTTCCGCTGGATTAGTTTCGGGATCTGAAGGTGCTGAACCATATCGGCATGTTGTGGTTAGTCCTGCGAAAGATAATGCTGTGGATTATATTGCTAAGACAATATAGCGATCATAAGCAGGGAGGACGTGAGCAATTGACGGAGTGGCAATTTTTATGTGGACAGGTAAGACGGTAGAGGGATACTTGTAGCGAGGATGTTACATGACGGGGTATGACTCTCTGTCAATAAGAGATAGGTTTAGGTTTGGATTGTTGCCGAGTGGGCGGTAATGACTTCGTCCGTGGTTAGTAATGGTAACGCGCATTGCGGATAGGGCAGTTTGTTGTTTTAAAATATATGTATTTTGGAGGGGTATCAAATAGTCTTATAGATGTCAGTACAGCAGTTACTTTAAATGGGACCGGAATGGTTCAGGCAGCGGGTTTACGATGAATGCTGAAGTTGTTGATAATGAGATCGAATTTCCCCATGAAGAAGTGAGGGAATTTTTTGGCGATGCTTTTTCAGCGGCGGAGCATTTCGCTAATATGCTTAGTAGGCAAGGTCAGTTGAAAGGAATCATAGGACCTAATGAGCTTCCACGATTGTGGAGCCGACACCTTGTTAACTCCGCGGCGGTTGCACCTTTTCTTCCCAACAGCGGTCAGGTTGTCGATATTGGTTCAGGAGCAGGTTTCCCCGGCGTGGTGATTGCGTTACTTAGACCTGATCTCGACGTTGTCCTTGTTGATGCCATGGAACGTAGAGCACAGTGGCTTCGTGACGTGGTGGATGAACTGGGCTTGAGGCGAGTGACGGTGCTGCGTGAGCGTGCTGAACATATTCGTGAGCGGTACGATGTCGTTACTGCTCGGGCGGTTGCTAGTCTATCGAAATTGATTCAGTTGGCGGCTCCTCTTGTGCGGGACGATGGGTGTCTCATCGCTCTCAAAGGGGACAGGGTGGAGACAGAGATAAAAAAGGCAAGATCTGATATAGATAGGTTTAAGTTATCTATACCTGTCATTCATGAGGTGTCGCTGCCGGGTGATCGGTTTGCACGGGTTGTTGAACTTAGGCGTGTAGAGTATCCCATAAACACCCGTTGAAGTTCGGCGCGGTGGTCAGCTAGCTGCCGTACTCCTCGCGTAGACTGCCTAGTACCTGGTTAGCAGCAGCGACCGGGTTTGTCGTCCGAGGAGGACCAGGTTGTCGGGATCATCTATCTTCGATCAGCTCCAGGCAGATCGCGTCGCACTGGATGAGATGACCTTGGGGGGTTATCCTCGTCCTGAGAAGACGCGCATTGTGGCTGTCGCCAATCAGAAGGGTGGCGTGGGCAAAACCTCTACTGCAGTAAATCTAGCTGCAGCATTGGCGCAAGGCGGGCTGCATGTATTGCTCATTGATGCAGATTCACAGGGCAACGCTTCTACGGCTTTGGGGGTTGAACATGATGAGGATGTCCAGTCGATTTACGATGTACTGGTTGACGGAGTCCCGATAAAGGATGTTGTCGCGACAACTAGATTCAGCGACACTTTATTGTGTGTGCCGGCAACAATAGATGTTGCTGCTGTTGAGATTGAGTTAATTGAGACCTCGGAGAGAGAGTCTCGGCTAAGGACGGCGTTGACTGACTACCTGGAGTTTCGTGAGCAGGAAGATCAGCAGCATCTAGACTATGTCATTGTGGACTGTCCACCTAGCCTCGGTATAATGACTATCAATGCGTTTGTTGCAGCTCATGAAGTTCTTATTCCTATGCAAGCAGAGTATTATGCATTGGAAGGTCTGGCTCTTCTTACCAGATCTATCGATAGGATTGCTCAGGTGCATAACCCGGGACTTGGAGTGTCGATGATTGTGCTGACTATGTTTGACGGACGTACCACATTGTCACGTGAAGTTGAGTCCGAGGTTCGCACTTACTTTCCGGATGCAACCCTAGAGACTAAAATACCGCGTTCCATCAGGGTTGCCGAAGCGCCCTCGTTTGGTGCTCCTGTGGTGTTCTGGGATCCTCGGTCGACTGGAGCAATTGCTTATATGAAGATGGCACGCGAGGTTGCTTTTAGAGGATCCTCCGACAAGGAAGGTGGCGATTCCTGATGGCTCAAAAGAGGAGAGGTCTTGGACGTGGGCTCCAGGCGCTTATTCCCGATGCTCAAAAAGAAACGGTTAGTTCTAGTCGCCCGTCCGACGTATTTTTCCCAGATAGCAGGGAAGACAGTTTTGATTTGGTGGAAGGTTCTGCTGCTGGGAACACACATGCAATTACTACTGAGGCAGCGGACTCTGCTCGTAATGAATCTGCACAGTCCAAACGGGACGGTTCGATAGTATCGAAAGATGATACAGACGCAGGGCGGCCAGTGAAGCAGACTAAGCCATCTGAAAAAGAATCATCAGAGGAACGGCGGATTCCCCAATCGGATCGTGACATTCATGGAGGTTCAGGTGCTGATGTGCCTGAGAGTGGCGTGTCTGACGATTTTCCGTATGTTTCACGTGAAACGTCTTCAGTTAGCCGTCGCCATGATGTGGCGGCCCCGACTGGAGACCGCCGGGTGTCCGGGAAGCGTAGCAGCCGCAAGAGCGATCGCGAGGTGTCAAATGATACCTCCGCTCGCGATGGTCGAGGTCGTTCTGGGCGCCAGACAACTTTTGCCGGGAAAGCCCATCCTAGTCGGGCAGCTGCAGATGAGGGAGAGGAGCTTGTTCCAGTTCCTGGAGCGACGTTTGCTGAGATCCCAGTAGAACTTATTGATCCTAATCCACGGCAACCGCGTCAGGTCTTCGACGAAGAAGATATCTCCGAACTCGCTGCTTCTATTACAGAAGTGGGGCTATTGCAGCCTATTGTGGTGCGTCGCTCTGCCTCTCAGGGAGAACTGGAGGAGGAACGCTTTGAACTTATCTTAGGTGAACGTCGACTTCGCGCGGCAAAAGAAGCGTCACTGGATAACATTCCTGCGGTGGTTCGGGACACTGACGACGTTGATATGCTGCGCAACGCGTTGTTGGAAAATCTTCATCGCGTGCAGTTGAATCCCCTGGAAGAGGCTGCTGCTTACCAGCAGTTACTTGAGGATTTTGGTTGCACTCAGGCTGAACTGTCTGATAGGATATCGATATCGCGTTCACAGATTTCCAATACGCTGCGGCTTATGAAGCTTCCTCCACTGGTGCAGCGGAGGCTTGCCGCTGGCGTACTCTCGGCCGGACATGCTCGCGCTCTTCTGGGGCTTTCGCATGTTGATGCAATGGAGCGCATGGCGCAACGAGTTGTTGCAGAAGGCCTATCTGTTCGTGCCACTGAAGAGATGGTGGCTCTTCATGAAGAATCGGACTCTTCTCGACAGCAATCCAAGAGTCTCCGCACCCGTAGTACTCCTTTACCAGCACTGTCAACTCGCTTATCCGATGCATTTGATACTAGGGTTAAAGTGACGAAGGGCGCAAAAAAAGGCCGTATTACCATTGAGTTTGCTGGTGACGAAGACTTGGCCCGGATCGTGAGTGCATTGGCGCCGGGTACCTCACTTGACGAGGAGTAGTCGTTCGTCTCTGAGGCATGCGGGTATCGGCCTGTGCACATAGCTTCTCTATAGAGGTATCGTTGTGCGCTTCCGTGGATCTACTATATTGATGTGCTTCCTTTATTGGTTCGTTTTCGTGTATGTGCATGTGCTCCTTTGTGCGACTGTTTTACTGAGCGGCATATATTTATCATATTTTCTCTTGCCTTAATAGGTTATCGACGCTATGTGAGTAGTGTCTTGCAGTACTTTTTTGTCTGCATGACAAAGTTGTTCCGCGAATACAGTATGTGCTGCTGCTGTGGAGCGGTAGTGCGTGCTTGTGTCAATGAGACGGTGGACTCTATTATCCTTGAAGTATTACTTGGATTTGACTCTCGTATATTTTGTCGATTTTAGACGCGGCATGTTGTTGTCGATTGTTCATTAATGGATGTCTTGTTTGTATGTCGTTACTTAACGAGGCGATATAACTAGGCATGGACGCAAGGTGCCTTGCCTTTCAGAGGGCAGTATGAAGTGCGGTTCATGTCAAATGGCTTTCCATCGACTTATTCGAGCTTTTCAAGTTATTGTTCGGTTATGGTACTTCATGCTGCTCTGGCTGTTTTGACTTGCTATACTTAGTACTGTGTATCGGAAGTTGTGATTGCTAATAGTCGCTCTTGTTGCGTATGTAGGCTGCTTCGTTTGTCGTTCGGACGGACGTGTAATGTATGCAAACTAGACTGTTGATTTTTCGATAGCTGGGATAAGTTTGTCTTGATATTGTTTCTCGTCGCTTACTGCATGCGGTGCAGTAAACACATGCAGTTTTACATGTAACTGTTTCACGTGAAACATGGCGTGATGACTCAGTGTTGGGAACAAGTTGATCGCAGTATTAGTCTGCTGATACTTCGCATCAATGAAAATTGCGCATAGGTTTTAACACTGCAGACATATACACGGTGCCTGTACCAACTATAGTTGCTTGATATACATAGCAGTTTCTACATATAGGTGAGTGTGTTGTGTGTTAGATGCGTATAACTGTTTTGATGGCATGTAATTCCATACTCGATATGTCGATCGCGAACTATTAACTCGTTGCCTAGCAACTGGCGCTGGCGAAAGTGTCCGCAGAGATGTACGTGAAACGTGATCGTTAGACAACAGACAGGCTCATTTGCCCCCATTGGAGTACCGTGTTGTGAACTGATTCGCGATAATACCGGAGTGTTTTACATATTTCTGTACTTGGGATGTGCAGTAGGATCGTTAATTGCGTTTTTCGATGAATAGTACTTTACAGTACGAAGATATACTCACGATACTTTAGTTATTCGAAAGTATTGTTTACACATTAATACTCCAAAATGGTTATTAATTGCCTGATCACCACATTCTTCCTAGGTCGGATAGAGCCCGGGTGCAGACATGTGTCGATCTGTATAGACCTAACATTGACACTTCACGTGCAAGTGATTCGTCGCACCTACAGTATGGGAGCAGACGTCGGTGCATTAATCAGTCCCGTATACAAAGGTCCTAGCGTGGACACGGAAACATTCGCGCTGAGTATTCACGAGCAGGTGCTTCTGGTTGCAAGGAAGTGTTTCACGTGAAACATGCTTACTTGTCGCATGTAGCATGTGAAAATCATGTCGACTCATTAGAGATTTCTGTTACAAACTGGTTCCGCTAGCATACATACCGTGTGTTGTACAGACGCAAATGGGTTGTATCATTCATTATTACATGCACTGAGCCAAAGTAGTGTCTTGCGTGAATAAAATATAGTTCAAGGGCTGCGGCAGTTTAGGTGACGCTTGAACTAGGTAGACTACAGTTATTATTAAACCCCATGGGTGAGCGTATTTGTGGATAGGCACTATGATCAGGGCGCGCTATGGGTGATTATTCGCTACTGGACAGATAGTTGTACACTGGCTCGAGGTTAAGGCGATGTCTTAGGAATGTATATACCAAATGAAGCCCGGCACAGTCGCACACATATATATATGCTCAACGGGTCATGGGGAGTATAACTAGAGTACGATAATAGTAGTAATGTTGGGTGCTAAGGCTGCTCAGTACCAGAGGTGTGTGTAGATCACTAACAACACATAAAGGTATTTGTAGTGACATCTGGTGGCCATTATAGGTTACTGTGTTGACGGTAATTAACCGAACTCCTCAGTTAACATAACCGACGAGATATAGGGTGGTGTGCAGAATATAGGCAATAGTCCAATACGCCGTATTTACTGGTAGTTGCTGTGTGGACTATGGATACCAAGCGCCATACTGTATGGTACTTTAAAAAGTCGAGTTATGAAATATCCTGCTACAGGATGATGGTGGCGCTAAGCGAAAACTCTCACCACATAGGAGCGGGTCGATGAAAGCTATGTGCGCAGTAAATGACCCACTAGTGGACAATGTCTTTAACATGGCGTATGTGTGGTAAGACGGGGTGTCAATACCATTGTATGTACAAAATGATCTATATATAATATACGAATCGCTTTGTGGCCTAAAGGGTGGTGGGTTTGATCGTTATGTGCTGACACCTCAATGCAAAGGTCCACTGGGGGCAGAACGAATGGGTGGCGCAGTGAATGCGGACTCCGTTGCAGGAAGGCTACTTACAGGTAGTGCCAGCACAAACCGCTAATCCACTTCAATGAGTGAATAATGTTAATGCATTCTGCGGGTTATCATGCATGCGTGATTGCCTGTGGGAATCTACCTTCCACACATAGAATAGTTGAAGCTACCATATGTGAGTTATATAGCGACTTAGCGAGGTCTTGGTGTGCCTGCGCTAACTTCTCTGTCACCAAGTGTGTTGAAGTGTTGAAAGGTAATATTCGCCTAGTATTTGTTATGAATTTTAAACCAGGAAGTTGACATCCAGGCGAAACTATACCGATGTTACTATCAATGCAGCAGGTACTGGAACAGAAACGGGCATCCGCTAGAAACGGATATTGCTGTTATTGACAACCGTGGATATACGCGTCTGCAGTAGCAGAGCCGCACGTAAGACTATCAGAAAGAACTCTCCTGAGACGTCAGAGCCTATTGCTGGCGCTGTATATAGACATGACTACCCTCGTCACCTGCGGCGTAACTGGTAGAACGATAGTGAAGTATTAGGGCTGGACCAAAGGATTTCTCACCAAGGCATCATAGAGGTCCCCAAGTTCCTCATCTGCTTTGATGGCCATGGGTAGAAGTGAGTTTTCTGTCATTCCAGGGACTACATTGACGTCAATAAACCAGGGTGTGCCGTGGGCGTCAAGAATTAAGTCGGTCCGCGACAGATTACCAAGGCCTAGCGTGCGGTGAACCGCCAGAGCTGTCTCTTTGACCTTGTCTGCATCGTCACCGCTAAGTCTGGCTGGCACAAAGTATTCAGACCGACCAGGATTGTATCTCGCATCGAAGTCGTATTGACCTTGAGAAACTACTTCGACCGGGGGTAGTGCACGTGGTCCCGCTCCGGTATCGACAACAGACACCGCAATCTCTGTTCCTTCAACATACTTCTCAATAAGCGCACGGTCGTCATAGGAGAAGCAAGCAACCATTGCCGCCCGAAGTTCATCTGCGTTAAAGGCGACGGATACGCCAAGACCTGAACCGCCTTGATTTGGCTTGACGACAAGTGGAAACCCTAGGTGCCCAGCAACAACACCGAGAACGTCTTGAGCGCCTAACTGGCTAAAGTATGCGCGTGGCAGCGTGAGGGAATCCGGGGTAAGTACGCCGCCGGTTCGTACGGTAGCCTTAGCAGTCGGCTTGAAGGACGAACGCTGGCACCCATCCGAATGTGTGCCAACATAAGGAAGCCCCAGTGCGATAAGAGTGTTCTGAAGTCCACCGTCCTCACCGTGGCTTCCATGAACTAAGGGCCATACTACATCAGGGCCGAAAGCGCGTAGAGAACTAATCATACGGGCGTCGACGTCGAGGACGAGCACGGAATGCCCATCCTGCTTGAGAACCTGGGCTACACGGTTGCCTGAGCGTAGCGAAATATCCCGTTCGTGACTGAGGCCTCCTGCGAGTATAGCGATACGTAGCGGTTCTGACTGAGGAGTCTTGGTCATGATTCTCCTTAAACCTGATCTGGGCCTGGGGCAGTTATACCTAGTGAGTCACGGTACGAAGCAGGGCCAAACAATCTGTAGTTCTCCAGATCGCGACTAATAACTTGGGACAGTCTCCGGACTCCCTCCCTAATATCAACCGGCTCTGGGTAGCAGAAGGAAAGCCGAAGGTGGTCTTGGCCGGCTTTTCCTCCTGCGTAGAAGGCTGTGCCAGAGACATAGGCAACGAGATTTGTCACTGCACGGGGAAGCATTTCTCTAGCGTCAATACCTTCAGGGAGTCCAACCCACACATAGAAGCCGCCGTCCGGGACGTTCCAGCGGCACACCGGTAAGTACTCCTCTAAGGCTCCCACCATGGTATCTCGCCGTTCCCTGTACATGGTACGGAACTCCCCGATCTGCTTCTTCCAATCGAACTGCTCCAGGTACATCGAGATAGAGTACTGGCCAACAGAGGACGGACAAAGAATGGCGGCCTCGGAAGCGAGCTTCATCTTTTCCTTTACCGCTGGAGGAGCGACAGCCCAGCCCACACGGTACCCAGGCGCAAAGATCTTCGAGAAGGACCCAAGATAGATTACGTCATCCGGGGCGAGCGTCTTGAGTGCTGTGTAAGTCTGACCTTCAAAGCCAAGCAGTCCGTAGGGGTTGTCTTCAACGATAAGAATATGGTGTCGACGGCATATATCAATGACAAGCGGGCGACGTTCTTCGCTGAGAGTGACGCCAGCAGGGTTATGAAAGTTGGGCAAACAGTAAAAAAATTTAATAGTTCGACCCTCTCGTTTGGTCCTGAGGATCGCCTCCTCCAAGGCTTCGGGGATGACGCCGTGGGCATCAATGGCCACATGCTGTACATCAGCCTGGTAGGTGGAGAAGATCGATAGAGAACCAACATATGTTGGCGCCTCGGCAAGGATTACGTCGCCCGGGTCAATAAACAGTTCGGTAACTATATCGACGGCTTGCTGCGAGCCCGTGGTGATGATGACGTCGTCGGCTCCTGCGTCGATACCCTCGAGAGCCATAACTTCGGTGACGTGCTCACGAAGCCGCGGCAACCCCTGCCCGTTTCCGTACTGCAGTGCCTTACCTCCGTCCTTGCGGATCATTTCGGCAGTTGCGTCGGCGATGCGGTCAAGAGGTAGATCTTTGAGATTGGGCATTCCGCCCGCTAACGAGACCACCTCAGGACGCGAGGCGACTGCAAACAGGGAACGTGTCTCAGACGCCCTCAGGCCGTGGGCACGTGTGGCATAACTGTCTAGCCATGGGTCAAGTCGGTTTCCCTTGACCTGGCTCATCTCTTCCACGAGGAACTCCTTCCATGACGACCTCTGGTGCTACGGTCAGTGCCAAGTCTGACAAGGATAGATGGCAGGAAGGTTTCTTGGCCAGACTCAGGTCACTCCGGCTAGTCGGCTGGCAGCCAGCTGGTCACCGGCTGATCTGTGAAGAACGATCGTCGCAGCTGAGTTGTGGGGTTCGAGACCGCTCTCAGTACGAGGCCATATGTTACCGCTCCAATTCTGCCAGATAAAAGTAGCCCTCGCCTCTCTACCCCAACACACTTGCAGAGCCAGGATCCTTCTACCAGAGTGGCTACTGGAAGGTCGATGAGTTGGCTGTGACCGCGTTCGTAGCGATAATGGTTCTCAGTTCTTGCTCGTCGGCAGTAATTGTTGTCTTTCGCTGAGGAAGCGCCAGGAGTTTGCTGACGGTATTTGGGATCGGTTGGGGGAACCCAAGGGCCTCCCCAACGGTGCCGAGAAACTTTTCCGGTCTTGCAGTCTCCAATACCAGTGTCGGGAAACTGGGCTCCATAAGGTTCAGGGCCGTGGTGATACCGTCGGCGGTATGCGGGTCGACGGTGACACCGTGGCTACTCATAAAGCGAATTGTCTCTAGGCGTTTGGCGTGGGAGGAGGACATGGCAATGAAACCGAACTCTTCGCGTATGCGCTCTACCTGGTCCGACAGATCCAGTGAGCCGCAGTCCTCCAGTTCCCTCCAGGCGCGCGAGAACCGCTCCGGTCCCAGAAGAGACCAAAGGAACCGCTCCAGGTTAGAAGCCTTGGAGATATCCATGGAAGGACTAGACGTGGCGAGGGTAGCCTCTGCGCTTCGCGGCGTGTAGATTCCAGTAGAAAAAAATTCTTCCAGAACGTTGTTCTCGTTGGTTGCCACGATGAGTCTACGGATCGGCAGTCCCATGCTGCGCACTATATGACCTGCATAGACGTTGCCGAAATTGCCCGAGGGAACACATACGTCGACCTGGAAGTCAGAACGTCGCCGCTCTTCCACCCGGTCTGTGACACGCAACCACGCCCACACGTAGTAGACCGCCTGGGCCACGATTCGTCCGATGTTGATGGAGTTGACGGCTCCCAGCGAGTAACGTTCCTTGAAGGCGATGTCGTTGCTGAGGGTCTTGACCAGGTCCTGGCAGTCGTCGAACACGCCCTCAACGGCGATGTTGTGAATATTTGGATCGTGCAGAGAGTACATCTGCGCCCGCTGGACGGGACTCATCCGGCCTGCCGGTGAAAGCATGAAGACGTTCACTGCGTCCTGCCCCCGGAAGGCGTGCTCAGCAGCCGATCCAGTGTCTCCGGATGTTGCTCCTAGAATATTAAGCACCTGTCCCTGCTTGTCCAGGACATAGGGCACCGCTTGGCCCAGGAACTGCATCGCCAGGTCCTTAAAGGCCATGGTGGGGCCCTCAGACAAGCCCACGAGGTGCAGCCCTGCAACAACTGCGCTGTGATCGCGCACCGGTACCACAGGTGCTGGGAACCGCTGCGGCCCGTAGGCGACGGCAGTCATAGTCTGAAGATCGGCCTCAGGGACGTCGGTGGCGAACAGACCGATCACCTTGGAAGCCAGGGCTGCGTAGTCCAGGCATCTCCATGCCTCAAGGCAGTCTGCGCTGAGTGATGGTAGTGCAAGGGGGACTACCAGTCCCCCGTCTGGCGCCAAGCCGGACAACAGGACCTCGGTAAAACGGGCTGGACGCATCCCGCCTCGGGTAGAGATATAGTGCATGTACTGTCTTCTATCATGCCCGGGTGGTTGTGATGACTGTCATTCTAGGGGACCATCGGTGGTTTTCGGTGTGTACGTGTCCGCGACTGGGCACGTGCCGTTGGGTCAGGAACAGGCAGTCACATGAGGCGCGGTGTGCCGACCCAGCACCGGCTGGGCTGGCACACCCCCTACTTCGGACTCCAGATCTTCAATCCAGGACCTTCTCCACCTCGGCCTTGAACGAGGCCTTGGGGCGTGAGCCGGCGAACTGATGGAATGTCTCACCGTCACGGACGACCGCAAAGGTCGGAATAGACCGTATCCCAAAGGACCGCGCGGTGGCTGGGCTGTCGTCGACGTTGATCTTGACGAACTTCACCCGCTCTCCCAGCTCGGTCGCTACTTCGTCGACAATCGGTGCCATCTGGCGGCAAGGGCCGCACCAGTCGGCCCAGAAGTCGATGACAACGGGCTTGTCGGAGCCGAGAACCTCCTCGTTAAAGGTGGCATCGGTGACGTCAAGAGCAGCAGACATGGTGTTCTCCTAGGATGAGTCGTAGCCTGGTACGTCGGTATCGCTAGTAGGGGTGGTGTGTCTTTCCGACGCGACGCGCAGATATAGGTTGCGTTGGCGTCCGAGTTGCGCACTTATACGCAGTGGAGTTGATGACGGGTATCGTGCCTCCTTGTCTACCGTAGAGCGGGCCTGCTTCGAGCCACTACGCCCAGTCGCAGCTCCACCTCACAGCGTGGCCAAGTAGTGCTCTGCGTCTAGGGCCGCGCGGCAGCCCGACCCGGCTGCCGTGACAGCCTGCTGGTAGACCGGGTCAGCGACGTCGCCACAGGCGAAGACGCCTGGTAAGCGAGTGCGCTGCGACGGGGCCTCGACTTGGATGTATCCTGCCTCGTCCAGGTCCAGCACGTCTTTTACCAACTCACTACGGGGAATCTGACCAATTGCCACGAACAACCCGGTTGCGTCGAGCTGACGCCGCTTCCCGGTCACCGTGTCCTCAAGCGTCACGCTGGTCAGGGAGTCCTGACCGTGCAACTCAGCCACAGTGGAGTTCCAGGCGAAGGTGATCTTGGGGTCGTCGTGGGCACGCTGTGCCATAACTGCGGAGGCCCTCAGCTCGTCACGGCGGTGCACAACGGTCACTGACCTGGCGAACCGAGTCAGGAACGTGGCTTCCTCCATCGCGGAGTCACCCCCGCCGACCACGACGATATCCTGGTCCTTGAAGAAGAACCCGTCGCATGTCGCACAGTAGGACACCCCGTGGCCGGAAAGGCGGTCCTCAGCCTCTAGCCCCAGGTGCCTGTACTCTGAGCCGGTAGAGATTATCACTGTACGGGCTTCGTAGGTGCCCTCATCCGTGACGACACGCTTGGTCAGGCCTTCCAGCTCCAAGGCGGTGACGTCCTCGTAGCGGATCTCTGCTCCGAAGCGTTCTGCCTGCTCTTGCATCTGGGTCATCAGGGTGGGACCCATCACACCTTGGACAAATCCAGGGTAGTTCTCCACCTCCGTTGTGTTCATCAGTGCTCCCCCGGCTGTCACCGATCCTGCCAGCACGACGGGTGCCAACTGAGCGCGAGCAGCATAGATAGCGGCGGTGTAGCCCGCAGGGCCGGAGCCGACGATGATGACGTCGTGAATCATGATCCTCCTGGTGTGGGAGTAGCACACGGTGCACGCTGGCTGACAAGGACCAGTGTCACTAGAGCAAACTGAGGATGAAAAGCGATTGTTCCCAAGCAAGGACCTATCGGAGGGTGATCTCGGTGATAGTGGCCTTATTGGAGCCGTCAGCGGCTCTGGGAAGTTCCGTGATCCATACGACAACTGATGCCGTCTCCGTGGACTCGAAGTCGAATGAGGTGACTTGCGAGGTGAAGGGACCTTCAGCCAGCAGCTCGCCCCCTGTAGGGTCCTCGGGACTCGTGGCACGAACCTGGATCGATCCGCCCTCCCCGGTTCCGTGGATGTCGATACCAGAGACCTCGGCAGACTCCTCCAGAGTCACGACAACTCCCACCCCGCCCTTGCCATCCATACCGGGGTCGTTGTAGTACCGGGAGAACCACTCCTGGGAGGTGTCCCCGTCCACCAGGAGGTCAGCCAGCTCTGGGTGCTCGTTCCCGTCGCCGAAGGGGTCCAGGCTCTGTGCGCCGCTGACGGTGATAGGCGCGCTGTCCTCACTGTCCTCCTCGTCCCCGGACTGCTCACCCGCCTCATCGCCGTCGTCCTGGGCCGACTGCGCCGATGTCGCGGAGGGAACCGTGTCGGCGGCTGGTCCGTCGGGGTCGGTAAAGCGGATTCCCGCCAGCTGTTGCAGAATCAGCACGGCAATGACAACGCCGACAAGAGCTACGACAACCAGGGTGAGGATGATGCTGGTCGTGGTACGGTTGACAGACTGGGCTAGTTCCTCGTCAACCTCATCCTCTTCCTCGTCCTCAAGGTCGTCGAAGTTGACCTCAAAGCTGCCTGTGAAGGGCTCAGAGGGGACAGGAGCGGCGCCTGGAGCTGTCTCCGAGGCGTTGGTCAGCACGCTCGGCATCGGGTTGACCGGGCCGGTGACCTGGACGTAGCCGATTCCTGCCCGAGGAGTCGCCTCCTCCTCGGCACGCAGGTCGCCAGCGACCACGGTGTCCTCGTCCATCGCGTCGTAAGCGGGACCTTGCTGAGCAAAGGAGTCCGTTACGGCAGTCTGCGAGGCGTGAGCGGCAGTCGCTGAGGCGGTAGCCGAAGCACCGCTATCCGTGCTGCTAGAGCGACGCAGACGATCTAGTACTCCGCGGGCAGCACTAGCAACCCCGGTACCTGCTGTACGTGATGTGGAGCCTGGTCCGTTCTGCTGGGTGCTGGTTCTCATCACGGCCGGGTAGTCCCGAGCGGGGTCGACCACGTAGCCGCTGACAGGCTCCCAGCTTCCCAGCGCCCGCGCGACCTCGGCGGCTGAGATGGGAGGCTGCCCGTTCCATGTACGCACGCACAGGTCGTCCAGGACCGGGTCGATACCAGCTACCAGCGTGGACGGGACGACGGGCGCGCCACCCAGACGAGGTGCGGAGGGGATCCCGGGACGTTTCCCGGGCCAACGGCCGGTCAGCCCGTAGTAGAGGATCTCCACGAGGGCACGGGCGTCAGCACGGTCGGCGGCAAGAGGGTCGTTCTTGGCGACCTTGCTCTCCAGGTCCAGAGCGGCGGCCTCGATCCCCAGCCCGCTGATCTTGACCTCTCCCCCGGGGAGCACCCGAATGGACTCAGGGGACAGGTTGAGGTGGTGCAGACCTTTACGGGCCCCGGCGTCAAGCGCCTGGGCTGTCTCACCAATGATGGCTCTGACCTGCGCCGAGGTGATGCCGCGGGCCACCAGGGAACTGAGGGTGCGGCCCGCCAGGGGCTCAGTGATGATGATGGAGGGCTCGGAGCGCTCAACATCGTATACCCGCTGAAGGCGCTCGTCGTCCACCAGTACGGCGCGGCTTGCCGCGTCCATGACACTGTCGCGGTGGACCGAGGCGTCCGTGAGCACGAGGATGGTCACCTCGCGGTCGAGGATGGTGTCAACACCGCGGTGTCGAACGATTCGGGGCAGCGTGGTGGACAGGGTCCCCAGGAGTCCGTAGCGGCCACTGCCAATCGGCGTCGCCTCAGACATGCGTCTCCTTCCTCGGGGTGACTGTCCGTCAGATACTGATGGACCCATCGTAGCGGTCCGTGGGCTCTGTGCCTGCTCGGTGGTGTGACCTGACGGGAGCACGACGGTGGACGGCTCTATGCTGACAGGCAGGTTGGCGGACAGGGGGGAGCTGTCCGGAGGTGGCGCGGGAGCGGCGCCCCGGGGGGTGACCGCAGCGCCAGCAGGGTGGGCTGGTGGTGGAGGGGAGGTAAGGGGCGTCGCGCGTGTGACGGCCTCGGGCGGAGGCATAGTCGTAGCTGCCGGAGAGGTACGAGGGACCGGCGGGACCGATGGGGGTACTGTCGGCGGTACAGCAGGTACCACCGGGCGTCGTACAGGTGACCGCCCAGCGCGGTCGGCCGAGGAAGGGGCGTGAGGAAGAACGCTGGGAGGGTAGGAAGCCTGCGGCTGTCCGTGCGCCGACGCCCCCTGAGGGGCGGTGGTAGGCACAGGCGGGGGTGGTGGTGCCGGGGCAGGCTGTGGTGTGGTGGGGGGTGCAGTAGAAGCAGCCGGAGGTGGAGGTGCCGGGGCCGCCCGTGGTGGAGGCGGCGCTGAAGGAATGGTCCTGTTTGTGGGGGCGCCACTAGCAGGAGCCGTCGTCGGTGTCATCCACTCTGCCAGGCGCAGCACCGATCGACCTGCCGGACCCGGCAGGCGCTGGCCAATTTTGACCAGGACCCGTGACAGCGGGCGGAAGGCAACGACAATCTCCTCGACGTTGACTATCCGTCCCATGACGAGGTAGGTGAAGGACATGACCGAGGCCACGACGACGACCTGGGTCGAGGCGGCCAGGAGACGGCTCAGGGACGAGGCTCCGTCTACCTCTCCCATCAGCGCTACCAGGACCATGCCGATGAGTACCGCAGGTGCTGCGGCCAGGCACAGGCGCAGGTGGGTGGTGGCGACCCTGCGCCCGTCCAGGCTCGGCAGGTGGCGCCGCATCAGCGGGACGACGACGACGCATGCGGCAACCTGGCTGAGGGTGTTGGCAAAGGCCGCCCAGGCCATCCAGTGGTTGGCCGGTGCCAGGAGGTAGGCCAGGGCGCACAGGACCACGGGGAGCAGGCCCACCACAGCGTCGGCGATAAGAAGCCGTTTAGTGTCCTCGTAGGCCAGCATGACTCGCTGGGTGGTGAACCAGATCCCCTGCGGGACGATCCCCAGGGCCAGGAGGACAAGGACCGGTGCGGTAGCCTGGGCCACCCTCAGAGAGATCGACGGGGTGAAGACCTGGAGTGCAGGCACTGCCAGGACGCAGATGCCTGCGGTAGCCAGCACCGTGAACACCCCGGCAGAGCGCAGGCCCAGTGACAGGTCGTCGCGCACGCCCTCCCGGTCGCCTGAGGAGGCCTTCTCGCTCATACGGGTGAACAAGGCGGTAATGATGGAGGTCACCACCAGGGACTGGGGAAGGATGTAGACCAGGTAGGCGTTGGACCACATCGTCGTTGACGGCACCACAACGTCGGCGTACTCAGGGAGCTCAGAGGCCGTGACCGCGGCTGAGCCCAGGTTGGTGGTGGCCCAGGTGCTCAGGGAGATGATGGCGACGCCGAGCAGCGCCCACAGGGCGACCCTGGAGCTCTGCCCTAGTCCCAGGCCTCGTATGCCAAAGACGATGCGTGGTTGGAAGCCGGAACGCACTAGGGGTATGTAGAGGATCAGGGCCTGGGCGGCGATGCCCAGGGTGGTGGTTGCTCCGATCAAGGTGATGCGGCCCGCGTCCCACACCTCCGGCCCCTGCCCGTCGGTATAGGCCCCGTAGACCCGGATGTAGGCAATGATGGAGATGATGGAGATGATGTTGTTGAGCACCGGCGACCACATATAGGGGCCGAAGCTGGACCGGGCGTTGAGGACCTGGCCCCACAGGGCGTAGAGGCCGTAGAAGAAGATCTGCGGCATGAACCAGAAGGCGAAGGCATAGGAGACCGGCTGCCACCGGCCCGAGGCGAGGGAGGAGGCGTTGACGTAGAACACCAGGGGAGCCGCAGCGGTGATCACCACCGTGACAACGAGCATGAGGGTGGCCGCGGCGGTCAGGAGCCGGTTGACCAGCTCCTCGCCGTTGCGCTTGCGCAGTGCCCGGACGATCTGAGGTACCAGGATGGCGTTGAGGACGCCACCGATCATCATGTTGTACAGGTTTGTCGGCAGGTTGTTGGCGGTGTTGAAGGCGTCTGCCGCCCCTGAGCCGGTAGCCCCCAGAGCGATGACGATGAGGGCGTTGCGCACCAGCCCCAGTACACGGGAGACCAACGTTCCCGAGGCCATGATCGCTGAGGAACGGGCCAGTGAGGCCTGGGACCGGTGCGGGTTCGGGGAAAGGAAGGAGCGTCTGGGCCGGGCGTGCCGGGGCGGGGTCATGCCTTCTCCTGGGCTGGTGCCGGTATGGTCGGCGTGACGGTGCGGCGTCCTCTACGTACCGTACGCGTCACGCCGGAGACCAGGACAAGGGCCAGGACGCCACCGACCACCCAGGTGCCGACAGACTCCCACGCCGCTCGCACCTGCATGTGCACGGTGGTCGGGGTTCCCACAGCCGTACCGTCATCCGCAAGGACCTCGATCGTCAGGTCAACGTCACCGGAGCCTACTGCCGTGACCGGGACTGTCGTCGTGACCTGGCTGCGTGCAGGGACCGTGACAGTGACACTGTCAGGCATCTGGAGACGCTGGCTGTCTGAGACCAGACGTACCTGGAGAGTCGCCTCCTGGCTCAGGGTCGAGACGATCCTCACTGGCAGGTCAGCCTCCGAGCTGATGATGTTGATGGTGGAGGAGGGAGCAGCGCTCAGCGCGTCGACAACCGAGTCCCCTGCGGCAACGGCAGAGTCCAGGTACGCGCGGCGGGCCTGGGGGTCGGAGCGCCAGGACGCTGAGGAGACGATGCTCGCCAGGTCACTGGCTCGCCCCAGAGCTGCCCGGGGGTCGGAGAGCACCGAGGCGATCGAGTCCAGGCGGCCTCCCGACCGGTAGGCCTCCGACAGGATCCCAGAGGTGATCTCGTCGCTGTCACTGACTTGCTCCGGCGGGTCCGTGCGGGCCACGTCCCCGCTGTCCCTGCTACCTGATCCTGACGGGTCCGGGCTCGCGGAGCTCCTGGCACTCCCCGTTTCCCCAGTCCCTCCCTTTTCGACCGTCCGCGACCTCAGGGTCTCCAGGTCCTGGGCAGTGACCCAGGACGTGTCCCGCAGGGCTGCCAGCCGCTGCGCGAGCACCTCCGGTTCTACCGCTGCGGCCGAGGCCCGGTCCAAGGTGATGACCAGGTCGCGACCCACAGATGGTGCCTGGCGGGTGAAGATCGCGGTCCGTGCACGCAGCAGCTGGCGCGTGTCCAGGTCGCTGAGCTCTTGGTCGTCGAGAGGCTCGGGCAGCTGCCCAGCCAGGGTGAGCGAGGCGGGCTCGTCGGGTACCAGTATCGTGCGACTTCCGATCGTCGTCGTTCCGGAGGGCGTGTAGGTGAGATCCTGGGTCACGGGGACGGAGCCAACGGGAGCGACGATCGTCGTCACGGAGTCAGGCAAGGCCTCCAGGGTCTGGGCGTCCAGCTGGGACGAGACGGGCCAGGCCAGCGTGGGGTCCGCCCCGGCACCAGCCACGGCTGAGGACTGGGACCTCTGGACGGAGGTGGTCAGGAGGTTGGTCTCCCCCAGGTGGGACAGGGCTGCCGTATCGGCGTCGTCCCAAGGCAGGGTCGCGACGTCGCCGTTAGCGATGGCACGGGTCAGGGCCGCAGTCAGCGATGCCGGGGCAGTTGGGGCCGAGGAGGAGCCTGAGGGGGTGGCAGACGGATCTGCAGTGGGTGCTGCAGACGGGGAGGCGGCTGCGGGAGAGGGTCCGGAGGGCTGCCCCGTGTGGGGGGTGCTGGGTGCGGTGGCCGTGCCTGTGGTGTCGGGTGGGGTCGAGCTGGCCAGGTCCCCCTGGAAGGACCCGGCGTCAACACCGAGAGCCTCCAGGAGTGCCGGGTCCACTGCCAGGACCACGCCGTCACCCGCCAGCTCCAGCAGGGCCTGGACCCGCTGCTGGACCTCAGTCACGGTCACCTCTGCGGCCGAGGAGTCGTCGGCCGCAGAGGCCGGGAGGGTCAGGACCATCAGTTCCTCGGCAGAGGCTGTGACAGGGATGACGGTGGTGACACGGGCCGCGTCCACACTCGAGGAGCTGTCCCACACGATGATGCTGCGGTCCTCAGCGACAGTGGCCCCGCCGTCGGTAAGGGCGACTTGGACGCCACGAGGACCCCACTGGTCGCGAGCGGACAGCGGCAGGTTCTCAGAGCTGACCGTCACGGAGAAGGAGGAGGTCTGCCCGGGCTGGAGCTGTGGCAGCCGTGTGGTAGACGGTGACGACAGAGAAGTGTCTCGCTCGTTGGCCAGCCACAGGGACAGCGTCTCGAAGGTGACCTCCGTGCCCTCCTGGATCTGGACCACCAGGGAGCTGCCTGACAGCGTCTCGTCGGTACCGTTGGCGATGGTGCCGGTGACCAGGAGGTCCTCTCCGTCGTGGATCACCTCCGGCGCCAGGGCGTCGATGCTCAGTGTCACCTGGCCGGACACCAGCTCGACCTCGCTGGGCAGCGCAACGGAGGCAGCAGAGACAGGTGCCGGGGAGGTCGGGGCCGCTGCCGACAGGGCACTGGCCGGGGCCAGCACCAGGGTCAGCAGACTCAGCGCTGTCAGCGCGGTCACCAGCGCTGCCGGCAGGCGCGGTTCCACCTTCTGGGGGCGGCGGCCGCGCCGGTGAGGTGCCTTCCGGCCCCTCATGCGTCACCCACAAGGATCTTCCGGGCGGCCGCCACGATACGACGCTCGTTGGGGTAAGCCAGGCGGCGGGCCACGTCGTCCAGGGCCACCCACTCGACGTCCTCCGCCTCGTGGTCGGGGTCGTTGGCGGTGGTGAGGAACCCGTCGACAGCTTCCAGGAGGAAGTGGTGTACCACCTTGTGGACGCGGTGCGCGTCGCCAGCGAACCAGTAGTCGATCGTCGCCAGGTGGCGCAGCACCTGGCCGGTGATACCGGTCTCCTCGGCGATCTCTCGCACGGCGGCCTCCTCCGGTGTCTCTGTTCCTTCCAGGTGCCCCTTGGGCAGGCACCACTCCAGCCGCCCACCACGGTTACGGCGCGCGATGACCGCGGTGAAGGCCTGACCAGCCTGGACGTCAACAACCAGGCCGCCGGCGCTTGTCTCGTCGACGACGGGGAGGCTGCGCGCACCCGCCCGGCGAGCCGCCGAGGCGGCGCGGGGCGTGCGGGTGCGACGGGAGGACATAGGGATACTCTAGGTCCAACAGCGGTGTCAATGGATGTGGACGAGACCTCCGCGTGGGTCGATGAGGACTGTCACGGCCAGAGCCGACCGGGTGCTGACAGGGACGCCGCTGCCGACGGCTCCCGACGTGGCAGGCTTGGCCTGATGACTGCGCAGACCCGTCCCCCCTCCCACGCCCCGCTCTCCGAGGAGCCAGATGCCTGCGGCCTGACCCCGACAGCACGCTGCGCGCTCTTTGCCCTACCGGTGCCCCTGGCTGCTCTGGCCCACACCTTTGCCCGGGCAGGCCACGAGATCGCCCTGGTGGGCGGGCCGGTACGTGACGCCTTCATGGGAACCACTCCCCACGACCTGGACCTGACCACCTCGGCCCGCCCGGAGCAGACGGAGGTACTGCTGCGTGCCTGGGGGGACGCCTGCTGGGACGTCGGACGCGACTTTGGCACGATCGGTGCCCGCAAGGGAGAAGTGGTCGTGGAGGTGACGACCTACCGCACCGAGGACTACGAGGTTGGCTCGCGCAAGCCGACCGTCTCCTACGGCGACACCCTGGAGGGGGACCTCACCCGCCGGGACTTCACCGTCAACGCCATGGCCCTGCGCCTGCCCGACCTGGAGCTTGTCGACCCCCACCACGGGCTGGCGGACCTGAGGGCAGGGGTCCTGCGCACCCCGGTCTCCCCTGTCCAGTCCTTTGACGACGATCCCCTGCGCATCATGCGGGCCGCGCGCTTTGCCGCCCAGCTGGGTCTGGATGTTGAGCCCGACGTGGTAAGCGCTATGTCCCAGATGGCGTCGCGGCTGAGCATCGTCTCTGCCGAGCGCGTGCGTGCCGAGCTGGAGAGGCTGCTGACCAGCCCCTGGCCCCGGCGCGGCCTGGAGCTTCTGGTGCACACCGGGGTGGCCGACGTCGTCCTGCCGGAGGTGTCGGCCCTGCGCGAGACCGTGGACGAGCACCGCCGCCACAAGGACGTCTACGAGCACACCCTGACGGTCCTGGACCAGGCCATCGACCTGGAGACCGGCCCGCAGGGGCCTGTGCCCGGACCCGACCTGGTGCTGCGCCTGGCCGCGCTCCTCCACGACATCGGCAAACCCGCCACCCGCCGCTTTCTGCCGGGCGGGACGGTGACCTTCCACGGGCACGACCACGTGGGGGCGCGCCTGGCCGCCAAGCGCCTGCGCGCCCTGCGCTTTGACAAGCAGACTGTCAAAGACGTGGCGCGACTGGTCGAGCTGCACCTGCGCTTCCACGGCTACGCCGACGCCGGGTGGTCGGACTCGGCGGTGCGCCGCTACGTCACCGACGCCGGTCCCCTGCTGGAGCGCCTCCACCGGCTCACGCGTGCCGACGTCACCACCCGCAACCGGCGCAAGGCCGCCATGCTGGACCACGCCTACGACGACCTGGAGGCACGTATCGACCAGCTGCGCAAGGCCGAGGAGCTGGCCGCGATCCGTCCCGACCTGGACGGCAGCCAGATTATGGCCGAGCTGGGGGTCGCCCCCGGACCGGTTGTGGGCCAGGCCTACCGCTTCCTGCTGGACCTACGCATGGAGAAAGGTCCCCTGGGTGAGGAGCTGGCTCGTCAGGCGCTGCGCTCCTGGTGGGCTGCCCGGCAGGACCAGGAGTAAGGGGCGGGGCTGGACGGGATGCGCGGGCGCGGCCTGCGCTAGGAGGCGTGCAGGCGCACGGCGCCCCGGCGGCGCAGACGGGAGCTCAGCCCGACGGCCAGCAGGCAGACCCCCATCCAGAGGATGTTGAGGACCAGGCTGAGCACGTAGGGTCCTGTCGAGTCGGTGGTGAACGGTGTTCCCAGGCAGACGCCTAGAGGCCCGTAGTACACCGGGTACCCCGTGTAGGAGGTGGACGCGCCTACCGCCCACCCGGTGCCCTCCAGCCCGGCCGTGCTCCACACCGCGGCGGCCTGCAGGCCGACCAGCACGACGAGTCCGCCGGCGTAGACCAGGAGCCGCAGGTAGAACCCCCTGAGGCCTGCGGCGGCGAGCCCCAGGAGCCATGCCAGGGACACCAGGGCTGCGCACGAGGCGAGCTTGGCGCAGACTGCGTAGGCTACCGCCCCTGCTCTGCCCTGCTCCGGCCACGTCGTGGCGTAGGCCAGCAGGGTGATGAGACCGGTGGCGCAGAAGCCGGTAGCGAGCGGGAGCGTCTTGACCAGGAGCTTTCTCAGGGGCGAGTGGGTGGAGAGCTGGAGGAGGATGTCTCCTTTGAGCACCAGAAAGATGAAGACGTGCGCCCCCACGTAAAAAGTGGTGGCTGCCGACACGAGGATGACGGCAAAGACCCAGACCACCTCGGTCACAGATCTGTAGGACTCCAGGAGTTCCCTGAGGAGGAGGGTGGCGGCGAGCACGACGGCGCACACCGAGAAGAAGCCCAGGTGCTTGCGCGCCTCGGTACGGATGTCACGCACGCTGCATCGCCTCCTTGATCCGTGCCTCCAGGCTCTGCCCGGACGATGCCTGCGAGGCCTGCGTGCGCAGCAGCATCCTGCCGTCGTGGAGCACGACGCACTCGTCGAAAAGAGGCTCCAGGCCAGCGATGAGGTGTGTGCTGACGATGATGAGGGCGTCGGCGGGCCTGTGCTGCCCTATGAGCTCCAGCATCCGGTCGCGTGTCACGGGGTCCACTGCTGCCAGGGGCTCGTCAAGGAGGTAGACCGACGACCTCCTGGCCAGCGTCATGCCGAGGTTGAGCTGCTCCTCCATGCCCTTCGACAGGTCGCCCACCTTCTTGGAGGTGTCCAGTGAGAGGCTGTTGATGATGGACCGGGCGCGGTCGCGGTCAAAGTCCTCGAAGTAGTCCCCCAGGACGTCGGGGACCGAGCCGACCCTCAAGAAGGTGTAGAGGAACGGGGAGTCTGGCAGGAGGGTCGGCAGTGCCGCGCCCGGGGTTTTCACCGAGCCCGACCGGAGGGGCAGCAGCCCGGCCAGGGCTTTGAGCAGGGTCGTCTTCCCGGCCCCGTTGTGACCAAAGAGACCCACGACACCAGGGGTGTCGAAGCGGATGGTCAGTGGGGCGAGGCGGAACCTTCTCCCTCGGGAGACGACGAGATCCTCCAGCTCGAGCAGTGCAGTCATAGGCTTAACCGTGGTGTTCGACAAGGGGTTAACTACAGGTGCAGGTGACGGCGTTGTCCAGGTCAGTCTCGGGATAGAAGAGACGGAAGAACCTTCGGGATGAAGGCTACAGCAGACCTGTCCTGGCGTGAGGGTGCGGACGCAGACGTGCCCGGGTCTGTGCCAGGATGGGACGGGGAGCAAGCGCTGGTGAGGAGGCGACCGTGACAGAGCTGAGGGTCGGCGTGGTGGGGGTCGGCGCGCGCAGTCCTCTGGCTGTCCTGGCCGAGTCCTCCCCTGTGCCTGCCCGACTGGTGGCAGCAGCAGATCCCGCGAACGACCGGCACCAGCGTGCCCGGCGGTTCCTGCCCGCAGGGGTCGAGGTGGTCTCCGACTACCGTGAGCTGGCCGAGGCGGGGCGCTCCGGGCTGGACGCCGTGGTCGTGACCACTCCGGACGACACCCATGAGGAGGTGGCCTGCGCCTTCCTGCGCGCCGGTGTGCCCGTCTACCTGGAGAAGCCGCTGGCGGTCAGCCTCAAGGGGGCGGACCGGGTGCTGGAGGTGGCGCGGCGCAGCGGGACCAGGCTGTACGTGGGCCACAACATGCGGCACATGGCCGTGGTCAGGCTGCTCAAGGACGTGGTGGACCGCGGCGAGATCGGTGAGCCCAAGGCGGTGTGGTGCCGACACTTTGTGGGCAACGGAGGTGACTACTACTTCCGGGACTGGCACGCTGAGCGGGCCAGGACCACCGGGCTGCTCCTGCAGAAGGCCGCCCACGACATCGACGTCATCCACTGGATCGCCGGGTCCACGACCCGCAGGGTGGTGGGGATGGGTGACCTCATGGTCTACGGCGCCGGGGAACGGCGCCCCCACGGGGCCAGCCCCGGCACCGTCATGGGCGACTGGTTCAGCCACGACCACTGGCCGCCCGATGCGCTGACCGGGCTCAACCCGGTGATCGACGTCGAGGACCTGTCTATGGTCCTCATGACCCTGCGCAACGGGGTCATGGCCAGCTACCAGCAGTGCCACTTCACCCCCGACTACTGGCGCAGCTACACGGTGATCGGGACGCGGGGCCGGGCGGAGAACTTCGGCGACGGCGCGGGGGGCGTGGTCCGGGTGTGGACACGACGCTCGGGCTACAGCGAGCACGGCAGCGCCGAGTACCCCATCACGGAGGAGGGGACCGGGCACGACAGCGCCGACCAGCGCACCATGGATGAGTTCCTGCGCTTCGTGCGTGACGGCGGGTCCACGCAGACCTCCCCCGTGGGCGCTCGCGACGCCGTGGCCACGGGCGCCCTGGCCACCGAGTCCCTGCGCTCGGGGTCGGTGCCCCGCGACGTCCCCCGGGTGGAGGAGCGCGTGGCCGCCTACTTCGAGGGCGGCCAGAGGCGGGGCTGATTCGGGGACGTTCAGGGCGGGGACTGGACCCAGACAGTAGCGGTGCGTGTCACGGTGCTGCGGGGTGTCGCTGCGTGCGGGTCGGTTCTCACCATCCGAGGCTCCCGACGACGATCAGGCTGTCCACAGGATGCCCCGGGAGCCTGTCGCCTGGCCGTGGGACCCGGTAGGTTGGCGGTGTAGGCGGACAGCAGAGGGTCCATAAGGACTAGAGGACTACGAAGACACCAGCAGGCAGGAGAGGACCCGTGATCCACCAGATTGACCTAGGCGGCCGGAGCATCGCCCTGGCCACCGACGGCGACGTCACCCGCAGGGACGGGAAGGTCTACGTGTGCGCGGCACACCTGAGTCTTCTCCACGACATGCGTGGCGGTGAGGTCTACCGCACCGGCCAGACGTCGTGGTCCCCCTCGGGGTGGCAACGGCTGGCGGATCCGCCCCTGCGAGTAGCCAACCCGGTTCGCCGCCGCACCGCTGACGACGACCTCTGGGACGACCCCACCCGTCACCACTCCTCCTGGGTGGCCGTGGTCGAGGACGCCGGACCCGTCGGAGAGAAGCCTGCCGGGGAGGTGGTACCGGACCGGCCCAGTGCCGTTCTCGTGGGCTGCCTGGAGGGCGAGACCCCCCGGGTACGCGTGGACGAGGCCGCCCTGGAGGCCTTCACCGAGACCGGGCGGCCCGGACGCTGGGTCATCCTGGTCGGATCCGCCACCCAGGTCATGACCGCCTACGCCCGGCAGCTAGGGGCGTACCAGGGGCGCCGTGAGATCAGGCCGCAGAGCGTGTGGTGCTCCTGGTACTCCTACTACGAGGGGGTCTCCGAGGAGGCCGTCGCGGCGGAGATCCCTGAAGTGGCCCGGTGCGGGTTCTCCACCCTGCAGATCGACGACGGCTGGCAGGCTGGGGTCGGGGACTGGCACGCGGGGCCACGCTTCCCCTCTGGCATGAAGGCGGTCGCCGACGCCGTCTGGGAGGCGGATATGACCCCCGGCCTGTGGGTGGCTCCCTTCATCGCCCTGCCCGGGTCCCGGGCAGTGCGGGAGCATCCTGAGGCCTTTGTTCGCGCTGCCGACGGCTCGCTGGCTGTGGCCGGGTCCAACTGGGGCTCCCACTACCACGCCCTGGACATGACCCACCCGCGTGCCCAGGACCTGGTATACGAGGTCACCGACCGGGTGGTCCACGAGTGGGGGTTCTCCTACCTCAAGCTCGACTTCCTCAATGCCGCGGCGGTCCCCGGGGTCCGGGCACAAGACACCGACCGTGAGCAGGCCTACCGTGAGGGCCTGCGCTTAGTTCGTCAGGCGGCGGGGGAGGACGTGTTCCTGCTCGGCTCGGGTGCCCTGCTCATGCCCTCCGTCGGTGTCCTCGACGCGGTGAGGGTTGGACCGGACGTGGCCCCCATGTGGGACAACTACGCTACCGACGACCCCAGTGACGCCACGGCCCGCAACGCGCTGCGAGCCAGTGCGAGTCGGCTATGGCTGGGAGAGGTCATCGGGGTTGACCCGGACGTGGCCTTCTTCCGGCACCGTCGCAACCTCCTGGACGACACCCAGATGCTCTGGCTGCGCGAGCTGGCTGCCGCCTGCCGCTTCCGGTGCGTCTCAGACCGGACGGCCTGGCTGGAGGAGGCGGAGAAGAAGGCGCTGCGGACGTGGGTCACCCGGGAGGAGGAGGTCGAGCTCCTGGGCCGCTACCGCTTCCGCGTGGGTGGCCGGGAGGTTGACCTCACCGAGGCCGTCGAGGGCTCGGCATCCCCCTACCCGCTGTGACAGGGCCGGTCTCCTGGGATCCCAGGGCTGACAGGGGGCAGGTGACGGTGCCGTCGTCCATGGTCAGGAGGCGCCCGGCCCGATGACCACCAGCCTGAGGGGCGGCTCCCCCCGGGTGCTGGTGTCAACCTGATCGACCCCCTGACCAGGCAGGACGCCCCCGCTGTCGCCTGCAGACCGCCCAGCCTGACCCCGACCGCGGCCCACCGGCCGTCCGGGAGCGTGAGATGGACGGCATGCCGTGACTTGCCGGGACATGCTGGGACACAGAGTCAGAACGACCTGGCCCGCCCCTCGGGAGAACCCCCTACCCCCTCGGGGAGCCTGAGCCCGTTGGCCCCAGGCGGCCCAGGGTTAGGTAACCCTCCAGGTCCTGGTCCTGGCCCGCGTTAGCCAGCCGCAGCGGCGCACCGCCCTCCAGCGGGTTGACGACCCGCAGCAGCACCGTTGCCTGCTCCTCGGGCACGTCCAGCGTGCCGGAGAAGGTGACCGCCGTGCCGGGCAGAACCTGGCGTAGGTCGCCGTTTAGAGCTGTGCGTTCCACCACGGTGCCTCCGGAGTCCAGGACGACGACCTCCACCTGCCAGCTGTAGTAGAAGGGAGCCACTCCGTCGTTGACGATCTCCACCTCCACCTCGCTGCCGCGCGCACGCCACCGCGTCGCCGCCAGCTCGTAGCCGGTGGACGCGCTCGACTCGGCGGCGAGCCTGCGCTCCTGCTCCCCCATGTCCCCGGTGAAGACCCAGTCGTCGAGCAGCCAGGTAGCGTGAGTGGCCTGGATGGAGGCGGTCAGGTCGATGTCGCGCCCGGCCGCCACGTCCTGGGCGGAGCCGCAGTCGTCAGGGTCGGTCAGCACACAGTCCTGGATGCCCGGGTACACCTCCCCGCCGATCGGACTGGTCTGCCAGGCCTGCGTGGCCCCGGCCGTGCGCATGAGCGCCATGAAGTGCCAGTCTGTCGTATCCAGGGTGGCGTAGCCAAAGGAGTCGTCGTGGTAGCCCACGTCGTGGGAGGCTGACCACGACGTGGGGTAGCGCATCTGGGTCGGGGTGGTGTCAAAGGCCTCGTCCCAGGCCTCCACCAGTGCCTTCTGGTTGGCCTCGCTGGCCATCCAGTCCTCGCCCCGGGGATTGTCCGAGGAGACAGTGCCGTCCATGGGCCAGGTGTGCCCCTCCCCCCAGAAGCCCACCAGGCCCTGGGTGACGAAGCCTAGGCGGGGGTCACCGTCGTAGCGTTCCCCGAAGGCGGAGACGAAGCCGGTGAGCATCGTCATCGTGTCCGGGTCGTTGTAGTCCGGGCTCACCGAGGCGGCTGAGCCCTGTACCCCGTTGTGGTAGAAGCTGTAGGAGCGGGTGGTGACCAGGCCGTCCTCCACCAGGTAGGGGGGGACGCCGCTGGGACGACCGGGAAAGTCCATGTAGAAGCGCAGGACCGTGTGGTGCCCGCGAGCAGCGATCGCCTCCAGGTGGGACTCCAGGACTGTCCAGTCGTAGGCGTCAGGTCCTGTGACCACGTCGCTGAGGGGCAGGTAGAGCCACTCCATCGTGTGGGGCAGGGCGGAGTCGGAGAGGTCGGGGTCGGCCTGCGGGTCCTCAGGAGCATAGGGGAGCATGCCCTTGAGCGGGTTGGCTACGGGAGCGACGGTCCGGGGCAGCTCCTCCCACGCCCCCAGAGGCAGACAGGCACGTAGGCCCGCAGCCAGGAGGACAGCCACGATCACGATGCCCACGATGCTGACGACGGCTCGTCGCCTTCCCCTACGGCCGCCCCACCCGGCCGCGACCCGGTCCCAGACGGCCCCGACACGGCGCGAGCCGGGGCTACCCGGCGCGTCGCCGGGGTCCTCGGCAGGTACCTGCGCAGGTACGCCGTCGATCGGGAGGTGGGTCATTCTCGCCGCCTTGCTGGGAGGTGCTGGGTCGGTGCCCCAGGCTGCAGGGTCCAGGGCCGGTCCGGGGGACGGTAGGCCGATACGCGAGACCGACCGCGGTCCTAGTGGGCTGCCGCTGTCCCCGTGCTCGCAGGCTACCTGCCCGGAGCGGGCAGGACCGGTAGCAGGTCCCGGTAGGCACAAGCCGTTGCACCCCGGGCGCGACTGCCCCTGGGGTGGTCAGTGGCCTCGACCGTCTGCCACGAGCCCCTGTGCCCCGGGTAGGGCTGACGGCTCCCGGGCCGCCCGGTGGAGCACTACCTCACACTGGAGGCTTCCTGCACCACGCCACGGGTGCACGAGATTGCCGCCCCTGGCCCAAGTGGACACAATGTGCCCGTGCGCGTCTACAACTTCTCCGCCGGTCCCGCCCAGCTGCCTCTGCCCGTGCTGGAGCGTGCCGCCTCCGAGCTGACCGACTGGTCCGGGTCGGGGATGTCCGTCCTGGAGGTCTCCCACCGTGGCAAGGACTTCGTGGCATGCGCTGCTGACGCCGAGGCCACCCTGCGCCGTGTCATGGGCGTGCCCGAGGACTACCGGGTCCTCTTCCTCCAGGGTGGGGCCACAGCCCAGTTCGCGGGTATCCCCCTTAACCTCACCGCACCCGGTGACACGGTTGCCTACCTCAACACCGGCCAGTGGTCAGCCAAGGCTGTCGAGCAGGCCCGCGCCTACGACCTGGACGTCGTCGTCGTCGCGGACGAGGCCGCCTCCTCCTACACCACCACCCCGGAGGAGGGCTCCTTCTCCGTCCCCCAGGACGCCCGCTACCTGCACTACACCCCCAACGAGACCATTGGCGGCGTCGAGTTCGGCTACGTCCCTGACGCGGGCGACGTCGCCCTGGTGGCCGACGCCTCCTCCACCATCCTGTCCCGTCCCCTGGACGTCAGCCGCTACGGGCTCATCTACGCCGGGGCGCAGAAGAACATGGGCCCCTCCGGGCTGTGCGTGGTCATCGTTCGTGAGGACCTCCTGGGGCGCGCTCGCACCACGACCCCCGTTGTCCTGGACTACACCAGGATGTCCGCCGCCGACTCCATGCTCAACACCCCGCCCACCTTTGCCGTCTACCTCCTGGGGCTCATCGCTCACTGGCTGGAGGATAACGGTGGCCTGGAAGCCATGGGCGAGCGCAACCGTGCCAAGGCCGAGCTGCTCTACGGTGCCGTCGACGCCTCAGACTTCTATACCAACCCTGTCCAGGAGCGCTCCCGGTCCTGGATGAACGTTCCCTTCACTCTGGCTGACCCGGCTCTGGACGCCGACTTCCTCCTCGGCGCCCAGGCTGCGGGCCTGACCAATCTCAAGGGCCACCGCTCCGTGGGAGGGATGCGGGCCTCCATCTACAATGCCATGCCCATTGAGGGCGTCCAGGCGCTGGTGGACTACATGACCGACTTCGAGGCGACCAGGGCTTGAGCCCAGGGCCAGGGCCAGACCTGGGGTCAGGCCTGCCAGACACAGGGAAGAGACTGCACAGATGACTGACAAGACCTACCGTATCCAGACACTCAACGGCATCTCCGGGGCTGGCCTGTCGCGCTTCCCCGACGAGCTCTACGAGGTCGGTGGTGGTGTGGAGGAGCCCCACGCCCTGCTGGTGCGCTCGGCCTCCCTTCACGACACCCCCATCGGAGACTCCGTCATGGCGGTGGCCCGCGCCGGGGCCGGAACCAACAATATTCCGGTGGCGGCGCTGACCGAGCGGGGCGTGCCGGTGTTCAACACTCCCGGAGCCAACGCCAATGCCGTCAAGGAGCTGGTGCTGGCAGGGCTGTTCATCGCCTCGCGTCACCTCATCCCCGCCGCCCGCTTCGCCCACGAGCTGTCGGGCGACGACGCGCAGATCGCCAAGGCGGTCGAGGCGGGAAAGAAGCAGTTCGTGGGCTTTGAGCTGCCCGGACGCACCCTGGGTATCATCGGCCTGGGGGCGATCGGGGTCCAGGTCGCCAACGCGGCACTAGGGCTGGGGCTGAGTGTCGTCGGTTTCGACCCGGGGATCTCGGTGGAGCACGCCTGGCACCTGAGCGCGGAGGTGGAGCGGGCTGACTCGATCGAGGAGGTGTTCCGGCGCGCCGACATCCTCACGGTGCACGTCCCCCTCATTCCCGCCACCCGGGGCCTGGTGAGCACCCAGCGTCTGGCTCTCATGAAGGACACTGCCGTGCTGCTCAACTTCGCCCGGGCGGAGATCGTCGACACCGACGCTGTCGTCACTGCCCTGGACGAGGACCAGCTGGGCGGATACGTGTGTGACTTCCCCTCCACGGCCGTCCACAAGCATCCCAAGTGCATCTCCCTGCCGCACCTGGGCGCCTCCACCAAGGAGGCGGAGCGCAACTGCGCCATCATGGCGGCGGAGTCCCTACGCGGCTTCCTGGAGGACGGTCAGGTCCACAACGCCGTCAACTTCCCTGAGGCTGTCATGGCCCGCGCGGAGGGTACCCACCGCCTGGTCATCGTCAACCGAAACGTCCCTAACATGGTGGGGCAGGTCTCCACGATCGTGGCTCAGCACGGGCAGAACATCGCCAACCTGCTCAACAAGTCCCGCGACGACCTGGCGGTGACCCTGGTTGATATCGAGGGTGAGCGCCTCCCCGAGGTCCTTGCCGAGGTGCGCGCGATCGACGGGGTGCTGTCGGCACGCTGCATCTGAGCGTGGTACCGCGATACCACGTGCTATGCAGGGCACACGCCCGGGTATTGGCCAGGCCTTAGCCGGGCAGCCGCGACCTCAGTCCTGCGGGCTGCGCCCCTGGGTCGTGTCCTGGCGCCTCAGGCTCCTGCCTGCGGCCAGCAGCCGACGCTGGAGCCTGTACACCTCGCCGTCGGCGGTGCCGTCAGGACGGGGGCCGCGTGGGTCGCCGTAGGCGCGCCCCAGGCCGCGCTCGTCCCAGGCGGTCCACCCCGGGTCCCCGGTGGTGATGAACCGTACCCAGTCGCCGTGCACAGCGTCAGCCAGTGACTGCGGCGGTCTGCCCTGCAGGGTGTGGTCGCAGTAGGGGTGGGCCAGGCAGTCGAAGGCGAAGGGCACCTCGAAGCAGTGGGTGGACCAGCCGGTGGCGGGCGACTCCCAGGCGAAGCGGCTGATCCACGTACCTGCGTTGCTGTCATGGGTGCTGCGGTGACAGCGGCGGGCCTCGGCCCAGGCCACCAGCGGCAGGTGGAACATGGCGTCAGACAAGACGTTGCCGAGAAGCAGGTGCTGCCTGTCCGTGTGCTCGGGGTGCCCGGCCACGTAGTCGCGCGCCAGCCCGGCGTCCAGCCCCGCTTCGGTCAGCACCTCTGCGGCACTGCGCCCCTCCATCTCATCAGCCAGCTCCGACGTCGCGGTGAGGAACTCGTGCGTCGTGCTGATGGCCAGGAGCGGGACCGCGGCACTGTGGCCCCGGGCGATCGCCTCGTGCACGCCCAGAGACAGGACGTCACCGTCCACAGTGGGGCCGTAGGTGATGGTGGTGTCCTCGCCGGGCACCAGGGCGGCTCGGACCCTGTGGGCCAGCGGCGGCGCGTGCGTCGCGGCCAGCTCGGTGCGATGGGCCTCAAAGTCCATGGTGGTGGCGAAGAGCTGGTCGTAGTCCAGGGTGTGCCACCCCTCCAGGGTGGGGGTGACCCCGGCAAGCTCAGCCATCTGCCGGGCCGTGTCCCGAGCCCAGTCGGCAGGGATGTCAGTGACAGCCGCCGACTCGATGATGCCGCGGCAGAACAGGCCCTCAGCCCGGGGTGCTGTCATCAGGGTGAGCACGTTGCCCCCGCCAGCACTCTGCCCTCCGACGGTGACGTTGGTGGGGTCGCCACCAAAGGCGGCGATGTTGTCGCGTACCCACTCCAGGGCAAGGACCTGGTCGAGTACACCGCGGTTGAGCGGGGCGTCGGACCCGTCCACCCAGCCGTAGCCGTCAAAGCCGAGCCGGTAGGACGGGACGACAGTCACCACGCCGTCGCGGTTGAAGGCGGCGCCGTCGTACCAGGGGCTGGCCTGGCACCCGGAGGACCAGCCGCCGCCGTGGATCCACACGTAGACCGGCAGCCCGGCTTTCGCCTGCCCGGGCACCGGGGTGAAGACGTTGAGGTTGAGCATGTCCTCGCCGGGGACGGAGGGCTCTGGAATGGCGGGGTCCTCAAAGACCGAGCCCCGTTGCGGCGTCGGCCCGGGAAGGAGGGCCGCGCGCTCCTCCTGCCAGCGGGCGCGCGGGACGGGCGCCATGAAGCGAAACCGACCTACCGGTGCCTCGGCGTAGGGGATGTTGTAGAACGCGGCGGAGCGTCCGTAGCCAGTCAGCTGTCTGGTGAGGTCGGGGGCGCGGCAGACAGGTGTGGTAGCAGGAGCGTCAGCCAGGGTGCCGGGCGGGACGATGGTACGCCACCGGCCGCGCACCGGACCGCACGGCGCCCGGACCAGGGGTCCGCTCCCCGCAACAGGGACGGCGATCGGGGTGGAGGATACGTGCTCGGCGGAGAGCGTGGTGTCAGTCGTGGTTCTATCGCTCATACCTTTATTGTCCCGTCATCTGCTCCGCCGCGCAGAGGGTGTGCCGTGGCCTGCTGGACCTGAGTCCCTGAGCCGGGAACCATAGCGCCCATGCAGCTGACGACCGACCTCAAGGGCCTTGCCTCCGTCCGGGCGTTCCGGACCCTGCTGGTAGTCCGGCTGCTGTCCCAGACCGGGGACGGGATGGTCCAGGTGGGGCTGGCCACCCTCTTCTTCTTCCAGGCCCACAGCATGGCCACAGCCAGCGGGGTCGCCACCGCCTTGGTGGTCATGCTCCTGCCCTTCAGCGTCGTGGGTCCCTTGACTGGTCCCCTCATCGACCGGTGGCGGCGGCGCCAGACCCTCCTGTACGGCAACCTGGCCCGGGCAGGCCTGATCGCTGCTACCGCTGTCGTCCTGCGGGTTCTTGGTAGGGGGCCGCTCCTCTACGTGCTCGTACTTGTGGCCCTGGGTACGAGCAGGTTCCTGCTCAGCGTGCTCAGTGCCGGGCTGCCTCAGGTCGTGGCTCGCGAGCGTCTCCTGGTGGCCAACTCCGTCGTACCCACCCTGGGTGGGGCGGCCACCGCGCTGGGTGCCGTCATCGGGGTGCTGCTGCGGCTCCTACTCCCCGAGGGCAGTCCGCAGGAGACGGCCAGCCTGGTGACGGCGGTCCTTCTCTACTGCGGCGCTGCCCTGGTGGTGACCCGGTTGCGGCCTGACCAGCTGGGGCCTGACGGCCGGGAGGGCAACGGGGGTACCGGTCTGGGCGCCGGGCTCGTGGCTGCTGCGGCTGACCTGGTCGACGCTGTGGTCTACCTGGTGCGTCGCGGCACCCCGGGTCTGGCGCTGACCACGATGGCGCTGCACCGGTTTGTCTACGGCATGGAGGTCGTCACCGTCATCCTGGTGGCGCGCAACCTGCTAGCTGCCCCCCAGGACGCCGACCGGGGCCTGGCGTTGTTCGGTGTCCTCATGGGGGCGATGGTGGCGGGTCACGGGGTGGCCGTGGTCCTGACTCCTCTTGCCCATGAACGGGTCTCGCCGTCAGCATGGGTGGTGGCCTGCCTGGTGGGGGGCAGTGCGGGCCAGCTGGTACTTGTAGCGACCTACGACCAGTACTGGATGACCGGAGGTCTCCTCGTGTTCGGTACAGGTGTGCAGGGAGCCAAGATTGCTGTGGACACGATAGTCCAGAGCGACACGGCCGACTTCTACCGGGGTCGTGCCTTCAGCATCTACGACGTCCTGTTCAACACTGCTGAGTGCGTGGCGGCAGGAGCTGCGGTCCTGGTGCTTCCTGGTACCGGCTGGTCGGTACCGGTGCAGGCAGCGCTGGTCGTGCTCGTGTGGGTGGTTGCGGCTGCCTACTGGTGGTTGGTGCGTGCCCTGGGCGGGGTGCCCAGGGCGGTGGCGGCAGAGGCCGAGACCGGGTCGCGGCAGCAGCGGGCGGAGCCGCTGGGCGGCTCCGCAGCGCGCTGAAGAGCGTACTGCTCAGGGTGGAGGGTAGGCTGCGAGCGATAGTACTGGATGTCGGTCAGGCCCCTTCGTGCGCGGTCGTCCAGCTACGCTGCCACATCCTGGGAGCCTGTGCGTGAGGAGTCTGCGTGGCCAATGACATGGTGGCAGGGGCCGTTGAGAAGGTTCTCGACGCGGTCGCCAACGGAATCTTCGTGGAGGACGAGCCGCTTCCCGCCGAGGCCGAGCTGGCCCGGTTCCTTCGGGTCTCGCGGCCAACAATGCGTGAGGCGGTGAGGAACCTCTCTATGGGCGGGGTCCTCAATGTGGTGCACGGGAGGGGCACGTTTCTCCTGCCGCGGTTCCGGTGGCGCGAGCTGCGCTACCTCATGTACGTGGCCGCGCACGAGGGGCGTGTGCTGGAGGTGGAGCTCGACGTCCTGGGGGTTCAGGAGATGCTGGAGGTCGGTGCCGTCCGGCTGGCTGCTGCTCACCGCGCGGACAGTCATCTGGCGGAGATGTCGCGGTGCGTGGAGGAGTACGAGGTGGCCGCGAGAACCGACGACGTCCAGGCGGTGGTCGGGCTGGACAACGCCTTTCACGACGCCGTTCTCAGCGCTGCCGGCAACCAGTTCGTCCCCGCTGCGGTGCACCCCTACCGTGACGCCCTGCTCGGTGCCAGGTTCAGAGCCGCAGAGGCTCAGGGCGTGCGGACGCGTGTGGCTGAGCAGCACCGTGCTATCCAGGAGGCGGTCGCTGTCGGCGACGCCGCCCGGGCCGCTGAGCTGATGCGTGAGCACATGGCGCAGACGCGGGCCGACATCCTGGCAGCACGTGACCGCCAGGGCGGGGAGCTGTCTGACGGCCTCTGAGGACCTATGGGCAGCCAGGGAGGGGCCGCGCCGATCCCAGGTCAGGTTGTGAGGAGCCCTAGGACCTGAGCGGTGAGAGGCATCTGACAATGCTCAGTGCTCTGAGGTGGTTTATGCTCGCTTGGATTGTCGAGACGTACAAGGCTGTGCGGGAGCACGGCTCTCACGCGCTCCCGCCCATGCCAGAGAGCAGGAGCCATGTCAGCAACAACCGCATCTATCAGTCCTTCCGCCGTCGAGGCGGTGGGGATCCCGCAGCCCCGGGAGGCCAGCCAGACGGAGGGCGCCGCAGTCAGCACGGCTGACGTGGAGGCCGTGGTAACCACGGTGACTGTGGTGCTGGCGCTGCTGGCGGTGCTGGGGATGTTCATCATCTTTGCTGCGGCCGCAGGATCCCTGCCTACGGTGCTTGCCTGCGCCTTTGTGTCTGTCGTGATCTGTGTGGCGACTGCCTTTCGACTACTTCACCGCTCCGGAATGTGATAGTCGCCATATTTGCGCATCTGTGAATAGGCGCGCCGCAGGGGGAGGGTCTTGCGGAAGAGAGCGAGGAGGACGGCTGCGTCGGTGGCCGTCCTCCTTGACGTTTCTGGCCACCGCCAGGACCGACGCTGGAGAGACGGCCAGGAGAACCCTCTCAGGGGCGGCTGCCAGGTAAGGGGGCGCCTACGGTTCTTGACAGGTCGGGCCGGAGGTGGGGGCAGTGGTCGGTCCCTGAGGTCGTGGTTGGGGCCGGAGCGGGTCAGGGCCGGGGTTGCCAAGGTTCGCGGTCGGTGGTGTAATGGATGTACAAGACCTCAGAGCACTGAGTTCTTAGGTATCCAGTGCGGGTGAGTTGCTCGCCGTGGATCCGCAGTGTGGGTGTGCTACGGCGTCATCCCGCTGCAAGCCCCGGGCTGTCCAGGACCCCAGCAGCCCGGAACCTGAGAGCCCAGGTGCCGATACGCAAACCGTCGAACCTCCTGAGAGCGCGGAACAATGAAGATCCTCGCCGTCAACGTCAACACCACCTCCTCCATGACCGACAGCATCTGCCAGGCTGCCGCCGCAGTGGCCCGCAGCGGCACGAACGTCGTGGGCCTGACCCCCGCCGTTGGCGCGGACTCCGTAGAGGGGGGCTTTGAGTCCTATCTTGCTGCCGCTGCCGTCATGGACGCGGTGGTCACCTACCAGGGCGGTGCTGACGCTGTGATCCTGGTCGGCTTCGGTGACCACGGCAAGGAGGGCCTCATGGAGCTCTTAGAGGTGCCGGTTGTTGACATCACTGAGGCGGCCGTGCACACAGCGATGCTGCTGGGCCGCCGCTTCTCGGTGGTCACCACCCTGGACCGCACCGTCCCCCACATTGAGGACCGCCTCCTGTGCTTCGGCCTGCTGAGCCACTGCACCTCCGTACGGGCGACCGGTCTTGGCGTGCTGGAGCTCGAGGACACCACCCGGGCGCGGGAGGCAATTGCCCACCAGGCCCGCCTGGCTGTGGAGCAGGACCTCGCCGAGGTCGTCGTCCTGGGCTGTGGCGGTATGGCGGGACTGGATGCCGTGCTCGCCGAGGAGCTGGGAGTCCCGGTGGTCGAGGGGGTGGCTGCTGCGGTCAAGACCGCGGAGCTCCTGGTGGACCTGGGGCTGCGTACCTCCAAGGTCCGCACCTATGCCGAGCCTCGTCCCAAGCGGCTCAGTGGCTGGCCCCTGTCCGCTGAGGTCGTGGAGGTCACCTGACCGCGCGCACCCGGTCGGGCAACGGCGCCTGAAGCGGGTGGAGTGGAGCTCACAAGACTGAAAGGACGCTGCGGTGGAACACGACACACTAGTCGGGCACCCGACCGAGTCGACCGCGTCGGTCGATCCCCGCCTGATCAATGACGACCTGGCGCCGGCCAGGAGCCGGGACTGGGGATTCTTCTCCCTCTTCGCCATGTGGATGTCAGACATTCACTCCATCGGTGGCTACACCTTTGCCGCTGGTCTCTTCGCCCTGGGCATCGGTGCCGTCTCCGTGTTCGCCTCGCTGACCGTAGGCATCATCGTGGTCTTCCTCCTCATGAACCTCGTGGGATTTGCTGGGCAGAGGACGGGCCTGTGCTATCCCGTCCTGGCGCGGATCACCTTCGGCACGCTGGGCTCCAACCTGCCCGCACTGCTGCGAGGATTCGTGGCGATCTGCTGGTACGGCATCCAGACCTGGCTAGCCTCTAGGGCCGTCATCGTGCTGGTCGGGGGCATATGGCCCGGTATCACCGAGGTCGGGCAGGCCAGGTTCCTGGGTGAGAGCCTCCTGGGCTGGGCCGCCTTCCTTTTCATGTGGGCACTCCAGCTGCTGCTGCTGCGCAACGGCATGGATACCATCCGCCGGTTCCAGGACTGGGCCGGTCCTGCGGTGTGGGTCGTCATGCTCGTCCTGACCGTCTACATCCTTATGCGTGCGGACTGGCACATCTCGCTCAACCTTGCCACGTCCCCAGCCCGCTGGGGAACTGCTCACGCCGTGGGAGCCGCTGTGGCCCTGACGGTGTCCTACTTCTCCACCCTCCTGCTGAACTTCTGCGACTTCTCCCGGTTCTCTCCGACACGCCGGGCCGTGTGGATGGCGAACCTGTGGGGCCTGCCCGTCAACTTCATCGCCTTCTCCGTGGTCTCTGTACTGGTCACCGCGGGCTCCCTGAGGATCTACGGGGACTACATCTTTGACCCCATCGAGCTCGTCGCGCGGATCGAGCACCCGGTAGCCATCATCCTGGGTGCGGTGACCTTCACGGTGGCGACGCTAGGGATCAACGTGGTGGCGAACTTCGTCTCCCCTGCCTACGACCTGGCCAATGCCTGGCCAGAGAGGATCACCTTTGTCCGGGGAGGTGTCATCTCGGCCTGCATCGCCCTGGTGATCACCCCGTGGAACCTTTACAGCAACCCGGTCATCATCAACGTGTTCCTGGCTGCCCTGGGTGCCGTCCTGGGGCCGCTGTTCGGCATCATCATCGCCGACTACTACATCCTGCGCCGGGAGAAGGTTCAGGTCTCCGAGCTGTTCCGCGCTGACGGCCTCCACTCCTTCACCCGGGGGTGGAACCTCAGGGCGGTGTGGGCCTTCGTCGTCGCCAGCGCTCCCTCGGTAGCCGTGGCGGTGGTACCGACCGACCCCTGCAGGTTCCTCAGCCCCTTCTCCTGGTTCATCGGCGCCGCGCTGGGGCTGAGTGTGCACCTTCTCCTGTCCCGACACGACCCCTATGTGCTGCGTGCGGTCCGCCAGGCGGAGTCCGTGGACCTGGAGGCAGATCGGGACTCTGTCTCCCGCTGACGCGCAGGACAGGTGCCGCCCGAACCTGCTGACGCCCGTCACCAGCCGCGAGGCACCGGCGGCCCCGGACAGTACCGGGCGGCACTGGTGGGTATCCGGGATCACAGAACACACCAGACCACACCCACAGGCCACACAGACAAGACAGACCAGACACGGAGACCCGCCATGGAGACCACCGCCCCTGCCACCCTGCCAGGCACGTCCGCCACGCCGTCGCACCACGACCTGGTCGTCCGCTCCCGCCAGGTCGTCCTGCCGGGGGGCACCCGCCCGGCCGCCGTTGTCGTCGACGGGGAGAGCATCACCGCAGTGACGGGTATCGACGCCCCTGTCAGTGCTGACGCGGAGGTGAGCATACCTGGCACCTGTGTCCTCATGCCCGGCCTGGTGGATACCCACGTCCACGTCAACGAGCCGGGCCGCACCAGCTGGGAGGGCTACGAGAGCGCCACCCGGGCGGCTCTGGCCGCGGGTGTGACGACGATCATCGACATGCCGCTCAACTCCTCTCCTCCTACCACGACAGTGGAGGCGCTGGAGGCCAAAGAGGCGGCCGCCCGCGGCAGGCTCTCAGTGGACGTCGGCCTGTGGGCAGGGGCGGTCCCGGGCGGCACCGCCCAGCTGGCGCCCCTGTGGCAACGCGGGGTCTTTGGCTTCAAGTGCTTCACCTCCTTCTCCGGTATCACCGAGTACGGCCACCTGAGCTACACGGAGCTGGACCGGGTGGCCGCCGAGGTGGCCGAGCTGGGAGCGGTCCTACTCGTCCACGCCGAGGACCCTCAGGTGCTGGCGGCTGCACCCCAGAACGTGGGGCGGGAGTACGCCGACTACCTGGCCTCGCGACCGTCCCAGGCGGAGGTTCAGGCTATCGACCGGGTCCTCCAGGCAGCCCGTGCCACGGGGGCGCGGGTGCATATCCTCCACCTGTCCTCCGCCCGGGCGCTGCCTGCGATCCGCCGGGCCAAGGATGACGGCGTCCCGGTCACCGCGGAGACCTGCCCCCACTACCTGACCTTTGCGGCGCACACGGTGCCTGACGGTGCCACTGAGTACAAGTGCGCCCCGCCGCTGCGGGAGGAGACCAACCGGCAGGCGCTGTGGGAGGGGCTGCTCGACGGCACTATCGACCACGTCGCCTCAGACCACTCTCCCTGCACCGAGGACCTCAAGAACCGGCAGACCGGAGATTTTGCCACGGCGTGGGGCGGTGTCTCCTCCGTGCAGGTGGGGCCCGCGGCCGTGCTGACGGCTGGTGAGGAGCACGGCGTGGGCCCGCAGGACCTTGCCCGCTGGATGGCTACTGCTCCCTGCCAGGCCTTCAGCATCCCGGGCAAGGGTGCCATCGCTGCAGGCTGCGACGCCGACCTGGTGGTGATGGACCCCCGGGAGACCTTCGTCGTCGATGCCCAGCGGCTGGAGCACAGGAACAAGCTCACCCCTTACCACGGGCGGAGGCTGCGCGGGGTGGTGCACCGCACCTTCCTTCGTGGCCGCCTGGTGGACCGCGAGTCCATGGGCGGTCGCGTGATCAGGCGCTGCTGAGCCCTACCGCGCCGATGGCCGAGCGATGTGGGCGGCAGGTAGTTCCAACTCGTGACAGCCCACGGACACAGCCACTACCTCGACAGGAACCCGATAGGGACCAGACAAGGGCCAGACAAGGACCCGACAAGGGCCAGACAAGGAGGACACAATGCCCCAGTACATGCGCTCGATCGAGGAGCTCGTCAGCGCCGTCGACCATGTTGGCAAGAGCTTTGTCTCCATCAACGACATGGCTGACGACCAGCTCTACAACCTCTTCGAGCTGGGACGGGTCCTGGAGCTGTTCAACCGCTCCAGGATCGACCTGCTGCCGGACAAGGTGCTCGCCCTGCTGTTCTTCCAGCCCTCGACCCGGACCCGGATGAGCTTTCAGACCGCCATGCAGCGCCTGGGCGGCCACACGATCGTCGAGGCGAACCCCGGTGTCACCTCCTCGGTGGCCAAGGAGGAGTCCATTGAGGACACCATGCGCTGTATATCCCAGTACGCCAACCTGGTGGTTCTGCGCCACCACGACGAGGACGAGGCCAGGAGAGGGGCGCAGGCCGCGACCTGTCCCGTGATCAACGGTGGCTGGGGCCACTGGGAGCACCCCACTCAGGCGCTCCTGGACCTCTACACCATGTGGCGCCGCTTCGGGCGGGTCGAGGGCCTTCGCGTCGCGGTGGTCTCCCCTGACATGGTGGAGGCCCGCACCGGGCACTCCATGGCCTACGGCCTGGCACGCCTGGGGGCGGAGGTGACGATCTGCTCGGACTCCGACCGCCGCGCCCCTGAGGAGGTCACCAGCCTCATCCGCTCCACCCTCCACGGTGGACTGCGCGAGGAGACTGACTTTGACCAGGACCGCTTCAACGACTTCGTCCGCACCCAGGACCTCATCTACCTGCCCGGGTGCTCCGCTCCGGCGGGAGCCAAGGCGGAGGAGTTCAAGACGCTGATGGACCGCTACCTCGTGCGCTACGAGACATTGGCTGAGGAGGCGGAGAAGGGTCACCAGATCTACGTCACCCACACTCTCCCCCGTCGGGCGGGGGAGATGGACCTGCGTATCGACGACAGCCCCCACCAGCTCTACTTCCGGGCCATCCTCCAGTCCGTGTCGATTCGGATGGCCCTGTTGACCGCGATCCTGGGGCTGTGAGCGTGGGCCTGCTCGGTGAGGGACCGGATGCGTGGCCGCGAACGCGGGAGCCTCCTGCCAGCGTGACCTGTCGTTACGGGGCCGGGGGCTGCCGTGAGCGCCAGGAGCAGCAGGACCAACCACCGAGAAGGCCGGTCAGGAGCAGTGGCCGGGAGCACCACCAACTACGAGAAAGGCAGTCATCATGACAGGGCTTGAGATCACCGTCGGCGGCTTCAGCCTGCGTGCACGTTACGAGGAGGAGGCTGCTCCCCGGACCGTGGCGGCGCTGCGGGACAGGCTTCTGCCGCTGGAGTCCCAGATCATCCACGTGCGCTGGTCCGGGCAGGCAGGGTGGATTCCCTTCGGGGACCTGGACCTGGGGCTGGAGGCCGAGAACGGGACCTGCTATCCGCACCCGGGCGAGATCGTCATCTACCCCGGTGGCGTCTCCGAGACCGAGCTGCTCATCGCCTACGGCTACGTCAGCTTCGCCTCCAAGGCAGGACAGCTGGCTGGGAACCACTTCGCCACCGTCGTCGAGGGTGGGCAGCACCTGCCGGCCCTGGGTGAGAGGCTCCTCTGGGAGGGAGCCCAGGACATCTCGTTACGGGAGGTGTGAGCAGGACCGGCAACGAGGCCTTGGGCCCGTCGCGGGGCTCGGAGGACAGGACCTGGTGCACGCAGCGTCGGACCAAAAGGAGAGAAGTATGCTCAACGACCAGGAGCTGGAGGAGATGCTCCGGGTGGCACGCCAGTGCCGACGTGACATCGTCCTTATGACGCACAAGGCCGGCAGCGGGCACCCGGGAGGGTCGCTGTCAGCCATCGACGTGCTGGTGGTGCTCTACCTGCGGCACATGCGGATCCGCCCCGAGGAGCCGTTGTGGCGCGAGCGGGACATGTTCTTCCTGTCCAAGGGGCACTGCACACCCGCCTACTACGCGGTCATGGCCGCCAGGGGCCTCATTGCCCACGAGGAGCTCATGACCTTCCGGGCCATGCCTACCAGGCTCCAGGGCCACCCCTCCAACACCCACCTGCCCTGGGTCGACTCCTCCTCGGGGTCCCTGGGCCAGGGGCTCTCGGTGGCCAACGGTGCCGCCCTGGCCGCCCGTCACGACGGCGTCACGGCGCGCTACTACGTCATGCTCGGCGACGGGGAGATTCAGGAGGGGCAGGTCTGGGAGGCCGCCATGACGGCGGCGGCGCACCACCTGGACACCGTGTGCGCCGTCCTGGACGCCAACGGGATCCAGCTGGACGGGGCCGTCGAGGGGGTCAAGTCCGTCGGCGACGTCTGCGCGAAGTGGAGGGCCTTCGGCTGGAACGTCATTGAGGTGGACGGCCACGACCTGCGTGCGGTGGACACCGCGCTGGAGACGGCCGCCCAGGCACGGGGGGTGCCCACCATCATCATTGCCCGCACAGTCAAGGGGAAGGGAGTCTCCTTCATGGAGAACACCTCGGCCTTTCACGGGAAGGCACCCAGTGACGAGGAGCTGCGCCAGGCTCTGGAGGAGCTGGAGGAACCGGTATGACACCCGCAGGAACGCAGATGGAGCCCCAGGACAGTGCCCAGGGTCCCCCGGGCGGGCAGCAGGAGGAGCCGCAGGAGCGTGCGCCCCGCAGAGAGCCCCGAGACGGGTACGCGCAGGGTCTGCTGGATGTCGGTAGTCGCCACGAGGAGGTGTTCGTCCTGGACGGCGACTGCTCCAAGGCCAGCTACACCAGCAGGTTCCAGGAGGCCTTTCCCGACCGCTTCCTCAACATCGGAATCGCCGAGTGCGACATCGTGGGAACCGCTGCCGGGCTCTCGCTGCTGGGCAAGGTGCCCTTCGCCAACGCCTACGCCAACTTCCTCACCGGCCGCGGCTTCGACCAGATCCGCGTGAGCGTGGCCTACTCCGGGCGCAACGTCAAGATCGTGGGGCACAACGCGGGCACTAGTGCGGCGCAGGAGGGCGCGACCCACCTGCCCCTGGAGGATGTCAGCCTCATGCGCTCCCTGCCGGAGATGACGGTGGTCTGTCCGTGCGACGCGGTCGAGACGCGCAAGGCCGTGGCTGCAGCCTACGAGCTGGACGGGCCTGTCTACCTGCGGGTCGCCAAGCTGGCGGTGGACGTGGTCACCCGGGAGGACACCCCCTTTGACATCGGCAGGGCTCTGCGCCTGCGCGAGGGCTGCGACGTCACCCTGGTCTCGACAGGCTGCATGCTCAGCGAGGTGCTGGGAGCCGCCCGTCGGCTCCACGCCCAGGGGGTCGAGGCCGAGGTCCTCCACGTCCACACCGTCAAGCCTCTGGACGCCCAGACCCTGCTCGACTCTGTGGAGCGGACCGGGTGCGTGGTCACAGCGGAGGAGCACTCCGTGATCGGTGGCCTGGGCTCTGCCGTTGCCGAGCTGGTGGTGGAGAACCGTCCAGTCCCCATGGAGAGGGTCGGTACCCGTGACGTCTTCGGCCTGTCCGGGACCATGGACGAGCTCTTTGACTACTTCGGCCTGCGGGCTCGGGACATTGCCCAGGCGGCGCTCAGGGCGGTGGGGCGTCGCAGCGGCTAGGACCTGGCACGCCCGGTCGAGACCAGGCGTCCCAGGTCCCGGGCACGACGGGGTGCCGCCACAGCCTGCTTCCTGCGCGCAGCGCGGTCAGGCAGCAGGCCAGACAGGAAGACAGAAGAGAAAACAGGGAAAGAGACACGGAAAAGAGGTGCATGATCGTGAAGGAGTCGCTGCACGACTACATGAAGGTCGGGATCGTCCACTTCATGGCCTACCCCTTTGCCGCGGGCGGGGACCAGCCCGTAGCCGCCTCCGTCGCCGAGGTCGTCGAGGACGACTTCTTTGAGGAGATCGAGATCACCCGCATCAATGACCAGAAGGAGCGCGACGCCGTCACGGGTCTGCTGCGCACCTCCGGCGTGGACGTCGGGTTCGGTGCCCAGCCCTGGCTCCTCAAGGGCGGGTACGACCTCAACTCCTTTGACGAGGACCGGCGCGCCCAGGCCGTGGCGGCCATGAAGGCAGCCGTGGACCAGGCCTACGAGGTGGGGGCGCGCAAGATCGGGTTCCTCTCCGGACCCAGGCCGGCGCAGCGCCGCGACGAGGCCCTGGCGCTACTGGTCGACTCCGTCGTCCAGGTCGGCCGCTACGCCAGGTCCCAGGGAGACGGGGGGCTGGTACTGTCCCTGGAGACCTTTGACGACTCCACGGACAAGTGCGCCCTGGTGGGCGCCAACCGGCTGGCCTGCGAGGTCGCCTACGAGGTGCGCAAGGCTGTCCCGGACTTCGGCCTCATGGTGGACCTCTCCCACCTGCCGATGCAGGGGGAGACACCGCGCCAGGCCCTGTCCGCCACTCGGGACTTCATCAACCACGCCCACATCGGCACCTGCGTCATCCGCGACCTGGACGACCCCGCCTACGGGGACCTGCACCCCTACTTCGGCCACCCCAAGGGTGAGAGTGGTGTCCCCGAGGTGCGGGAGTTCCTGCGCTGCCTGCTGGACATCGGCTACCTGCGTGAGGACGCCCCTGAGCGCGCTGTCGTCGCCTTCGAGGTCCAGCCCCTGGGCGCGCAGCGCTCGCGCGCCGTGGTCGCTGACGCCAAGCGGGTGCTGCGCGAGGCCTGGCGCACGCTGTGAGCAGTGCCGTGAACAGAAAGGAGCGCAAGACATGACACGAATGCGAGCAGTGGACGCCATCGCCCTCATCCTGGCCAAGGAGGGGGCCACCCAGGCCTTCGGGGTTCCAGGCGCTGCCATCAACCCGCTGTACTCGGCCATGAGGGCGCACGGGGGCATCCGCCACGTCCTGGCCCGCCACGTGGAGGCCGCCTCCCACATGGCCGAGGGGTTCTCCCGTGTGGGGGGAGGTCGTATCGGGGTGTGCATCGGCACCTCCGGTCCCGGGGGGACCGACATGGTCACCGGGATGTACTCCGCGTCGGCGGACTCCGTGCCCATCCTGTGCCTGACCGGCCAGGCTGCCGTCCCCATGCTGCACAAGGAGGAGTTCCAGGCTGTCGACATTGCTGCGGTTGCCGCGCCGGTCACCAAGATGGCGGTCACCGTCCTGGAGGCCGCCCAGGTTCCCGGGACCATGGCCAAGGCTTTCCAGCTCATGCGCTCTGGCCGTCCGGGTCCCGTCCTTGTCGACCTGCCCCTTGACGTTCAGGTCACCGTGATCGAGTTCGACATCGACGCCTACCAGCCGCTTCCGGTGGAGCGTCCCGCCATGTCCGCCTACCAGGCAGAGCGGATCCTCGACATGCTCGACGCCTCCAGGCACCCGCTGCTTATCTGTGGCGGAGGGGTGATCAGCGCCGAGGCCGCCGACGACATGGTTGCCCTGGCGGAGTACCTGGGTGTTCCGGTGGTCTCCACCCTCATGGGGTGGGGAGCCGTCCCTGACGACCACCGGCTGGCCCAGGGCCTGGTAGGTATCCAGACCTCCCAGCGCTACGCCAACGCGACCTTCCTGGAGTCCGACCTGGTGATCGGGATCGGCAACCGCTGGGCGAGCCGTCACACGGGAGACCTGGACACCTACCGGGGACAGCGCCGGTTCGTCCACGTGGACATCGAGCCCACGCAGGTCGGGCGGGTCTTCCCACCCGACTTCTGGTCCGTCAGCGACGCGGGCGCCGCCCTGCGCACCCTGCTCCAGGCGGCTTGTCAGCGCTACTCTGCCCCGCTGGAGCGCTACGGCTCCTGGGTGCAGGAGTGCCAGGAGCGCAAGCGCACCCTGCTGCGCAGGACCCACTTTGACGAGGTGCCCATGAAGCCCCAGCGGGTCTATGAGGAGATGTGCCGGGCCTTCGGGCCCGAGACCCGCTACGTCACCACGATCGGCCTGTCCCAGATTGCCGCGGCCCAGATGCTGCACGTCTACCGCCCCCGGCACTGGGTCAACGCCAGCCAGGCGTCACCACTGGGGTGGACGCTTCCGGCGGCGATCGGCGCCAGCGTGGCGGACCCGAGTACCCCGGTGGTGGCGCTGTCCGGGGACTACGACTTCCAGTTCCTCATTGAGGAGCTGGCGGTGGCCGCCCAGCTCCAGATCCCCTACGTGCACGTGGTAGTCAACAATGCCTACCTGGGCCTGATCCGGCAGGCGCAACGCGCTTTTGACATGGACTACCAGGTCCAGCTGTCCTTCGTCAATATCAACGCCCCCCAGACCCGGGGCTACGGGGTGGACCACGTGGGCGTGGTGGAGGCGCTGGGGTGCCGGGCCGTGCGGGCGCACACGCCCGAGGAGCTGGCACAGGCGCTGTCCAGCGCGCGCCAGACCGCGCTGCGTGACCAGGTGCCGGTGGTGGTTGAGGCGGTCCTGGAGCGTGTCACCAACGTCTCGATGGGGACCTCCCTGGACGCCGTCAACGAGTTCGAGCCGCTGGCGCACGACCCTGCTGCTGACGCCCCCCTGGCCGTGGCCCTGGGCCCGGAGCCGGGCGCGGTGTCCCAGACCTGAGGAGAGGGTCAGCCATGGAAGCTGTGGAGGTTGACCGCGACGAGCTGCGTCGTGGTGACACGGACGGGCGGCTGTTCAACGACGACCTCGCCCCGGCGACGGCGCAGGAGCGCACCTGGGGCGGCTACGCCCTGTTCTCCCTGTGGATGAACGACGCGCACAACGCCTCGAACTACACCTTCGCCGCCGCCCTGTTCATCGGGACGGGGACGCTGACGGGGATGACGCCGCTGGGCATCGTCATCGGCGTGCTCCTCGCCACGCTGATCATCTTCGTGGCGTGCTGCGTCTCCGGGCTCATGGGTTACGAGACGGGAGCCCCCTACCCGGTGATATCCCGGGTGACCTGGGGCGTGTGGGGTGCCAACTTCCCGGCCGTGATCCGCGGGATCGTGGCGATCGCCTGGTACGGGATCCAGACCTACCTGGCCTCGGTCTCCCTGGAGCTGTTGATGATACGGGTGCTGCCCCTCGTGGGGGAGCTGGACGCCCCCGTCCTGGGGCTGCGTGTCTCAGGGTGGGTGGCCTTCCTTGTCCTGTCCGCTGTCCAGCTGGTCATCGTGTGGCGCGGCATGGACGCCGTGCGTCACTTCCAGGGACTGGCCGGGCCGGTCATCTGGGTGATCATGATCGGCCTGGGTGCCTGGATGCTGTGGCAGGCGGGGTGGGAGTTCGACTGGACGGCCAACGCCGAGAGCCGCACGCCCGGAATCGGCTACCAGGTGTACCAGGTCATGGTAGCCGTGGGGCTGACGGTGGGAACCCTGGCCACCCTGATGCTGAACTTCTCTGACTTCGCCCGCTACGCGCCCAGCGCCCGCTCCATGGTGCTGGGCAACGTGCTGGGGCTGCCTCTGAACTGGACCGCCTTCGCCATGACCTCGGTGCTGTGCTCGGCCGCGGCCATCAAGGTCTACGGCGAGGCGTTCCACGACCCGGGCGACCTGCTGTCGCGTATCGACAACGACCTGGTGTTCTACGTGGTGAGCCTGGGGTTTATCGTGGCCACCATCGGTGTCAACATTGTCGCCAACTTTGTCTCGGCGGCCTTCGACCTGTCCAACGTGAGCCCGCGGAGGCTGTCGTTCCGCGTGGGCGGGATCGTCGCGGTCCTCGCCTCGATCGCTGTCACCCCGTGGAACCTGTACGGAAGCCCTGTGGCCATCACCTACTTCCTGGGGTCGCTGGGGGCGCTGCTGGGGCCGTTCTTCGGGATCCTGGTCATCGACTACTTCTACTACAAGCGCTCCCGGGTGGACCTGCGTGACCTGTACTCCCCGGCTAGGAACGGGCGCTACTACTACCAGCGCGGGGTCAACTTGAACGCGCTGGCGGCCTTCGTCCCCGCAGCGGTGGCTGCGTTGTGCATCGCGCTGCTGCCACTGCGCCTGTGCCAGGTACTGGCCCCGTTCTCCTGGTTCATTGCCGCGCCCCTGGGCGCCCTGTGCTACTGGGTGGTCATGACGGTGCGCGGCCAGGCCCCAGGTCCCGACGTCGGCACTGACTCTGGTCCTGGTGCCGAGACCGGTCCCGCCCCGGCCTCACAGCCTGTGGGCTGAGCGCCCAGCCGTCAGCCACGGTACTCCTGGTGGTACTGGCTGACGGCCGGGTCGGCGCCGCCGCGCGCGGCCTGCTCAGAGCTCGTTGACCCAGGCGGCGCGGTCGGTGAACAGGGTCAGGACCGGGTCGTAGATGACCACGTACTGGCCGCCTGCGGAGATATCGACGTCGAAGCACACGTCGCCGCTGACGCTCCCCTGCGGGACCAGGGTGCTGGAGGTCAGGTGGGTGTCCGTTCCGCTGAAGCCCGGGTCGGTGATGGCGCCCTCGGGGTTCAAGAGCGTGAAGTCGAAGGCGTTGACGTCCACCGGGTCCGTGGAGCCGTTGACGACGGTAACCGTGGTGCAGGCCGTCGGCCCGAGGGTGGCGTCCCCGGCGGTCACCGGTGTGGTGGTGATGCTCACGTCCTTGCTTGTCAGGGTGTCGCCCGTGCGACCGACGATGTCGTCGTCGGCCATGCCGGGGAAGGTGAGACCGGACGGCGGCTGGCTGTCCTCGGGCTGGCTGCCCTCGGCAGGAGCCTGCGCGGTGTCGGCGCTGTCCCCAGAGCCTGCGGCGGCCTGGTCCGTCTCGGCTGCGTCGGCTGCTGCGCTGGGTGCCGTGGTCGCGCCTGCGGAGGAGCCCTCACCCCCACCGAGGGCGGAGGCCAGGGCGGACACGAGGACGAGGGCGCCCAGGCCGGTGAGAACCTTGTGCCTGGCGAACCACGAGCGCTTGGGTCCAGAGGGCACAGGAGCGTCGGGCACGGGGACGGGAGGCACCTGTCCCCCAGGTCCGGGGTAGGGAGCGGAGGGCTGGGGCGGTGTGGGCTGAGGCGGTGTGCCAGGTGTGGTGGTCATGGTCGGGTCCTTCCTGTCAGGATCTGTGCCAGGTCTGCGTCATGTCTGCTCCAGCAGAGGTGCGCCCGGGACCGGTAAGGGCCTTGCTGTCTGGCGGCAGGCTGCCCGGGGCGGTGGCGTCCAGCGCTGGTTGATGACAGGGTCAAGGCTGCGCCGCAGGGGCGTGCGGCCACATCGACCGATCGGTCTGAGCAGCTGTCTGTTCGGACAGGGCTTCTGGATGCCCACGCCTGCCGCCGCAGTCAGCCTTGTGGGCAGCCCCGTGCGGGTCGTCCTGCCGACAGGTCCGTGGCCAGGTGGCTGCCTCATCGGTGGAGGTCGGCGGCCGGTGCAGGCTCTACAGTGTCCGCATGACCTCACCCGGCTTCATCCCCGGGCACGGCGCCTACCCCCTCCAGGGGAGTGCACCTGCCTACCCGGCCCGGGCGGGTGTGCCTGCCTCCCCGGTCCCGGCAGCCCCGCCTGCCTACCCGATCCCCGATGCTTCTGCGACGGCCCCGCCCTGTGCGGCTGCCCCTGGTACGGGTGCGCTGGCAGGGTCCCCCTACCCCGCCTACCACCTCCCTGCCCCGGCCCCCCGGCCTCGGCTCGCAGCCGTCGTGGGCAGGGTGGCGCGGGAGACCGGGCTGCTCCTCCTGTGCTTGTTCGCCAGCCTGATAAGCCTGGGATCCATCATGTCCCACGAGGAGGTGCTCACTGGCCGCCCGATGCGGGCACTGCCCGGCCTGGGGCTCATAGGCCTCGCCCTGGTGCTCCTGGCGGCCTTGTTCGCGCGTCACAGGTGGCCCGTCGCCGTCACCGTGGTCTCCTCTGTCGCTGGCCTGCTCACCGGGTTGGATACGACGGTAGGGCTGGTCGCCATGACCACCGTCGTACGGCGGGCCGCCTCCGTGCGCGACCCGGCTCCCTGGGTGGTCGGCCTCGTGCTGGGTGCCGGGACCTGGCGGGCCATCGGCCGCGACACGGTGCAGGCAGTCACCGGCAACTCCGTGGTGGGGATCTTGGCCTTTGACCAGAGCAACGGTGTGGGAACCCTCCACGGGAGCACCGCCCCCGCCCTGACCCTGCTCGTCATGGCCCTGCCCGTGGTCACCGGGCTGTTGCTGCGCGCCCGCGACGGCGAGCGGAGTGCCCGCCAGCGCGCCCGGGCCGCCGCTGCCGCCTCCGCCCAGGCCGCGCGCACCGCCCAGGAGCAGGCCAGGGTCTCTACCCACCTGGCTGAGCGCGTGGACCTGCAGGAGGAGCGGGAGCGCGTGGCCCGGGAGGTGCACGACGGGCTGGGGCACCGCCTGTCCCTGCTCGCCCTGCACGCCGCAGTCCTTGAGGCCGCAGCCCAGCCCAGTGAGCCGCAGGAGGAGGCCGACGGCCAGGTGGGGGCGGGTGGCTCGCAGGAGGCGGACGTCCTGGCCCGGGCCGTGGGTCCGGACCAGGACGTGCCCACGGACCACGCGCGGGAGGCGGCCCGACTGGTCCGTGAGGAGGCGGAGACCGCTATGCGGGACCTGCGCTCGCTCCTGACGGTGCTGCGTGAGCCTGTGGGCGCTGCCGAGCCTGCGCCGCGCCTGGCGGACCTGGCTGGCATGGTGGACGACGTCCTGGCTGCCCGGCAGCCTGTCACCTCCTCGATCTTCCTTGACCGCGCTGACCAGGCCGACGACGTCTTGTCCCGGGCCGTCTACCGGATCGTGCAGGAGTGCCTGACCAACGCCCGCAGGCACGCCCCGGGGCGCACCGTGAGGCTGCGGGTGGAGGGAGGGCCGACCACTGGCATTGACATCACCTGCTCCAACCCGGTGGACGTCGGGGCGCAGGCAGTCGGTGAGGCTGCAGGGGAGGCTGAGGCTGTGGGCGGGGCACGGGGAACGGGTGCGGGCGCAGGCAGCGGGACGGGGCTGCGCGGGATGGCCAAGCGTGCCGAGATCTGCGGGGGCACTTTCCAGGCCGGTCCGGACGGCCAGGGCAGCTTTGTGGTGCGCAGCCACCTGCCGTGGCGGCCCGCCCCGACGTGAGAATGGGTGCGGGCTGCCTTGCTGGTACGTAGACTGGGCAGGTGCACACAACGGAGCCCGGTGCGACCACCTCGGGGCCTGTCCGGATCATCGTCGTTGACGACGACCCGCTGACCCGATCGGCCATCCTGCCTCTCCTGCGCCCCCGGGAGGAGTTTGAGGTCGTGGCGCAGGCCGACGACGGTCAGGAGGCGGTCCATGCCGTCGCCCACCACCGCGCAGACGTGGTGCTCATGGACCTGGGGATGCCGGTCATGGACGGTATCGAGGCCACCCGGCGCATCTGTGCGGCCGCGGGCCACCCCCACGTGGTTGCCCTGACCACGTGGGACGTGGACGACGCGGTGGTGCGTGCCATCGAGGCCGGGGCCGAGGGCTACCTGCTCAAGGTCTCTGCCCCCAAGGAGCTGGTGCCCGGCCTGCGACGGGTCGTGGCTGGAGACAGCCCCCTGTCGCCCGGGGCCATGCGCACGCTCCTGGCACACGTGCGCTCCCGGGGGCAGGCGGTGGCCTCAGGCGGGGTAGGCAGGGCCGCTGCCGGGCCTGGGAGCCTGGCGGAGGCCGGGAGCCCCTGCGCCGGGCTGCCTGGTACCGGGCAGGCGGGTGCCGGGGTGCCCCGCACTCGGCTGTCGTGGTCTGGGGGGACCGTGCCGTCCGGTGAGGGCGGGGCCAGGCTGACTGACCGGGAGCGTGAGGTGGTCCAGGCGGCTGCGGAGGGCCTGACCACCGAGCAGATCGCGGCCCGGCTCTACGTCTCCGCCTCCACGGTCAAGACCCACCTGCGCAGCGCCCAGGAGCGGATGGGCGCCAGCAACCGTGTCCAGCTCGCCGTCCTGGCGGAGCGGGCCGGGCTGCTGGGGCAGGTCCTCGGGTAGCCGCCGGGGCTGGCAGGCCGCCTGCCGAGGTAGGGGCGGGTGAGCGGGTCTCCCGGCCCGGCTGCCGGGAGCCGTCCGCGCCTCAGCCCTGTGAGGCCACTGTCCAGCGGATACCGCGGTGGGCGTCGGACTCGGCCTCGTCAACCAGCGCCACGGCCATGTCCTCTGCGGAGACCCGGGGACCGGCGGGGCTGTCCGTGGCCTGGGTGTAGGTCCCGGTGCGCTGCCCGGGCTCGATCGTCGGGGCCGGGGCCACGACAGACCAGGCAAAGGCAGAGCCCGCGCCCCGGTAGAGCTCCAGGACCTGGGCGTAGGCGTTGGCCTCGGGGTAGACCTCCGCCGGGAAGTCGGGCGTGTCCTTGATGAGCTGGCCGGAGCCGGGCTCAGTCTCCAGCGCTCCTGCGCCGCCGACCACGACCAGTCGTCCGAGCGGCTCGGCGGTCAGGGACTCCACCAGCGCCCGGTGCTCGTCGATCGTGGGCTGGACCGGTCCGCCGGTGCGGTCAGGTGAGGTCGTGATGATGACGACGTCGTTGTCGGCCAGCAGACGGCGCACGGCCTCAACGTCGGAGAGCCGGGTGACGATGTCTGTCGTGGCGTCGGCGGCAGGCCTGCCCGAGCGGGTGGCGCTGGTGACCTCGTGTCCGCGAGAGGCCGCCTCGGTGACGGTGCGCGACCCGACCATCCCGGTTCCGCCGATGACTGCGATCTTCATGGTTCCTCCTAAAGGTGTGGCGGCTGTCCTGTCCCGCCTCTGCTGGCGGCAGGTGCTGTGATGGTATGTTCTAGATACTAGATACCTCAAGGAAACTACGAGAAGCTCCGAGGCTTTTATGACTGATACAACGTCTTACGTCACTGAGGACCGTCGTGCTGGTCCACTTATCGACTATGACGTCATGTCTCCGCGCTGTCCCTCGCGCACGGTCTTGCGCCACGTCGTGAACCGCTGGTCTCCCCTGGTGATCATGGCCCTGCACGACGGCCCCCTGCGCTTCTCCGACCTGCGCTGTCGCGTTGGTGGGGTGACCCCCAAGGTCCTGACCCAGACGCTGCGCTCCATGGAGCGTGACGGTCTGCTGGAGCGCACCGAGACCAGTGGCGTGCCGCCGCGCGTGGACTACGGGCTGACCCCTCTGGGTGCCACGCTGCGCGGGCCGATGACGACACTGCGGACTTGGGCGCAGGACCACGCCGACCAGGTCCTGGCCGCCCGGGAGGCCTACGACGCGGCGGGTGCTCCATGAGGGAGGCCAGAGGGCAGCATGTCGAGGACTACGGGACGCTTGTGGCCCAGACGCTGGCCTGGGCCGTTGACGACGCCAGGCGCTATCTCTCCGACTCCGAGCTCGGACGGCTTACCCCCACCGGGCGGGTCGAGGCGGACCGTCGGCTGCTGGACACCCTGCTGACCCTGCGCGAGCCTGGCACCGTGCCGTCGCAGGCCGCTGACGCCATCGGTGCCCTCCTGGACGCCGAGGCCCGGGACAGGGGCGTGGTTGACGTCGCCACCCTGCCGCGGGTGGCCAGCAGCGGGCCGCTGTCTGCGATGGCTCTGTGGCAGGGCGACATCACGCGCCTACGTGTGGGCGCTGTCGTCAACGCTGCCAACAGCGCTCTGCTGGGCTGCCGGGTCCCTGGCCACGCCTGCATCGACAACGCCATCCACGCCGCCGCCGGGCCGTGGCTGCGCAACGCCTGCGCTGAGCACGTACGTGCCCAGGGGGCGCCTGAGCCCACTGGTACCGCCGTCCTCACCCCTGGCTTCAGCCTGCCCGCCCAGGCCGTTATCCACACGGTTGGCCCGGTCGTCTCCGGCGGTGAGCCTACAGAGGAGAACGCCCGCCTGCTGGCCTCCTGCTACCGCTCCTGCCTGGAGACGGCCTGGAGTGCCGGGCTGGACAGCATCGCCTTGTGCTCGGTGTCCACCGGAGCCTTCGGGTACCCGGTCGAGCAGGCCGCCAGGGTGGCGCTGACGGAGGTCCTTGACTGGCTGGGCGAGCACGGGGATAGCGCAGGAGCGGCGGAGGCCTCTGGTCCTGCGGTGGGGGGCGGTCAGGGCATGCTCGTCGTCATCGACACCTTCTCCCAGCGTGACACTCAGGTGTACCAGGGCCTTCTGGAGGAGTACCAGGGCCGCTAGCGGGGTGGTCCTGCCAGGAACGCAGGTGCCCGCTGCCAGCCGCCGGGTAGCCGCGCCTGTTACCCCCCCCGGGCTCGCCACCACTCGCACGGCCTTGCCGCAGAGGCGACCAAATCCTCAAGAGCAGCCGAATCCTCCTAGATGACTGACGTGCCGGTCGTTCTGTGAGGATTCTATGAGGATTCGCTACATCGCAGGGCTACCGAGGCGGCTCGAGCCGGTTCAGGGAGTTGGAGCCGTTCGGCGGTCTCCGAGCCTGCTGAGCCTGCGCCCAGACCTCCCCGCAGGCGGGACTGGTGCAATTCGTGATTGCCCTGTGGGGCAGCAATGAGCGTGCTTGGTGCCGTGGGCCACAACCAGGTGCCGGCTTCAAGACGTACAGCGTGGGGGCGCTGACGACGTGGTGGAGACTGAGGTGCTGGTGCTCCTGGTCAGGCCAGTACCCGTGCCACCACCTTGCGCAGCTCGTCGGCCCACAGCACCAGGGAGGCCATGGTCACCACGACTGCCCAGTGGGTCAGGTCCAGGGAACGGGTGGAGAAGGCCGTCTGGAGCAGGGGCACCTCCACCACGGCGACCTGGAGCAGCACGGCCAGGAGGACAGAGCCCCACAGCCACTTGTTGACAAAGAGGTGGCTGAAGGCGCTCACCCGCTCTGAGCGTGAGTTGAGGGTGTTGAACAGCTGGGCCAGCACAAGGGTGGTGAAGGCCGCCGTGCGGGCCGTGTCCAGGTCGTCGGTGGACAGGCTGGTCTGGATGAGCCCCCCGGGCAGGAAGAGGTCCAGGGTTCCCAGGGTGGCGGCAGCCATGACCGCTCCCACCAGTAGCACCCCGACCCACATAGTGCCATCTACCACACGGTCGTCAGGCTTGCGCGGCGGGCGTCCCATAACGTCCTCGACGCTGGGGTCCACCCCCATGGCTAGGGCCGGTCCTGAGTCGGTGACCAGGTTGATCCACAGAATCTGGGTGGCCAGCAGGGGCAGCACTACGTCAGTCCCTGAGTTCTGGGACAACCCGATGGCCCCGGCCAGCACCACGCCGCTGAAGACAGTGAGCACCTCCCCCATGTTGGAGGACAGCAGGAACCGCAGGAACTTCTTGATGTTGTCGAAGATGCGCCGCCCCTCGCGCACCGCGTCCACGATGGTGGCGAAGTTGTCGTCAGCCAGCACCATGGCGGCGGCCTCCTTGGTCACCTGAGTGCCGGTGATCCCCATAGCCACACCGATGTCGGCGGCTCGCAGGGCGGGAGCATCGTTGACGCCGTCGCCGGTCATGGACACCGTGTGGCCCTGGGAGCGCAGGGCGTGGACGATCCGCATCTTGTGCTCGGGCGCCACCCGGGCGTAGACGTTGGCCTCGGCGACGGCGGCGTCCAGCGCGTTCTCGTCCATCGTGCTCAGCTCGCGGCCGGTCACCACTCGCGCTCCGCGCTCGGCCAGACCCAGGTCGGCGGCGATGCGCCCGGCGGTGGCCGGGTGGTCCCCGGTAATCATGAGGACGCGTACCCCGGCGCGGTGGGCCTCGGCGACGGCGGTGGCTGCCTCGGGGCGGGGCGGGTCGATGATGCCCACGACGCCGGCCATGACCAGGTCGTGCTCCAGGTCGGAGAGGTCAGAGCGCTCTGCAGGGGCATCTGCAGGGACGGCGGCCGTGACGGAGGGGCTGTGCGCGGAGCCTGTGGTCTGCGGGGAGCCTGGGGCTTCAGCCGCAGCGGTTGTGCCGCCTGCTCCCGTCCCGTGCGAGATCGCGCTCACACGCTCAGCCTCCTCCTGGCTGAGCACCCGGTAGGCCACTGCCAGGGTGCGCAGGGCCCGGCCGGACATGTCCGTGACGTGATTGGTGAGGCGGGTGGCCAGCTTCTCATCCAGGACGGTGGCGGTACCGTCCACGCGGACCCGTGTACAGCGTTCCAGGAGTACGTCGGGTGCTCCCTTGGACACGAGGATGGTGCCGTGCCTGGCGTCGCTGTACAGCACGGACATCATCTTGCGCTCGGAGGTGAAGGGGATCTCGCCCACGCGGGTGAAGCGTCCCTGGCGGCTCCCGTCGGTGCCGAGCTTTCTCTCCGCCACGAGGAAGGCGCCTTCGGTGGGGTCGCCGATGACGCTCCACACCTCGTCGGTCACGCTCAGCTCAGCGTCTGAGGCCATCGCCCCGCCGGAGAGCACCACCGTGACCTCGTCGGCCAGCGCACCTGCCAGGGGCTCAGGGTCGGGACGGCCGTCGCGGTCGGCGTCGGGGGCTACCTGGCCGGTAGGGGCGTAGCCGGTCCCGGTGACTACAGCGGTTCCCGAGGCGGTGACCACCTCCTGGACGGTCATCTGCGAGCGAGTGAGCGTGCCGGTCTTGTCCGAGCAGATGACCGAAGCCGACCCGAGGGTCTCCACGCTGGTCAGCTTCTTGACCACCGCCCGGTGCAGGGCCAGGCGCTGGACTCCCAGTGCCAGGACCACTGACAGGATGGCGGGCAGCCCCTCAGGTACTGCGGCCACCGCCAGGGACACGCCCAGCAGCAGGGCCTGGATGACAGTCTCGGCGCTGCGGTCGCTGGCCAGGGCCAAGAGGGTGCTCACCACGACCACCGCGATAACGACGACGATGACTCCCAGCATCCTGGAGATCTGGTGGATCTCCTTCTGTAGCGGGGTCGGCTCCTCCTCGACGGACTCCAGCATCTGGGCGATGGCGCCCATCTCCGTGTCGGCCCCGGTGGCCACGACGACGGCCCGGCCGGTGCCCTGGGCCACAGCAGTGCCGCGGTAGACCATGCAGGTGCGGTCGGCCAGGTCCGTGTCGGGACCGACCGGGTCTGGTGTCTTGGTGACGGCCTCGGCCTCGCCAGTCAGGGAGGACTCCACCACGCGCAGGGTGGCTGTCTCCAGCAGGCGGGCGTCGGCTCCCACCTGGTCCCCCTCGGACAGGAGCAGGACGTCCCCGACGACGAGCTCGGAGGAGGGCACGACGAGCCGTGATCCGTCACGTAGGACGGTTGAGGTGGCCCGGGTCATTTCTGACAGGGCTGCGACAGCGTCAGCGGCCTTGCTCTCCTGGACGAGGCCGATCACGGCGTTGAGGATGACAACGGCCAGGATGACGAGCGAGTCGACCGGGACCCCGTGAGATCCCTCCAGGGCCCAGGCGGCGGCGGAGATGACCACAGCGACCAGCAGCAGGTGGATGAGCGGGTCGTTGAGCTGGGACAGGAGGCGCCTCCACGCAGGTACGGCAGGTGCGGACGGCAGGTCGTTGGGGCCGTCGGCGGCCAGGCGCCGGGACGCCTCGGTGGCGGTCAGCCCTGTAGTGGTCGTTGTGCCCAGGTCTGAGACCACCGAGGAGGCGAGGCGGGAGAAAGGCACGGCAGTACCGGTGTCCTGAACTGTCCTGGAAGTCATGAGCCCGCATCCCAGCAGGAGTAGTTTCTCCTGGCAAGCCTGACACTGTGGGCAGGGGAAAGATAGGAGGGGTGTCACAAGTGCTGACGACGGTGCGCAGAACCTGGAAGCGCCCGGGAGTGGATGCCGCCGGGAGAGTCCTGACGCTGTCTGGGCTGTCGGCCCCCGTGGGCAGCCATCGCACATGCCGTCCACGGGAGCCGACGTTCTCCGGGCGCCCGCGCAAAAGACTATCGCGGACCAGGTAGGCCTTTTGTCATGAGTCTCCTAGTGCGGGTGAGCTTTTTGTCATCACCCACGTCCTGGTCCTGTCTCAGCCGCAGCCCGGTCCTGCCGGTGCGCCTGTGCCGTGCGCCGCTGCACCGGTGAGAGCCTAGACTGCTCGTGTGTCCTTGGTCGCGTAGAGAGCCCGGGCTGGTGGGAGTGCCCGGGCTCGGGCCCACGCAGCTCGGTGTCGGCCCGGACTGGCCTTGAGGGCAGCTGACGCGCGGGAGCGGCTGGCAGGCCCGGTACGGCGGGGTAGTTCAGGGCGGGCGTGGTGAGCGTCCTGGGACAGTCCTGCCCACTCTTCTGGCGTGCCGGGTCGAGGTGTCCGGGTGTACCTCACAGCGCGAGTAACAGGCAAGGCTACTATCCTCGTACGAACGGGCTCCGTGCAGGAGGTCCGTCGGGCAGGCGTCGCCTACCGTCTGCTGGTACCGGCAGGTGCTGAGGCGGTGTCAGTCGAGACCGACCGAAACCGGTTGGTGTCAACCGATGTCATGGCCGTCAACTGAAGCGAGGAGCGCGTGGCAGACAACATGAACCCGGGTGGCTCTCGTCCTAGCGGCAAGAAGCTGGCTCAGGTGGCGAGCGCTGAGCGCGAGGGGACTGACTCCTCTGCGGCATCCACCCGTACGTTTCCCCGTCTTCCTTGGGCCCGCAGGTCTGCGGACCGGGCCCGCCGGGGGGCGGGTACGGCTGTGTCGGCTGCGGCTGGTAGCGTCGCAGCCTCAGGAGCCAAGGCACGACGTCGTTTCCTCAACTACCCGCGCGCCGGAAAGGGGCCGGTCCGGCGCTGGCTTCCGAGCTGGCGCTTTGTCATGGGAAGCTTCCTCTTCCTGGTCCTGGCCGTGGTCGGCACCTTCGCCTACGCCTACGCCACCATCAGGGTCCCTGAGCCCAACGAGTTCGCCCTGGCGCAGGCCACGACCGTCTACTACTCCGACGGAACCACCGCGATGGGTAAGTTTGCCGAGCACAACCGGAAGGTGGTGGACGCTGACTCCCTGCCGGACTACGTGGGCAACGCCGTGGTGGCCTCTGAGGACCGCTCCTTCTACTCCAACAGCGGTGTGGACCCCAGGGGCATTGCCCGAGCCCTGTGGAACAACCTCCGTGGGGGCGAGACCCAGGGTGCGTCCACGTTGACGCAGCAGTACGTCAAGAACTACTACGTTGACACTACCAGCTCCTACTTCGGCAAGTTCCAGCAGGCCATCATGGCCATCAAGATCGACCAGCAGCAGTCGAAGGAGGAGATCCTGGGCGCCTACCTCAACACCGTCTACTACGGGAGGGGTGCCTACGGCATCGAGACTGCGGCTCAGGCGTTCTTCGACAAGTCTGCGGCGGACCTGACCGTCTCGGAGGCAGCCCTGCTGGCCGGTGTCCTACCCTCTCCCAGCTCCTGGGACCCTGCGGTGGACCCGGACCAGGCTGAGGTCCGGTGGGAACGGGTCATGGACTACATGCTCGAGGATGACTACATCACCCAGGAGGAGTACGACTCCGCGGCCTTCCCGGAGACGGTTACGCCGAGTACAGAGCAGGTCTACGCCGGCACCAACGGCTACCTGCTGCAGATGGTGCGCGCCGAGCTCCAGGAGAAGGCCGGCCTGAGCGAGGAGGAGATCGACACCGGTGGCTTCCAGATTGTCACCACGATCGACAAGACCGACCAGGACGCGGCCGTCGCTTCTGCCCAGGGTCTGCCGGAGGGGCACTCGGAGAACCTGCACGTGGCCCTGGTCTCCGTCGATGCCTCAACCGGGGGAATCCTGTCCCTGTACGGGGGGGAGGACTACCTGACGAACCAGGTCAACACCGCGACCGACGCCATGGCCCAGGCTGGGTCCACCTACAAGCCCTTCGCGCTGGTGGCGGCGCTGGAGAACGGGGCGACCCTGGCTAACGGATACGTGGGTGACTCGCCCATGACCATTGCGGGCCACCAGTTCCAGAACTACCAGAACGCCTCCTACGGCTGGTCGGACCTGGTGAAGTCCACTGCCCACTCGATCAACACTCCCTACCTCCAGCTCAACCAGGACGTGGGGCCTGAGCTGACGAACGAGGCGGCCGTCCGCGCCGGCTACCCGGAGGACACCCAGGGGATGAACGACTATATCCAGAACGTGCTGGGCTCGGCCTCTCCGCACACGATCGACATCGCCGGGGCCTACTCCACCTTTGCAGCCCAAGGGGTCAAGCGCGACACCCACATTGTGGACACCGTAAAGAACTCGGAGGACGCGGTCGCCTACGCGGCCCCCACGGAGGGCTCCCAGGAGTTTGATGAGGGGGTCATGGCGGACGCGGACTACGCCCTCCAGCAGGTGGTCAACGAGGGGAGCGCGACCAAGGCGCTCGCCCTGGGGCGCCCTATCGCAGCCAAGACCGGCTCCTCCTCGGACAACAAGTCCGCCCAGTTCGTCGGCTTCACCCCGCAGGTGGTGACTGCCGTGACCCTCTACCAGTCGGGTGAGGACGGGACGGAGGAGTCGATCACTCCCTGGGGCGAGTACAGCGAGATTACCGGCTCCACCTACCCGGCTGACATCTTTGTGGACTACATGTCGGTGGCCCTGGAGGATGTTCCTGTCGAGGCCTTCCCCGAGCGCACGGCTGGTTCCTACACCCGCGGTGCGATTCACGGGGAGGCGGGCGAGGTTGCCGAGGACTACCAGCAGCCCTCCACCGACTCCGGGTCTCAGGACCAGGCGCCTGTAGAGGAGGCGCCTGTAGAGGAGGCCCCTGTAGAGGAGCCTGCTACCGAGGCGCCTGCTACCGAGGCACCTGCTACCGAAGCACCTGCTACCGAGGCACCTGCTCAGCCGACGGTTGAGGTCCCAGTCACTCAGGAACCTGTGCAGCCGCCGGTGGAGCAGGAGGATCCGGGCGGTTCCGGGGGCGATGGCACTGACCCGGGCGATGGCACTGACCCGGGCGGTGGCACTGACCCGGGCGGTAACTCTGGTGGTGGAGGGGGTGCTGAGCTGCCGGACAGTCCGCCCGAGACGGAGTAATTTTAGGGCGGCGACTGACCACTAATCCCTGCGCCCTGGGGGCACTCCCCCGGCTCTGCCGTCTTCCGGCTCAGTTGCTGGGCCGTGCTCAGGCTCCCGGCCGCTGGCACGGGGCCGTGGGGCGGGCACTGAGGGGTGCTAGACGCTGTTGACGTGTGGCACGGCACGTCACACCGGCCTGCCGGGTCTTCTCGGCCCTGCCTGGTCTCCGGTAGTCTGGGCCACTGGCTGCGCCGGTCTGCGTCAGCGGGCCTGTACCAGGTCCCCTGCCGCACGGTGCGCCGTACGCATCACCCTCCTGTCACGGAAGGACCGTGACCGCTGAAGACCAGAGGAGGTGGGTACTAAGCATGCGTCACTACGAGATCATGATCATCCTTGACCCTGCTACGGATGAGCGCACTGTCGGCTCCGTGCTGGAGAAGATGCTGCAGGTTGTCCCCAGCAGCGGGGGCACTGTGGACAAGGTCGATATCTGGGGCAAGCGCCGCCTGGCCTACGAGATCAACAAGAAGTCCGAGGGCATCTACGCCGTCGTGGACATGACAGCGACCCCTGAGACCGCTCAGGAGCTCGACCGCCAGCTCGGCCTCAACGAGACTGTCCTGCGTACCAAGCTGCTGCGCCCCGAGGCCTGAGCCCCTACCGGGAACGGAGAAACCTATGGCTGGAGACACTGTCATCACCGTCGTGGGGAACCTGACGGCGGACCCCGAGATGCGCTTCACCCCCTCCGGGGCTGCGGTCGCGTCGTTCACCGTGGCCTCCACGCCGCGTACCTTTGACCGCCAGGCCCAGGAGTGGCGTGACGGGGAGACCCTGTTCATGCGCTGCTCCATCTGGAGGGACGCCGCGGAGAACGTGGCGGAGTCCCTGACCAAGGGCACCCGCGTCATCGTCCAGGGGCGCCTGGTCCAGCGCTCCTTCACCACCCGTGAGGGCGAGAACCGCACCGTGGTGGAGATGCAGGTCGATGAGATCGGCCCTTCTCTGAGGTACGCCAAGGCCCAGGTCACCCGTAACCCCCGCGGTGGTGGCCAGCAGGGCGGCTTCGGTGGTCAGGGGGGTCCCCAGGGCGGTTTCGGCGGCCAGTCGCAGGGTGGTTTTGGCGGCCAGGGAGGCCAGCAGGGCGGCGGCTTTGGTGGCCAGCCCAGCTACAACGCTCCGGCTGGTGGCGCCCCCGACGACCCCTGGGCCACGGGCGGCTCCACGTCGTTCGGGGACGAGCCCCCGTTCTGACCGGCATCGCGTCCAGCGCGCTGCTCTCCGTGGACGTCACTGGCACTGTTGACGCTACTGGCCTCCTCCCCCGTCCCCACTCACCCGAAAAATCATCTCGTAGAGCGCCCAGGCGCTCAGACCAAGGAGTACCACTATGGCGAAGCCCCAACTTCGCAAGCCCAAGAAGAAGGTCAGCCCGGTTAAGACCGTCAAGGTCGGCAGGATCGACTACAAGGACACAGCAACCCTGCGCAAGTTCATCTCCGACCGTGGCAAGATTCGTGCCCGGCGTGTCACGGGCGTCTCTGTCCAGGACCAGCGCAAGATCGCCAAGGCTGTGAAGAACGCCCGGGAGATGGCGCTGCTTCCCTACTCGAGCTCGGCTCGCTGACAGGAGGCTGTTGAGATGACAACCAAGCTGATCCTCACCCATGACGTGGCCCACCTGGGTGCCGCAGGCGAGGTCGTAGAGGTTAAGGACGGATACGCCCGTAACTACCTGGTACCCCGCAAGTTGGCCACACTCTGGACCAAGGGTGCCCAACGCCAGATTGACCAGATGAACGAGGCGCGGCGTCGTCGGGCCATCCACTCCCTTGACCAGGCCCATGCGGCCCGCGACTGGCTCAATGGGAACGTCGTGACCGTGACGGCCCGGGCCGGCGCCGGCGGACGCCTCTTTGGCGCAGTGACCACGGCTGCGCTGGCCGAGGCAGTCAAGGAGGCAGGTGGTCCTGATGTCGACCGTCGCAAGATCGACATGACTCCTCCTATCAAGTCCACCGGCCGCCACAGCGGCTCAGTGCGCCTGCACGCTGACGTCGTCGCCCGTCTTGAGGTCAATGTCGTCGCAGCCCGCTAAGCGGGCGGGTGACTGACCAGCGACACGTGCCCCCACCGGGCCTGCTCTACCACCTGCCTGTGGCACGCAGGTGGTAGAGCAGGCCCGGTACTGCGTGATGGTAGGTCGGGCTGGAGGCCGGGCCTGAAGGCCTGGGGTGCGCATGGGCGTACCTGGGGATGCCTGCACCTGCCGGTCCGACTCGCGTGTTCCGGCTACCTTCGCCAGGCGCTCCCGCGTGTGCGTAGACCGGTGGTGACTGCTCTGGCACCCATGAACACCCACGCGAAGGCGACCCACAGCCACAGCAGGCCAGGGGCAGGCACACTGCTGCCGAGGTCGTCAGCAGGCCAGGTACGACTGACCACGATCGCCAGAGGCACGTAGGGCACCAGCGTCATCAGGCCAGCACGGGCGAGGTAACGGCCGTCCCCCGCCCCCATGAGGACGCCGTCGAACAGGTAGACGGCCCCGGCCAGGGGCATGGCAGAGGCGGCGACCAGAAGACTCGGCACCGCCGTGAGGACCACGGCCGACTCCGAGGTGAACAGGCGAGGAAGCCAGGGGCTGGACACGGCGACAACCATGCCGATACCGGTCCCGGTCACCACCCCCCACGCCAGTGTCCGGCGCAAGACGTCATCCACCTGCCAGATTGCCTCCTCCCGGCTGGTCTCTGCCCACCGCCCGTGCTGCGGGTCGGCCAGGGCCTCAGTACCGGCTCCTGGGCTGGGGCCCCTGGCCGGAGCGGGCTGGGAGGCTCGTGATGCCTCCGCCTGTCCCAGGGAGGTGCCCACCAGTGCCTGGGCGGCGATCGCCAGGGCATCCAGCGCAAAGGCGGCGAGGTTCCACACGGCGGTCACTACCTGGTGGGCGGCTAGTGCTGTGGGCCCCTGTGCCGTCGCGGCCCACACGGTGACCAGGATGGCGGTGCGCAGGCTGAGGGTGCGCACCAGGAGCGGCAGCCCGTTGCCCAGCGAGGCACGAAGACCCGCGCGCCGAGGCGCCACGGGAACACCCCGGGCACGAGCGGCTCTGACCAGGGGCCGTACCAGCGCCAGGGCCATCAGGGTCTGGGCCAGAGCTGTCCCTGCGCCGGAGCCGACGATCCCCAGGCCCAGGCCGTAGACCAGGGCGGCATTGAGGACGACGTTGAGCAGAGCCCCTGCTGCTGCTACGACAAAAGGTGTGCGGGTGTCCAACAGTCCTCGCAGCGTGCCGGTAGCCGCCAGGACCACAAGCATGCCCGGCAGACCGGGGGCAGAGGCCCACAGGTAGGAACGGGCTGCCTGAGCCACCTGCGCCTGGGCTCCCATCGCCTCGACGAGCCAGGGGGCGGTGGCAGCCAGGGCTACCGCGCCCGCTGCACCCAGGACCAGGCCGAGCCAGATGCCGTCAAGCCCGGCTCGCAGGCCGTCGGCCTGGCGCCCCGCTCCCAGGAGCCTGGCTGTGGTGGCTGTCGTCGCATAGGCGAGAAACACGAACAGGCCCACGGTGGTCGTCAGCACAGTCGAGGCCAGGGACAGCCCCGCCAGGCTGGCAGTCCCCAGGTGGCCCACCATGGCCGAGTCTATGAGGACGAAGACCGGCTCGGCGACGAGCGCTCCCAGCGCGGGTACCGCCAGGGACAAGATACGGCGGTTCAGGCTAGGGACGGTGGGAGCGGCGTGCACGGTGTCATTGTGTCCTACTGTGCCCACTGTGGTGGCGGCAGACATCGTCGCTCATAAGTGGGGATGACCTTGGGGAAAACTGTTGACAATCTGGTGATCGGAGGCTGCGCGGGGCTGTAGACCTCAACCTCGACGTGACCTTTGTCCACAGAGATTCCCACCTTTCCACAGACCCACATTGTGATCCGGTGGGAAGTTCCTATAGGTGTCCTGGGCTCACTTTTGCCTGCTATGACAAGGGTTTGATGGATGTGTTCCGATGGTCACCACCTCCGGTCCCCACGGCTGTCCCCATGACATCAGGGTGGCGTCCCCAAGCCTGTGGGTGGAGTCCACAGGTCTATGGGTGTTCTCCCCAGGATGTCCGGCCTGAGGGTTTGCGAGTGCGATCCATTGGCGCTATGGTCTCGCGCGCGCGAGGCTCGGCAGTGCTGGCAGCAGCAACGGCAGCAGCGCCGATAGCGGCGTCAGTACCGTTGCTGGAACCCGCGGTCAGGGGCTCGTGCGGGTGGGAGTCCGACGCTCGTCCCTCGGGGCTCCTACGGATCCACCCGTGCCGGGTGGCGCCGGGTCATGTCTAGGAGCGGGTTCACGCAGGGGCGCAGGAAGGCGGGTTCAGATGGACGGAACGGACGGGACGGAGCCTGCGGGGGAGACTGTCTCCTCCCGGGGGGACTCTGCATTCGACCGGCTCCCTCCCCAGGACCTTGACGCCGAGATGGCCACGCTGGGCGGGATGCTGCTGAGCAAGGAGGCCATCACCGACGTCATTGAGGTGCTGCGCGGCCCTGAGTTCTACCGCTCGGCCCACGAGCTGGTCTTTGATGCGATCGTCGAGATCTACAATCGGTCCGAGCCCGCCGACCCTCTCATCGTTGCCGACGAGCTGGCCAAGCGGGGCGAGCTGGAACGTGTCGGCGGCGCCTCCTACTTGGCCTCGCTCATGGCCACGGTCCCTACCGCCGCCAACGCCGCCTACTACGCACGCATCGTCAAGGAGAAGTTCCTCATGCGCGGCCTGGTCCAGGCCGGGACCCGCATCACCCAGCTCGGCTACTCTACGGACGCCGGTGACATCGATGAGCTGGTGACCCTGGCCGAGGCCGAGGTCTACGCCGTAGCCCACAACGAGGGTGAGCGGGAGGACTACGTCCCGGTGGCGGACCTCCTGGGGGAGGCCAACCTGGAGATCGAGGCCGCCCAGAACCGCGACAACGGGGTGCTCACCGGGGTACCCACCGGGTTCCTGGAGCTCGACGAGCTGACCGGGGGCCTCCATCCCGGCCAGATGGTCATCGTCGCCGCGCGCCCAGCCATGGGCAAGTCCACCCTGGCCGTGGACTTCTGCCGCAGCGCCTCCATCCACCACGGCATCACCAGCTGCTACTTCTCCCTGGAGATGGGGCGCATGGAGCTCATGATGCGCATCCTGGCCGCCGAGTCCGGGGTGGACATGAACAAGCTGCGTGGCTCGCGCCAGATGGAGGACCGGGACTGGACTGACGTGGCTGTGGCCTACAACCCGGTCTCCAACGCGCCGCTGTTCATCGACGACTCCCCCAACCTCACCATGCCCCAGATACGCTCCAAGGCTCTGCGGATGCGTCAGCAGCACAACCTGGGAGTCATGGTGGTTGACTACCTCCAGCTCATGAGCTCGGGCAAGCGGGTGGAGTCGCGCCAGCAGGAGGTCTCAGAGTTCTCCCGCTCGCTGAAGCTCCTGGCCAAGGAGCTGGAGATCCCCGTCATTGCCGTGGCCCAGCTCAACCGTGGTCCCGAGCAGCGCACCGGCAACAAGCCGCAGATGTCGGACCTGCGCGAGTCCGGATCCCTGGAGCAGGACGCCGACATCATCATGCTGCTGCACCGGCCCGAGTACTACAACCAGGAGGAGCGTCCCGGAGAGGCGGACATTATCGTCGCCAAGCACCGCAACGGGCAGACCCGCTCCATCCCGGTGGCCTTCCAGGGGCACCTGTCGAGGTTCGCCAACATGGCCCGCGATATCACTCCCGAGCCCGCCTACGTGTGAGGGCGGGGGCGGGCGGCGGCCTGCCGGGTGTGTCACCGCCTGCCTTGCCGGGTACCAGGCTGGAACCTCCGCAGAGGGAAGGGCTGGGACGACTCTCTACCTCATGGACTGACACGGGGACTGCGTGAGAGTAAAGTGCCGCAGCGTCAGGCCCGGTTTCCCCGGGAGCCGCTCCCCGGGACCTGCTCCGCCCCATACATGAGAGGACGTATAGCGTGGCCGCATCCTTTGAGGCGTCCCTTTCTGTCCTGGCAAAAGCCCGGTTCCCGATTATCTATGTCGAGACCTTTGAGGAGAGGCGGGCGCTTGCCGCAATCCGGGAGACGCTGGAGGCCGGGCCGGCGCTGGCGTCCTCGCGCCCGGTACACACCTGGAGCTGTACCGCAGGTCTTGTTGGCCCGGAAGGAAAGGTGGCACCTGGAACGACTGATCCCAGCAGGGCGCTTGATGCGGCAATGGAGACCCGGGAGTCTGCAACCTTTGTGTTCCTTGACCTGCACGCGCACCTGGGGGACGGGACTCGCCCGGCGGATGCAGGAGTTGTGCGAAAGCTGAGGGAGGCCGCGGCTGAGTTCCAGCGCGGGGAGCTGCGGCGCACGATTATCATCCTCGCTCCGATACGGCGGATTCCGGCCGAGCTGGAGAAAGACATTCACCTTCTCGACTTCCCGCTTCCGGACGAGGTTGAAATCCGTAGTATTCTTGACCAGCTCATCATGGACAACGCCGGGAACCGACGTCTCGAGATCGACCTGGCGGAGACGGACAAGGACCGCCTGGTGAGAGCGGCTGTCGGGCTCACGGAGACGGAGGCGGAAGGGGCGCTCGCCCTGGCGATGGCTGAGGACGGCCGACTTGACGCCAGTGACGTGGAGACCGTTCTTCAGGAGAAGAAGCAGGCGGTGCGCAAGAGCGGTCTGCTTGACTACATCGACACCGATATCGATCTTGACGGCGTGGGCGGCCTTGACAACCTTAAAAGATGGCTGAGCCGCAGGGACGGGTCGTGGCTGGCGGAAGCGCGCTACTACGGCGTTCCTGCCCCCCGTGGTGTCTTGATTACCGGGGTTCCTGGCTGTGGAAAGTCGTTGACAGCCAAGGCGGTGGCGTCGGCGTGGTGCCTCCCTCTGCTGCGGCTCGACGTCGGCAAGATGTTCTCGGGGCTTGTCGGCTCCAGCGAGTCGAACCTGCGCTCGGCAATTCGTTCTGCTGAGGCGGCTTCTCCCGCCGTGCTGTGGGTGGACGAGATAGAGAAGGGGTTCTCCGGGGTCGGCGGGAGCGGGGACTCCGGAACCTCCTCCCGCGTCTTCGGTGCCTTCCTCACGTGGATGCAGGAGAAGACGGCCCCGGTCTTCGTCATCGCGACGTCCAACAATGTCCGTGACCTGCCTCCAGAGCTCCTGCGCAAGGGGCGGTTTGACGAGATCTTCTTCGTGGACCTGCCTAACGAGGAGGAACGTGAGCAGATCTGGAGGCTCCATGTTGCCAAGCACGTCCAGGCTGCCGAGCGGCACAGCGACTTCGTGCTTGACAAGGTCTTGCTTGCGAACCTGGTGGCGACCTCTGAGGGATTCTCGGGAGCAGAGATTGAGCAGGCGGTCCTGGATGCCCTGTTCGACGCCTTCGCGAGCCGTCGTGCCCTGACGGGAGACGACCTGGTGAGCGCGGTGAACAGGTCTGTTCCTCTGAGCGTGACGCAGGCGGAGCAGCTAAGCGCTGTCCGGGCGTGGGCGAGTGAGCGCGCGGTGGCTGCGAGCGCGAGGCCGTCCTCCCTCTCCGGGTCCCTGCCTGCGTCTCCTCCTGGGGCCTTTCCCGGGGGGTCGGCTGGTACGTGGTCGGCTACGGCGCGGTCGGGGCCAGGAGGGCCTGGAGGCCTTGCCGGGGATATTGCCGCAGCTGGCCGCCGTGTCGAGTTCTGACCAGTCTGAGCGGAAGGATGAGCGGATGAGTCTTAGCATCACATTGGTCCCCCTGGCCCTGGCCGCTGTGACCGTGGGGCAGGCGTGGCAGGAGGGCAGCACCCCGTCGCACCCGAGGCGGACGGTCGGTGTGAGGTCACGTATGCGTGACGAGGGGCTGCTTGTTGACGCCCTGCATGACCTGGGTGTGTCAGTGCAGCGTACTGAGGAGGGGCGGCTTGCCGGTGCGACCTCCGTTGGTCCCCTTGTCCTGACCCGTGACAGCGACGGGCTGTGGACGATCCACTTTGCTGACCCGGACTCCCCGGATCTTGCGCGCAATTTTGTTGAGGATCTTGACCGCGCCTATGGTCTCAGGGTGCAGCAGGCCGTGGTCCAGCGACTGCGGGACCGTGCTCCTGCCGCTGGTATGCGTATCGAGTCCGAGACTGTTGATGACGACCGTGTTGTCACCTTGATGATGGAGGTAGGGGCGAGATGAGTGCGCGGAGGTACCTCAAGGTCTCAGTGGGGCCTGACGGCACGGTGGATGCCGAGACGATCGGCTTCGTCGGCTCTTCCTGTCTTCCGCAGGTCGGCGTTCTTGAGGATATCCTTGAGGCGGTCGCGACAGAGAGCGCGTTTACGGCTGACTACTACGCGGCCCAGGGCGTGAGCCAGCAGGATACTACTGAGGAGACCACTGTTGCCGGTCGACAGAATTGACGCCCTGCTGGCTCAGAAGCCCTTCGGGTGGAGGCTCAGGCACTCCGCCTGGATAGTTGTTGTTGCCGCCGGTCTGGGGATATTTTCCTTTCTTGGGTGGATCTGGGCCGGCATGATGGTGCAGTCCAGGCGGTTCTGGTGCGTTGTGGCCGTCTGGCTCGTTCTTACCACTGGCTTGTGGTTCTCCTCTGGCTATGACGACGTGCCGGAGTACGCCTCCCTCATGGAGAACATGTTCGGGGCGCTCATGTTTATCTGCTGGATCGGGGGGACCTCCCACGCACTCATCATGCGGCGTACAGTCCTTCGTGCCGTCATGAAGCGTGAGGACGCGCTTGCGCGGCTGGTTGAGCGTGACACTGGCCTAGGGTGGGGTGATCCCCTCTTCTCGGGTGGCAGAACGCCATCCGAGGCCCAGTGGTCCCGCTCCCAGGACCCTTATCGGGCTGGTGGAGGGTCTGCGGCGTCGCCTGCCGACCTGAGCCTCGGGTCGTCTGATCTTGGAATTGACATGTCGCGGTACTACGGGCACCGCGAGGCTTCGGCTGAATCGTCGGCTGACCCATTCAAGGAGGTCTCGGTTCCGGGCGCTGATGAACGCCGCTCCTCCCGACGGCAGGTAGACATTTCGACAGGCGTAGTTGACGCCAACGCCGCTGGGGCCTCGGAGCTGGAGACCATCGGCTCTCTTGACGCAGAGGCGATCAACAGGATCCTTGAAGCCCGCCAGCGGCTCGGGGGCTTTCGCGACCTTGACGACCTGGTGTCCGCGGCCGACCTCCAGCCTCACCAGGTCTTTCGGATGCGTGAGCGGGTCGTCTTCAGCGAGTTCTCGAAGAACGAGGAGGCCAGGAAGGGTGGTGAGCCCAGCAGGGGCAGTGAGTCCGGGAAGGACCGGGGCGGTCAGCGCGGTCGCCTGCTTGACCTGTGATGAGTGACCCTATTCTGCTCGCTCGTCTTCTTGAGCGGACGAGGGCCGAGGGGCCGGGGCTGCGTACCGCCTTGTGGGTGCAAGGCTGCACAATTCGGTGCAGAGGGTGCTTCAACCCCCACCTGTGGGGAAAGCGGGGCGGTACACCCGTCGAGCCCGACAGCCTCCTTCAACGGATTCCCGAGGATGTCGAGGGTGTTACCTTCCTTGGGGGCGAGCCCTTCGAGCAGCCAGAGGCTCTTGCGCGGCTTGCCTACCTTGTGCGGCGTCGCGGCCAGACGGTCATGACCTTTACCGGTTACTGGCTGGAGAGGCTCAGGTGCTCCCGCGCTCCCGGGGTCGCAGGGCTTCTGGCGAACACGGACCTTCTTGTTGACGGGCCCTTTGACATCGCGGTGCCTGACCACCGGCGCCCCTGGGTCGGGTCGGTCAACCAGCGGTTCCACGCTCTGACTCCACGATACGCCAGGCTCGTCTCACGCCTTGACTCTGTCCCGGACCGGCTTGAGGTGCGTGTTGACCCTACTGGCGCGGTCAGCGTCAACGGCTGGGCTAGCACCGACGCCCTTGACGCCCTTCTTGAAAGGCTCTAGCCAAGACTCCGCGCTCGGATCGCATCCGAGCGCGTGGTCAGGCCCTCGGTCTCGCAGCCGTGCCTCAATCTGCTGGTCGGAGACGGCTTGCTGCCAAGGTTGTGCTCGCCCACGCCCTGGTCCGCGATGACGGCCGAGACCCACACGGTGAAGCCGCCCAGGTCGGCAGCCGTGACCTGCCTGTGCGTGCGCTGCGCGGCTGCCCGCGCTAGCCCGGGCAGCACACCTGGGAGGGTGACGGCAGCCCGAACCGGATACGCCCAGGTGTCGGCCTCCCCTGCCTCGGTGCAGCCAGCCGCCTACCCCGGTTCCGCAGGCAGTGGCGGTGTCACTACGCGCAGTCGCAGCCTGCTCAGCACTGCGCTGAGCACCAGCAGGACGGCGGTGACGGCCACTGCGTGGCCCACGCCCCTGGCCAGGTAGTCGCCTGCCTGCGCTCCCAGGGGCTCCACGACGTAGCTGGCCAGCTCGCGGGCGGACCACAGGGGCAGGATCCGGGTCCACTCCTCCTCAGGGTCGACCAGCAGCTGGACAGCCATGACTGCGAGCAGGAGCATCGCCCCCTCCAGGTCCCGGGGGACTAGCGCCGCCACCAGTGAGCCCAGCGGCACGGCTGCGGTCGCGGTCAGCACCAGCATGACGACCACGGCGCCTGGGTGCTCCAGGTCGTCGCCCGCAGTACCCAGCACCAGGGCGGCGTAGACCACAGCCACCACCCACCCCAGCAGGAGGACGGCCAGGTGGCGCCCGGCCCACAGCGACTGTGGACGCGCCCCGGCCACCACCAGCCGCCGGTCGATGAGGCGTGAGGAGACCTGGGTGAACAGGGCCAGGGTCGCCACAGCCCACCCCAAGCCCATAGCCAGCAGGCGCAGCGCCGTCCAGTGGGTGTCCAGGCGGACCAGGTAGAAGGTCAGCGGCAGCAGCAGGGTCAGTGCGAGCGCTCCCCGGCGGCGAAACAGCTCGTGCACAGTGACCTGCGCGACCAGCCCGGCCATGGAGGGAGTCGTCGCTGGCGTTCTCATCGGTGTGCCTCCTGTGTCCTCTCGTCAAGGGCGGCCAGCTCGATGACCTGGTCCACCCGGTCGACGTCGCGCAGCAGGTGGGTGACCAGAAGGATGGCGGTGCCCGCCCGGCTCCAGGTCCTGATCAGCTCCCACAGGTCCTCGTAGGCTGTGGAGTCCAGGCCCTGGTAGGGCTCGTCAAGAAGAAGGAGGTGAGGGGCGTCGAGCTGGGCGAGGCTGAGGCTGACCTTCTGCTGGGTCCCGCCGGACAGCGTGCCCACAGTCTGGGCGCCCCGGGCGTTCCACCCCAGGGTGGAGAGGAGCCGGTATCCGGTGGCACGGGCTCGGGAGCCTGTGGCCCCGCGCGCGCACCCGAACAGGCTGAGGTGCTCGTCGACGGTAAGCAGCGGAGCCAGGGCGTCGCGCTGGGGAGCGTATCCGAAGCTTTGGCAGCGCTCCACCTGACCGCTGGTTGGCCTGAGGATCCCGGCACAGACCTGGAGCAGGGAGGACTTGCCGGCGCCGTTGGTCCCGACTACCGCCAGGACCTCCCCGCGACGCAGCTCCAGGCTTACCTGGTCCAGGACAGCCCGCCGCCCCCGACGTAGGCAGATGTCAGTCAGGCGGAGGACGACCTCCTGAGGCGGCATAGGGGGAAGCGGCTGCCGGGCAGGCTCGCTGCTGCGCAGGGCGGCAGCAAGCTCGCGGGCGTAGAGGGCGGCCGGTCCGTACATCTCTGCTGGTGGCAGGTCTGCCGCCTCGACCTCCAGCCGAGTGTCCGTCTCCAGCTGCTCGCGCTGCTGGGCGGTTACGCCCAGGGAGGTCAGCTCGGTGGTGAAGGAGCGCAGCCAGTCGGAGGAGGCTGGGTGGTCCCGGGAGGTCTTGGGGCGTAGCCACGGGTTGTTGAGGGGCACCGTTGTATCAGCCTCTCGTCTCGGCTTCGTCTGCGCTGGTATGTGTCTCCTGTGCGTTTCCCTCGATGACGCCTCCCAGTGCTGCCGACAGCCGCCGCCACTCCCGGCGACGTTCTGCGAGCTCGGAGGTACCCAGCGGGGTCAGCTCGAAGTACTTGCGAGCAGGTCCGGAGGGGGACGGCCTCCAGGAGGTGGTGACCAGGCCGCGTCGGTCCAGGCGGAGCAGCGCCGGATAGAGGGTGCCGCCGGGTACCGGGCCGATGCCGCTGGTCTCCAGGCGCTGGCTGAGGGACAGTCCGTAGTCCGGGCCGGCTTCCAGCAGGGAGAGCAGGCAGGGTTCCAGGAGCCCGCGTACGAGGTTCGTTGAGACGGGTGGGGTCGCCATGGTAGGTAGGTTACCTAGTAACCAGACAGCCTGTCTACCGGGGCGGCGCCCACCAGCGCAGTGAGTGCGCGGCCGTTGGAGGCGGCTGCCTCACACGGCCCGGTAGGTGGCTGGCCTTGTTGAGCGTCGGTGTGCGTCCGCTCCGGTGTCAGGCTGTGTAGGCCCCCTGGTAGACGCAGTCGAAGGGCGCGTTGCCGTGCATCCTGTTCTCGATGGCACTGACGACGACGTCCTTGGCGGTACGGGCAGCCTCCAACGGCGTAGCGCCCTTGGCGAGCTCGGCAGTGATCGCTGCCGCCAGGGTGCAGCCCGCGCCCGAGACGCGTTCCTGTCCCACGGCGGGCACCTCCAGGACCTCTAGGTCGCTGCCGTTGTAGTAGACGTCCAGCGCCGTGCCCGTACCCAGCAGGGTGCCGGCCTTGGCGACGACGTGGGGGGCGCCGGCGTCGTGGATGCGCCTGGCGGCGTCCTTGAGCTGGTCAACCGTGGTGATCTCCTCGACGCCGGCCAGGACCTGGCTCTCAAAGAGGTTAGGGGTGACGACGTCAGCCAGGGGGAGGACCTTTTGGCGCAGCGCGTTGTCCACGTCGAGAGCGGCCCCGGGCTCCTGGCCCTTGCAGATGAGGACCGGGTCCACGACCACGTGGGGGAAGCGGTGCTGCTCCAGGGCCTCAGCCACGACGTCGATCGTGGCAGGTGTGCCCAGCATGCCGATCTTGACGGCGTCGATGCGGCCGTGTACTGCCGTGGCGGCCTCGATCTGGTCGTGGATGACCTGCGGGTCCACGGGGACAAAACGGTGCGCCCAGTCGTTGGCGGGGTCGAAGGATACGATGCAGGTCAGTGAGGTGCAGCCGAAGACTCCCAACTGGTGGAAGGTCTTGAGGTCAGTCTGCGCCCCGGCGCCGCCGGAGGCCTCCGAGCCGGCGATGGCCAGGGCGATGGGGGGAGTGGTGATGCGGTCCGTCAGAGCTGTCGGGGCCGTCGTGGGTGTCTGGGTCATGGCACTAGCCTGCACCCGGACAGGTGCCCAGGCCAACAAAAGACGGCTGCCGGGGGTGGGGGTGGCGGCGTGCGCCCGGACGGTGGCAGGCACTGTGCCGACCAGCCGCTCGACGCGTGAGTCCGGTACCTGGACGCTTGGTATGCCAGAATGACGCGCGAACTGGAGGCAGGGTCCGTGCCTGCTCCGGAGGTGCCTGGGGATACCGGGGACACTGGAGACGGCCCAGGCACGGTCCGGAGACGACACAGGAGTGCCTCATGCCCATGGTGTACCCCGACCCTCCTCGTCCGTACCGCCCTCGTGCTGCCACGACGCAGACCCCGGACGGCCCCTTCACGATTGTCGTGGGCCGGGAGGTTCTGGCATCGGGGTGGACTACCGACCCGGCTGACCTGCTGGCTCTTATCCACCCCAGCCTGCGACCGGGTGCCAAGGACCTGGAGCTGGTCTGTGCTGACCTGCTTCCGACCGACGAGGGCGCGCGTCCAGGTGCAGAGAGCCTGTCCCCGGGGCTGGAGGGATCTTCCGCGGCCGCCAGCGGGTCGTGTCCACCCGGTCCGCAGATCGGCGACTCCGACCCGCTCAGCCAGGCACTGGCTGCCGTGGAGTCCTACTACTCCGGTGAGCTGGAGGCGCCCGGCCGGGTGCCGGTGGTCCAGCGCTCAGGTCCCTTTCGTGAGGCGGCCTGGGAGGTTCTGCGCGGGATCCCGCCGGGGGCTGTGCTGAGCTATGCCGATTACGCCGCCCGCTGCGGACGTCCCCGTGCCGTGCGCGCGGCGGCCGGGGCGTGCGCCTTCAATGCTGCTGCGCTCTTTGTTCCCTGCCACAGGGTGGTGCGTACCGACGGCTCCCTCGGCGGCTTCCGCTACGGGGTGGGCGTCAAGACGAGCCTGATTGCACGTGAGGCCAGGCCCTAGCGGGAATGGAGCACGACCTCCCTGGTGTCCGCCCGTGCGCTTTCCTTCGGGCCGTCCGCAGTGGAAGATAGGTCCATGAGCAGCGCCGCCCCCGTCCCCGAGACCCTCTACGATCTCGTCTTTCACGCTCTTGACCCGCTTGAGGCCGCAGAGAGAGACATCTTTCTCACGCGCGTCGAGCGCTGGTATCCGGACCTGCTTGACGGTCTGACGACCCTCTACGGTGATGCCGGGGCGGATACCGCGCTCACGCTGGTAGAGCAGGCGGCGCACGCCTACGCCGACCGTGACCCCGAGCTGCGTCGGCTGGACCTGGCCCGCACACTGGACCCCTCCTGGGTCCAGGACCCCAGCCGCATCGGCTACGCAGCTTATACCGAGCGTTTTGCCGGGACGCTTCGAGGCGTAGAGGAGCGTATCGACTACCTGCGTGAGCTGGGCGTCACCTACCTCCACCTCATGCCGCTGCTCACTCCGCGGCCGGGCGACTCCGACGGCGGCTACGCCGTGGCCGACTACCGGTCCGTCCGCGAGGACCTGGGTACGATGGAGGACCTGGAGGACCTGACGGCGCATCTGCGTGAGGCCGGGATCTCCCTGGTCGTGGACCTGGTGCTCAACCACGTGGCCGCCGAGCACGAGTGGGCCGCGCGGGCGCGGGCCGGGGAGCAGCGCTACCGAGACTACTTCCTGGTCTATCCCGACCGCACCGAGCCTGACGCCTACGAGGAGACCCTCCCGGAGATCTTCCCGGACTTCGCGCCCGGCAGCTTCACCTGGGACGAGGACATGGCGGGGTGGGTGTGGACCACCTTCAACTCTTTCCAGTGGGACCTCAACTGGCGCAACCCCCGCGTCATGGAGGAGTTCGCCGACATCGTGCTGGACCTGGCTAACCGGGGGGTGGAGGTGCTGCGCCTGGACGCCATCGCCTTCACCATCAAGCGCAAGGGCACCGACTGCCAGGGCCAGCCTGAGGTCCACGCCGTCACCGCAGCCCTGCGGGCGCTGACCCGTATCGCCTGCCCGGCCCTCGACCTGAAGGCCGAGGCGATCGTGGCTCCTACCGAGCTGCTCCAGTACCTGGGGCAGGGCAGGTACACCGGCAAGGTCTCCGACCTGGCCTACCACAACTCCCTCATGGTCCAGGTCTGGTCCATGCTTGCCACCCGGGACACGACCCTGGCGGTCGAGGCGCTCCAGAACCTGCCCGTGGAGCCCTCAACCGCCACCTGGATCACCTACCTGCGCTGCCACGACGACATCGGCTGGGCCATCGACGACGGCGACGCTGCCGCCGTCGGCCTGTCCGGGTTCGGACACCGGGCCTTCCTGGCGGACTGGTACTGCGGGGCCTACCCCACCAGCGACGCCCGGGGGCTGGTCTTCCAGCACAACCCGATCACCGGGGACCGGCGCATCGCAGGCACCGCCGCCTCCCTCATCGGGCTGGAGGCTGCGGCAGAGGCCTGGGAGGGCGTCACCGACGACACTCCTGCGCACCAGGCCGAGGACCTGTGGACATGGCGCGAGGAGAGGATCCACGCCCTGCGCATGGCGCACGCCCTCCTCTACGGGTGGGGAGGAGTTCCCGTGCTGTGGAGCGGGGACGAGCTGGCCCAGCCCAACGACCCCAACTGGGACGCCGAGCCCGGCCACGAGGCGGACTGCCGCTGGGCCGGGCGTCCCCGGCTCGATGACGCCCGGGTGGCTGAGCGCTGGAACCGCTCCACCGTGGAGGGGCGGGTCTTCACCGACCTGGTCCGCATGGCCCGCGTGCGCGCCAGCCTGCCCCAGCTGGAGGCCAGCGTGCGCACCCAGGTCGACGACGTGGACGACCCCGGTGTGCTCCTCACCCACCGCGACCACCCCAGGGGCAGTTTCGTGGGCGTGTACAACGTGACGCCTGACTGGCGCTCGGTCTCGGCCGCCCGGCTGGCCGAGCTAGGGGTCATGGGGGCCACCGACGTCCTGACTGACACGGTGCCCTTCGGCTCGACCTCCCTGGAGGGGGCCGGGGACGGGCGGGTACCGGTGCCTCCCTACGCCGCCTGGTGGTTGGTGCGGGCCACGGACTGAGGGGCAGCTGCGCCGGGGCGGTAGACCGAGGGGCCCGGTGCCATACGCAGGCCGGGTACGGCCGACGGCGGCTGCGGCTGAGGGGTGGCCGGTGCCGGTCCGAGCTGGGGCGCGGTCGCCGTGAGGTGTGGCCGACACGGGCTGCGGACCGGGCCGCAGGTGACGGGACAACGCTGAAACCTGGTGGAGAACTCCATCAGTCACTAGCGGATTTCTCCACCAGTGGCTGATGGAGAACTCCACTGTGGAGCAGGGGCGTATCTGTATGCTGAGGGCATGTCGTCGTACCTGCCTCGGGTGGTGGACCCGCTGATCCGCGATGCTCTGGCCTCCAGCGGCGCCGTGGTGCTGCGTGGTGCCCGGGCCACAGGCAAGACGGAGTCCGCCCTGCAGGTGGCAGCGTCTACCTTGCGGCTTGACTCGGCCTCGCCCCGGGCCCGGCTGGCACGTGCCTCTCCGGAGACCGCGCTGGCTGGTGACACACCTCGGCTGCTGGACGAGTGGCAGCTGGCCCCGGGGCTGTGGAACGAGGTGCGCCATGCTGTGGACCAGCGTCGTGCACCCGGTCAGTTCGTGCTCACTGGCTCGGCCAGTCCTGACGACGACCCGTTGCGCCACTCGGGGGCGGGGCGCATGCACACGCTCCTGCTGCGTACCATGACCCTCGCGGAGACGGGGCACTCTACGGGGGAGGTCTCGCTGTCCTCGCTCCTGGACGGCGAGGAGCTCCCGCTGGCAGAGAGCGCCCTGGGCCTGCCCGAGCTGGTCAGCCGCGTCGTCACCGGTGGGTGGCCGGGTTGGTTCGACCTGTCAGAGCGGTCCGCCCGCTCGCGTGCTGACTCCTACGTCCAGGATATCGTGGAGCACGAGTTCGCCACAGTGGCTGGCACGCGCCGTGACCCACGCAGGTTCCACGCCTACCTGAGTGCCCTGGCGGGTCTGGTGGCGCAGCCGGCCAGCCAGGCGGCGGTCGTGCGCCGCATGAGGAAGGAGTACGTGGGCTCTCTGGGACCAACGGCGCCGACGGCGCTGCACGACCTGGCCCAGCGTCTCTTCCTGGTTGAGGACCAGCCTGCCTGGTCGCCGAGCCTGCGCTCAGCGAGCGCGGCCTCGCAGGCCCCCGCCCGGCACCTGGTGGACCCTTCACTGGCGGCCGTCCTGCTGGGGGCGGGCAGCGACAGGCTGATGACGGATCCGCAGACGCTTGGCTTCCTGTTCGAGTCCCAGGTGGTGCACGACCTGCGCGTCTATGCCCAGGCTGCGGGTGCGCGCGGGGTGTTCCACTACCGTGACACCAAGGGACGTGACGAGATCGACGCCGTGGTGGAAGGGGCGGATGGCCAGTGGCTAGCCGTCGAGGTCAAGCTGGGTGAGGGCCGTGTTGAGGAGGGTGCGGCGAACCTGCTGCGGGTCACCGCCAAGATGACCAGCCCGCCACTGATGTGTCTGGTGGTGGTGCCCACCGGCGTGGCCCACGTACGGCCCGACGGCGTGGGTGTGCTGCCTCTGACTGTGCTGGGGGCTTGAGGGGGTCTGAGTCAGCCTGGCCAGCGGTGTGTGCCGTGAATCGGACTCCTGGCAGTGAGTGGGTGAGCGGAGCCGGAGGAGTGGGCAGGTGAGCCGACAGAGGCTGTCAGTGCCTGGCCTTATGATCAGGGTTATGGAGGAGTCTCAGGCGGTCTCGACGAGCCAGGTCTACACCATTGCCGACCTACGTGTGCTGGTGCGTTCCGGTCGTCTGCGCGTCCCCCAGTTTCAGCGCTCCTTCCGCTGGGAGGCCCGTGACGTTCTTAGCCTGCTTGACTCCGTGGTGCGAGGCTACCCCTTTGGCAGCCTCCTGCTGTGGAAGCGTGAGGCGCAGGCGCAGGTGCTGCGGATTGGCGGGCTGGAGGTGGAGGCGGCTGCGCGTGAGGACGCTCTATGGGTAGTGGACGGCCAGCAGCGCATTACCAGCCTGGTCAACGTTGTCGACCCAGAAGGCGCCAAGGACCCGCGCTTCACCCTGGGATACTCGCTGAGGAACCACCAGGTGGTGGGGGCCAGCCGCCTTGACGAGTCACTGGTCATCCCCTTGCCGGACCTTTTTGATATCGGGCGGGCGCTCGCTTGGCTGGCGGACAACCCGGACGCCTCTGAGCATGCTCCTCTCATCCAGGATGTGGCGGGTCGGCTCAACCGGGTCGCTGTACCCGCTACAGTCATGGAGCAGGCTGACGAGAGCGTCCTACGCGAGGTGTTTGACCGGATCAACTCCCGGGGCAAGCGCCTGAACGCCGCCGAGATCTTTGACGCCATCCACGGTGGCCCGGGGCGGGAGCTGACGATCCCGGGGATAGCCGCTCGTGTAGACAGCGAGACCCGTTTTGGCCTGCTCTCGGACACGGTGGTGGTTCAGGCACTGCTGACCCGCCGTCACCCTGACATCACCCGGGACATCCACAGCGAGTTCTCCCCGGCTCGCCGCGAGGTCAGCGCCTTCCCCGGAGAGGACCGACAGGAGGCCTATGAGGCTACTGAGCGGGCACTGGTGGCCGCAGTCCGCTTTCTCCAGGGGCAGGCGGATGTCCCTCATATGACCTTCCTGCCCTTCCGCTTCCAGCTGCTTGTCCTCACTAGGTTCTTTGCTCTTTTCCCCCAGCCTCACGCGCGCAACCTAGAGCTTTTGCGCCGGTGGCTGTGGCGCTCCAGTGCGGGGGCTGACGCCCTGAGCATCAGCGGTTCCCGGACCGACCTGCGGGACATGGCCAAGCACGTGGTTCCAGGCGAAGAGTCCGCCTCCGTCCAGCGGCTTCTTGACGCTGTCAGGCTCCCCGAGCCTCCGGGACTGCCAGACCTGCGCACCTTTCGGTCCACTCGTGCCGACTCCAAGATGATCCTGGCGGCCATGTGGAAACGGAACCCAGTCAACCTGATGACAGGCCAGTCGGTCACGCTGGAGGAGCTGGCCACTGTGCTGGAGGGAGAGACTACTCCCCGGGCGGTCGCGGTGGAGCTGGCTCCTGCTGCTGTGCTGGGGCCGGACTCTGCCCTGGCGGCTAATCGGGTTATTGCCGTAGATGACCGGCGTGAACTGGTAGCCCAGCTCTCCGGCGACGTCGAGGAGTCCGCCCTTGCCTCCCTGCTGCTGGACCAGGAGACGCTGGGTCTCCTTCAGGACAACCGCTACCAGGAGCTGTTGCAGCGGCGGGAAAAGATGCTGGAGGACTACCTCAGCGACTTCTTGGCGGTGCGCACCGCCTACGCCTATGACGACACCCCGCCCCTGGTCGAGCTGATCAGTCCTCCCTCCGACCAGGACCGTTCTCACGGGGAGGCTGACCTGTGAGGGAGGAGGTCTACGCTGTGTTGTTGCATGGACAGCACGTCGGCTCGCTCCAGCGGCGGGACTCCTTCACCAAGTTCGTGCTTGACCGCGACTACTGGGGGCGTGCGGACCGTCCCGTGCTGGGGCAGTGGTTTGAGGACCATCCCCGCAGGCAGCCGCACGCGGTAAACCATCTGCCTGCGTGGTTCTCCAACCTGCTACCTGAGGGGCGGCTGCGCGAGTTGATCGCCCGTGAGCAGGATGTGAGCACCCACCAGGAGATCGACCTGCTGGCACGGATCGGCCGCGACCTGCCCGGGGCCGTTGAGGTGGTACTGGACCCGGAGGACCAGCAGTCCCTAGGGGTCCGGACGGAGTTGCTACACGTCGTCGACCAGGGCGGCCCAGGCGGTCGGGGGGACCCGGTCCAGCCCGACCTGCGGTTCTCACTGGCCGGCCTGGCCCTCAAGCTCTCCATGAGGTGGGAGGAGGAGCGCCTGGCGCTGCCCGCGCACGGCCAGACGGGAGAGTGGATCCTCAAGACGCCGGACACCCAGTACCCAGACCTGCCCGCCAACGAGTTCGCTGTCATGGGCCTGGCCCGGGCCGTGGGCATTGCGGTTCCCGAGACCCGGATGGTGCACCGCGACCAGGCTCCTGACCTGAGTGATAGGTTCTGGCCCTCCCATGAGGGCCAGGCCTACGCCATACGGCGCTTTGACCGCAGTCCCGGGGGCCGCGTCCACATGGAGGACCTTGCCCAGGTCCTGGGAAAGTCTGGGGCGGGAGAGGGGAAGTACCAGTCCACCGTCCAGACCGTGGCAGGCCTGGCCTATCGTGGGCGGGACCACGAGTCGCTGCGGGAGATGGTGCGGCGTGCCACCTTCAACCTGCTGGTAGGTAACGGGGACGCCCACCTGAAGAACTGGTCGCTCATCTATCCCGACCGCAGGCGCGCCCGCCTCTCGCCCGCCTACGACCTCGTGTGCACGGCGGTGTACCTGCCCAGCCCGGAGGACCCCGACCTGGGCCTGCCTTTTTTGGGTGCCCGGCGGCTGTCCCAGGTGACCCGGGACCACTGTGCCGAGCTCCAGCGCAGGCTCGGCGTGGGGAAGGAGGACGTGCTCGACGTCGTCGACGACACGGTGCAGCGCTTCTGCGACCTCTGGCACACTGCCAGCCAAGAGGCCTGGGCGGAGGGCATCCCCCGGCCCGTGGTGCGGTGGATCGATGACCACCTCCGGGACACCCGTGCCCGGCTGGGGTGCTAGAGGTGTCGCGAAGGTCCGTGTGTGACGACTGGGCTCGGCACGGTGCGCGCAGCAGGTGTCAGCAGGTGCCGGAGCGCGCCCGTGCCGCCCTCAGTACGTGGCTACGCTCAGCAGGAAGGCCAGGCACATCACGATCTCTATCAGTCCCAGCTGGCGGGGTCGCAAGGGCTGGTGGTGCCCGCGTACCAGCCGCCACTGCCGCAGCGGCACGACCAGGGACCGCACAGCCAGCACCACCCACAGCACCGCGTGCGCCCACGGCAGGTAGCCGCCGCTAGCCAGCCACAGCGTCACCGCTGCGACCGCCGTGTGCGCCGCGACCGTCCCGGCCAGGAGCACGGTGTTGAAACGCTCGCGGATCATGGACTTGATGTAGGGCACGGTTCCGCAGAAGTAGGCGGCTGTCAGCGCAGTGACCAGCCACATCCACGACCAGCCTGTCAGTTCTCCGTTAGGTGAGCTCCCCGGCAGGTTGTCGGCCCCCGCTCCCAGTCCCAGGAACCCGCCCGCGCCCCCCACGGCCAGGCAGTAGGTGATAGCCGCCATGAGGGAGGCGGCCGCCGTGGTGGAGAGCCCGGACAGGAGGGAGCGCTCGCGGCCTCGCCATACCTGGTGGGCTGCGACGGCAAGCAAGGGTGCCAGCGGTACGGCCCACTGCAGCAGGTAGGGGGTGACCAGCACTGTGACAAGGCCCAGCACTCCCGTCCAGCCGGTGTAGACGAGCAGCGGCACGAGCAGCAGGACACGGCGCTGTGCGGAGCGGGTGCGCAGCCACTGTGACCACGCCCAGTAAGTCAGGTAGGCCCCCCACCAGGCGGGGATGAGCAGCAGGTTCACCCAGCTGAAGCCGCCCACCACCCAGCCGACCACCGGGGGCAGGACGAGCATGGACCAGGCCCCGTGCTGGTTGGGCACCCACGCCTTGCGGCCCGGTCGGCGGCCGCCTTGGGCGGGACGTGCCGGGGCAGGTCTCTTCCAGGCAGTGCTGGTCTGCCCCGGGCTCTGGGAGGGCCCGGCATGTCCGGGCCGCCTCTGTGGGGGGTGCTGCGCGGAGGGGACAGACGATGTGGACCTTGGCCTACCGGTGGCCAGCATGACGTCGTCGTCCGGGCCGGGGCGGGACTGGTGGGAGGGGGCGGTGCGGGGCGGCTGGCTCGGTCCGCTCGTGGAGTCGCCTGACTGGTTGCCCGGGCGAGTGCTCGAGGCGTCACCGCACGGGTCGGAGGGTGAGGACGGTCGTGTCTGGCTCACGTAGACAAGCCTAGACAGTCCACCGGGCTGGCTGGTGGCCCTGACAGGAGACTGCCTGACGGCCAGGCATGAAGACCGGGGAGGTCTCTGCGAGAACGACCGAATCCTCATAGGACGACTGGCATGTCAGTCACCTATGAGGATTCGGTGCATCGTGACGGAATCGGTACGTCTCGGCGCGCCTCGCGTCGCGGCGAGCCAGCCCGGCCTCAGCCGCCCAGGGCGGCAGACACCACCTTCTTGGCCTCCTCCTGGACCAGGGCCAGGTGCTCGTCCCCCTTGAAGGACTCGGCATAGATCTTGTAGACGTCCTCCGTGCCTGAGGGGCGCGCGGCGAACCAGGCGTTGTCCGTGGTGACCTTCAGCCCGCCGATCGGCTCCCCGTTACCGGGGGCGTCCACCAGGCGGGCGGTGATCTCCTCGCCAGCCAGCTCGGTGGCGGTGACGTCGGAGGGGGACAGGGCCGCCAGCTTGGCCTTCTCCTCCTTGGAGGCAGCAGCGTCGATACGGGCGTAGGCGCTGGCACCGAAGCGCTCCACCTGCTCCTGGTGCAGGGCGGAGGGCGACTTCCCGGTCACCGCGATGATCTCGCTGGCCAGCAGCGCCAGGATGATGCCGTCCTTGTCCGTGGTCCACACGGTGCCGTCCTTGCGCAGGAAGGACGCCCCGGCGCTCTCCTCGCCGCCGAAGCCCACCGACCCGTCCAGCAGGCCGGGTACGAAGTGCTTGAAGCCCACCGGCACCTCCACCAGGCGGCGGCCGACAGCCTCCACCACCCGGTCGATGAGGGAGGAGGAGACCAGGGTCTTGCCCACGGCGCAGCCCTGCCCCCAGCCGGGGCGGTGGGTGAGGAGGTACTCAATGGCCACGGCCAGGTAGTGGTTGGGATTCATGAGCCCGCCGTCAGGGGTGACGATGCCGTGACGGTCGGAGTCGGCGTCGTTGCCGGTGGCGACGTCGTAGGGGGTCGCGCCCTCGGCGTCAGGCGTCATGGCCTCACGCAGGGAGGCCATGGCACTGGGGGAGGAGCAGTCCATGCGGATCTTGCCGTCCCAGTCCAGGGTCATGAAGGACCAGGCCGGGTCCACGCTCGGGTTGACCACCGTGAGGTCCAGGCCATAGCGCTCGCCGATGGCCCCCCAGTAGTCCACGGCTGCCCCGCCCAGCGGGTCGGCGCCGATGCGTACCCCCGCCTCACGGATGGCGTCCATGTCGATGACGTTGGCCAGGTCGGCGACGTAGGTCTCCAGGTAGTCGTGCCTGATCACGTAGGGGCCGTCCAGGGCCTCGGCGACGGGTACGCGGGGGACCTCACGCCAGCCGGAGGCTAGCAGCTCGTTGGCCCGCGAGGCGATCCAGCCGGTGGCCTCGGAGCCTGCGGGACCTCCTGTGGGCGGGTTGTACTTGAAGCCGCCGTCACGCGGAGGGTTGTGGGAGGGGGTGACCACGATGCCGTCGGCCAGGCCAGGACCGGTGGTGCGCACGCCCTCAGCGGTGCCTGCCCCGTTGGCCAGGAGGATGGAGTGGGACACGGCAGGGGTGGGGGTGTAGGAGCCGCGGGCGTCGATCGCGGTCATGACGCCCGCACCGGAGAGCACCTCGATGGCGGTGCGCCACGCAGGCTCGGACAGGGCATGGGTGTCGCGCCCCAGGTAGAGAGTGCCGTCGGTGCCCTGGGAGCGGCGGTACTCCACGATGGCAGCGGTGGTGGCCACGATGTGTGCCTCGTTGAAGGCCGTGTCCAGGGAGGAGCCCCGGTGCCCGGAGGTGCCGAAGACCACCTTCTGTGCGGGAACGGTGGGGTCGGGGACAAGGTCGTAGTAGGCGGAGACGACCTCGTCGACATTGATGAGGTCCTCGGGCTGGGCTGGTTGTCCTGCGCGTGGGTGCATGGCGCATAGTGTGTCACCGACCACTGGTGCGGGTGCGTGTTTTCGCTCACCGGGCACAAGAAGCCGGGCGCAGGACCGAGAACAGGACCGAGAAGGTGTGCCTGCTCGGCGCGCCTTGACCTGGTCCGCAGGGTAGACCAGGGTGTGCTCATGATCTCAACCAGTCCTGATCGCGGCGCTGCCGCCCCTGCATCCGCTGTCGCCACCGAGTCGGCCCCCGCTGCCGTCGGCCCCTACTCTCAGGCAGTGAGCACCGGGGACGGCAGTGGCAGCCTAGTCTTTGTCTCCGGACAGGTCCCGCTGGACCCCGCTACCGGCTCCCTCGTCGAAGGGGGTGTCCAGGTGCAGGCGGAGCAGGTGCTGAGGAACGTGGGCGCGATCCTGTCCGCTGCGGGCCTGGGTTACGCCGACGTCGTCAAGACCACCGTGCTGCTGGCCGACATCGCTGACTTTGCCGCGGTCAACGAGGTCTACGCCCGCTTCTTCGAGGGGGAGGTCCTGCCCGCCCGGGCCGCCTTCGCGGTGGCGGCCCTGCCGCTGGGGGCGAGGGTGGAGATCGAGGCCGTGGCCGTACGGCCCTGACGGATGGCTGCCGTGAGGCCCTGCCCGGCCAGAGCCGGAGGAGGTATGAGGCTGCCCCGCACCGGACGCGGGAGGGGCGTGAGGCCGCCTCGTGATGGCAGTGCTGGCAGTGGCAAGAGGCCGTCTGCTGTGCACCTGGGAGGGCTGCGGGCTGTCGCGCTCTTTGTGGCAGTGCTCGGCACGGGCCTGGTGCTTCTCGTGTCCGCTGTGCTGGTAGTGACGTGGCCGTTTGGACGTACCCACCACCCCAGCGTGGAGATTCACGACGAGGCAGACGTGTTCCAGGAGGAGACCCTTGCTGACAGCCTGGGTGAGCTGGCCTTCCGCCAGGATGTCCACGTGGCCGTCCTCTCTGTGCCCGGTCACGGTATTGCCAGCGCTCGCGACTTTAACGACACGGTCCGGGACTATGCGCGCACCAGGGACACCCACACCCCCTGGATCTCCCCGAAGGACCCGGGCTACTGGGCTGAAGGGCTAGTCATCCTGGCCCTTGCCCCGGACTCCCGGTGGGTCGGCTGCTACTTCGGGGAGGACGTCACGCTGCCCCTGGACCAGCAGCAGGCGGCCCAGGAGGCTGCTAGGTCCCGGCTGCAGCAGGCGGACTGGGACGGCGCCGTGGCGGCCATGGGAGGGGATATTGCCGACAATATTGGCAGACCCGGTGAGGACAGGCCAGCGGTAGCCGTGCTACCGGTCCTGCTCGGGGTAGGAGGCGTGGCTCTTGTCGGCGCCTACCTGGGTCCTGGGGTGCTGGCCCGGCGCCGCACCGCTGCTGCACGCAGTTCCTACGCGCAGGTGGTCCGTGATCATGAGGCCACCGAGCGTGCGGCCCGCACAATCCCGGAGGCCCGGCCCTACGGGGCGCAGGTCCTTGCCCGGTACCGGTGGTTCCGCCAGGAGTACGACGACGTAACGCGGCTCTTCGGTGAGCACGGCGAGCCGGTAGGTGCCCAGTGGTTCAGCTGGCGGCTGCTGCGGCGGGCGACCCGCTTGCAGAAGAAGGCCGCTGAGCTGGACGCGCTGGACGACGTCGTCGTCAACGCTGCTGCCCTGCTCACCATGGGCCACGGCTGGCAGGATGCCTGGCGCAACGAGATGGGGCCGGTGCTGGAGGACCTGCAGGCCCTGAGAGAGCTGTGCGGCGAGGTCTGGGACGGGAGGCTGAGGGGGCTTGCGGCAAAGGAGCGCCAGTGGGTACGTGTTCAGAAGCAGCGGCTGGACACAATGACGGAGGAGCTGGCTGACCATCGGATGGTGCCCGAAGACGCTCTGGCTGAGCTGGACCGCGTCTCAGACGAGACCCGAATCCGGGTTGACGTGCTGGCCAAGGCCGCCCTAGACGCGGACGACTCGCGCCACGCCGAGCAGCGGCAGCAGTACTACAAGCAGTCCCACCCCTGCGGGGACTCGGAGACAGCGAGGGTCTACGGCGGTCAGTGGTCGTATGACGGTGTCAGTGAGAGCTACGTCCCGTACTCCACGATCCGGCTCAACCCAAGCTCGCCTGGTCTCTCAGCGCCAGGAGTGTCGAGGCGCAGCAGCAGGGTCCGGGACGGCTCACGGCAGGCGGCCGGGGTCGGCGCCCCAGGCGGCCTGGCTGGGACAACTGTCTTCTTCGCACCAGCCGCGGACCTGGTAGCGGGCTACCGCGCCGCAGCCTCCTACGAGCCGTCCAGCGGCGAGAGCGGTGTGGGAGGCTTCATTGGCGGTGAAGGCTCGGTGGGGGGCGGGCACGGGGGCGGTGGCTTCAGCGGAGGCTTCTCGGGGTCCGGCTCCTCCTCCTCGTTCTGACGAGGCGGCAGGTCTGAGTGTGGCCTGACATCCTGCCACAGCGGTCGCACCGAGCGCCTGCCCGGGCTGCCCTGCGACCGCTGCGCCTGCGGCGGCCCTCGCAGGTCGTGATGTCCACGCTGCCGCGACACGCCAGACGGAGGTGTGACAAGAGTGGGACAAGAGGTTCAGGTGACGTTGTCCCCAGGGTGGGGGCAGGCTGGAGACACTGGTGCTCACTGTGCCGGGGCTGTCTGTGTCCAAGGTGCCCGGGTTCGTGTCACACCCCTGGAGGACCATGGTTCCGCGGGACACTCGACCGGGGTTCCGGCGGGGCCTGGGCCGTGACCGGTGGGGCGTCCACCGGTCCTCCACAAGCTCGTGGAAGCTGTCCACAGAACGGAGCGGTGCTTATGCACAAGAACACGCCAGACACATCATCTAGGGGTGGTGGCGTGAATCGACCCCTAGGGGTAGTGTCTTGCCCAACGGCGGCGCTCGCGCCAGCCGTGAATGGCAGCAGCGTGGCCGCCTCCGGGTCGGCCCTCTCACGGGGGGACGGTCTGGAGGGGCCGCGGGAACCTGAGGAAGAGGACGACATGGCGATCACCGTCTACAGCAAGCCCAACTGTGTCCAGTGCTCGGCTACCTACCGTGCCCTGGACAAGGCCGGCCTGGCCTACCGGACGGTGGACGTCACCCAGGACGCCGAGGCCCTGGAGCAGGTTCGTGCCCTGGGGTACGCCCAGGCGCCGGTGGTTACCGCTGGCGGCGACCACTGGTCCGGCTTCCGTCCGGACAGGATCAAGGCCCTGGCGGCTGCGGCTGAGGCCGTCGCCGTCTGATCTCTGCGCTGGATGCTGTTGCTGTATGAGCAGCCAGCCTCCTGGGCCACCCCTTCTGGTCTACTTCTCCTCCACCTCGGAGAACACCCACAGGTTTGTCAGCAGGCTCGGCCTACCCAGTGCTCGTATCCCCCTGCGTCCCGCGGACGGGGCGCTTCGGGTGGAGGAGGACTACGTTCTGGTGGTGCCCACCTACGGCGGTGGCTCCGTCAAGGGTGCAGTGCCTAAGCAGGTCATCAGGTTTCTCAACGACCCGCGCAACCGGGCGCTGTGCCGAGGGGTTATCACCTCGGGCAACACCAACTTCGGCCAGGCCTACGGCCTGGCCGGCGACATCATCGCCAGCAAGCTGGGCGTACCTGTGCTGTACCGCTACGAGCTGCTCGGCACCCCGACCGACGTGGAACGCGTCAAGCAAGGATTGGATAACTTTTGGCAGACACGCTGACGGACACCGGCACGGAGACCGCGCCGTCCCCGGACCTGGACTACCACGCCCTCAATGCCAGGCTGAACCTGTATGACGCCAACGGGCTCATCCAGTTCGACGCCGACCGCCAGGCAGCCCGCCAGTACTTTCTCCAGCACGTCAACCAGAACACGGTCTTCTTCCACGACCTGGAGGAGAAGCTCGACTACCTGGTGAGCGAGGGCTACTACGAGGGCCACGTCCTGGAGCGCTACTCCCCGGCCTTCGTCAAGACGGCCTTCAAGGCCGCCTACGCCCACAAGTTCCGTTTTGAGACCTTTCTGGGCGCCTTCAAGTACTACACCTCCTACACGCTCAAGACCTTCGACGGCAAGCGCTACCTGGAACGCTTCGAGGACCGGGTCACCATGGTGGCCCTGACCCTGGCCGACGGTGACGAGACGCTGGCCCTGGACCTCGTCGAGGAGATGATGACCGGGCGCTTCCAGCCGGCCACCCCGACCTTCCTCAACGAGGGCAAGGCGCAGCGCGGCGAGCCGGTCTCCTGCTTCCTGGTGCGTATCGAGGACAACATGGAGTCCATTGCCCGCGGTATCAACTCCGCCCTCCAGCTGTCCAAGCGCGGCGGCGGCGTGGCGTTGCTGCTGAGCAACCTGCGGGAGATGGGCGCCCCCATCAAGCGGATCGAGAACCAGTCCAGCGGCGTCATCCCCGTCATGAAGCTGCTGGAGGACTCCTTCTCCTACGCCAACCAGCTCGGCGCCCGCCAGGGTGCAGGGGCGGTGTACCTGCATGCCCACCACCCTGACATCATGCGCTTCCTGGACACTAAGCGCGAGAACGCCGACGAGAAGATCCGTATCAAGACGCTGTCGCTGGGCGTGGTCATTCCCGACATCACCTTTGAGCTAGCGCGGGCTAACGAGGACATGTACCTCTTCAGCCCCTACGACGTCGAGCGCGTCTACGGGATACCCTTCGCTGACGTCAATGTCACTGAGAGGTACCGGGAGATGGTCGACGACGGGCGGATCAGGAAGACCAAGATCAACGCCCGCACCTTCTTCCAGACCCTGGCGGAGATCCAGTTCGAGTCCGGCTACCCCTACGTCATGTTCGAGGACACGGTCAACCGGGCCAATCCGGTCAAGGGCAAGGTGGTCATGTCCAACCTGTGCTCGGAGATCCTCCAGGTCAGCGAGCCCAGCGTCCTAGGCGAGGACCTGTCCTTTACCCACGTGGGCAAGGACATCTCCTGCAACCTGGGTTCCCTCAACATCGCCAGGACGATGGACTCCCCGGACTTCGCGCGCACCATCCGCACCGCGGTGCGCGGCCTGACGGCGGTCAGCGACCAGACCCGCCTGCCTAGCGTCCCCTCCATCGACCGGGGCAACCGTGAGTCCCACGCCATCGGCCTGGGGCAGATGAACCTCCACGGCTACCTGGCCCGGGAGCGCATCTACTACGGGTCTGAGGAGGGGCTGGACTTCACCAACGTGTACTTTGCCAGCGTGCTGTTCGCGGCCCTGACCGCCTCCAACGAGTTGGCGGTGGAGCGGGGCCAGAGCTTTGTGGGCTTCGAGGACTCCGCCTACGCCGACGGTTCCTTCTTCGAGAAGTACGTGACTCAGGACTTCGTGCCGGTGACTGACCGTGTGCGCGAGCTCTTCGAGGCCTCCAGTGTGCACGTGCCCACCCGTGCGGACTGGGCGGAGCTGGCCCGTAAGGTCAGGCAGAGCGGTCTGTACAACCGCAACCTGCAGGCGGTGCCGCCGACCGGGTCGATCTCCTACATCAACAACTCCACCTCCTCCATCCACCCGATCGTCGCCAAGATCGAGATCCGCAAGGAGGGCAAGATCGGCCGCGTCTACTACCCGGCGCCCTACATGACCAACGACAACCTGGAGTACTACCAGGACGCCTACGAGATCGGTCCCGAGAAGATCATCGACACCTACGCGGCTGCCACCCAGCACGTGGACCAGGGGCTGAGCCTCACCCTGTTCTTCCCGGACACCGCCACCACTCGCGACGTCAACCGGGCGCAGATCTACGCCTGGCGCAAGGGCATCAAGACCCTCTACTACATCCGTCTGCGCCAGGCGGCGCTCACCGGCACCGAGGTTGAGGGCTGCGTGAGCTGCATGCTGTGAGGACAGCAGTGGTGCAGGGCGACTCCGAGGACTCCAGGGAGCGTCCGGAGGTTCGCAAAGCACTCATCGACATGATGACTGAGATGCCCATGAGCGCCAAGGTCTACCGTGCGAATGCACGGCCGAAGGTCGGCCGTCCCCAGTGTCTTCGCCGACTGGCTGAATCCGTACGTGCGAGCGCCTGCCGACGCCTGGTCCTGGACCAGAATGACTCCGTGATGAGGGCTGATCGGCAGATCCTTCAGCAGGTGCTCGGCTGTGGTTGGGAAGGGACCTATGACCATCTTCGAGACCATGAAGAGCCTCTGCTGTGGCTCGCCGATGCCATCAGCTGGTCCTGGAACAAGGGCGGGGAATGGCGGAGACGGCTGAACGGTATCGACATCAAGGTCATCGAACTCAGTGTGTGACAGGGGGCCAACGCACCGATAACGGTCTGGGCTGCTCCCAGGTACGCGAAACCCGGCTCGCCCACCGTCCGGAAGGCTGCCGGGCACACTTTGCGCTGCTAGTGCAACGCACATCCCTAGTGTACGGTGCTGCCGAGGCGCCTGGCAAGAGAGAATCTGTGCCGGTAGCGTGCTGTGTCCTCTGCTGAGCCTATACAGGTGGCCGTGGCCATGCAGAAGGCGGCCGCAGTTGGCCCTGCTGCACCCGCCTGGCTGCGGCAGGACCGCCTCTGAGTCCCCGTAGGCGGGTGCGCCAGGCGGCGCTCACCGGCACCGAGGTTGAGGGCTGCGTGAGCTGCATGCTGTGATGGTGACTGTCCGTGTCTGGACAACCTGCCTGAGTGTGGGTCACCTGGCGGGAGTGGCGAGGCAGTCCGAGGGGTGATGTGGGCGCCCGGGTCACCGATGGATCTGGCAGTGGCTTCGATGACGCGGTGGTCGCGCCCACCAATATGCCGACATATGCCGTACAGGAACTCGTTGACGGCGCTCTTGCCTTCCGGTGTCCCGAGTTGATCGACGCTCAGTCCCCAGAGTCCGCCAGGACTGGTGAGCACCATCCCTTTGTCCGTCAGCCGCAGTTCGACGGCGCGTCCTGCGGTCGCGTCCGACAGGTCACGGTGGACGAGGGCGTTGGCGACGACCTCTCTCACGGCGACGAGCGGGATGGAGAACTCGGTGCTGGAACGGCCGTCAGTGCTGACAACCAGGGTGCTGGAGACGTTCTGGGCCACCCACTCGGTGGCACCGTCGAGGATCGTGGGGAGTGGGCCGGTGAAGTCCTTGCGGTTCATCGCACGACGGGTCGAGTCTGTTGCGTTGCCAAGGTCGACTGCTGCGGTGAGGCTGAGGTGCGGAAGGTGCTGTTGGGGGTAGGTGCCCAGCGCATAGAGGCCGGCGACCGTGGCCTCGCCGGTGCCTGCGAGGACGTTCATCCGCAGGAGGATCTTGTCGTCGGCAGCATCCTGGAGGGCGGGAGTGGAGTGTCTGACGGAGGCCGCGAAGTCGTTGACAGCGGTAGGGCTCAGGTCATCGGCTTGTCGTTGACGGCTGCTTCCTCGACGTTGACGGCTACGACGGTGGTGCCGCCCAGGTGGATGCTCTCAGCACGAACCCTCAAGGGTGGTGTGAACGCGAACACCTTGCGGGCGAGGCGGTCCTCTCAGGCGAGCCGGGGCGTGCTGGGTGGGGTGCCTCCACGTTCAACAGCGCTGAGCACCCCCGGAGCCTCACAGGCTCAGCCCGAACACTGGGACCACCAGGCCCATGACAGCCAGCGTCACCAGCACCATGCCGATGATGTTGAGCCAGACCCCGGAGCGGACCATGTCTGCGAGCCGAACGTAGCCCGACCCGTAGGCCACGGCGTTGGGCGGTGTGGCCACCGGCAGCATGAAGGCGAAGGTTGCCGACAGGGCGACCGGTGCCGTCAGCAGCAAGACGTTGGCGGGCTCCTGCTGAGTCAGCCCGATACCGACGGCCACGCCCCCCATGATGGGCAGGAAGGCGGCTGCCGTGGCGGTGTTGGAGGTCAGCTCGGTGAGCACGATGACCAGCAGTGCCACCGCGGCCACGAACAGGACAGTGGGCAGTACTTCCAGCCCCCTGGCCTGCTCCCCGATCCAGATCGACAGCCCGAGCCGGGAGAACATGGATGACAGGGAAAGTCCGCCGCCGAACAGCAGCAGCACGTCCCACGGCACCTCCTTGGCGGTGGCCCAGTCCAGCAGGCGGGTCCCCTGGGCACGGTCCCCGGGCAGGAGGAACAAAATGGCGGCGGTCGCCATAGCGATGAGGGCGTCGGAGATGTTCAGGGCGGCCCCGGTCCTCTCCAGCAGGGTGGGGACGAGCACCCAGGAGGCGGCCGCAGCCAGGAACACGATGCTGACGCGTACCTCCCCGCCGCTCATGGGCCCTAGGCGACGCCACTCCTCCTCAATGACCTCGCGGCCCCCGGGAACCGTGTCGATCTCGGGAGGCAGCAGCACGTAGACCAGCAGCCACCACGCCACCACCATGAGGACGGCAGCCAGCGGCACCCCCACCAGCATCCACTGCCCGAACCCGATCTCGACCCCGTGGGTCTCCGAGAGGTAGGCCACCAGCAGGGCGTTAGGCGGGGTGCCGATGATCGTGCCGACCGAGCCGATGGAGGCGGCGTAGGCGATGGCGAGCATGAGCGCGGTGGAGAAGCGTCGTATCCGCTGCCTGCCACCGGCCAGGGAGGAGACCAGCCCCAGCACGGAGGCGCCGATAGGCAGCATGAGCACGGCCGTGGCGGTATTGGATACCCACATGGACAGGAAGCCCGTGGCCACCATGAAGCCCAGAACTAGTGACCGGGGCCTGGTACCGACCCACAGCACCACCCGAAGGGCGATACGGCGGTGGAGGTTCCATCTCTGCATGGTCAGGGCCAGCATGAACCCGCCCATGAACAGGAAGATAGTGTCCGAGGCGTAGGGGGCTGCTACTTCCTCGAAGTCAGCCACCTGGAGGGCTGGGAAGATGACCAGGGGCAGCAGGGCGGTGGCAGCCAGCGGGATCGCCTCCGTCATCCACCACAGGCCCAGCAGTACTGCGGCCGCAGCCACCGTGCGCAAGCCGGTGTCGGTGAAGGCGGCCTCCTCGCCGGAGGCCACGGCTGCGGCATTGACCTGGTCGATGGCGGAGGAGGGGAAGGCGATGTAGGTCAGCACTGCTAGGGCAAGCCCCAGCACGACCCCGATGCTGCGACGGCGCTGCGCCAGCCGGGGTGCCGGGTGCTCGGGAGGGTGCTTGGAGGAGGCTGGGACGGGCGAGGACGGGGCGGTGGTTGGACTCATGCGGATGCACCTCCTTGTGCACGGCAATAAGTTCGACGAGTATACATGAATGTCTGGGACTTGGGTCCTAGGAGCAGGGTGCGGTCCTCACCCAGGCAACGAAAACGTCATAGGACAACAAGGCACCTTGTTGTCCTATGACGTTCTCGGTGTTCGGCCTGCTCGGTGTTCGGCCTGCTCGGTGTTCGGCCTGCTTGCTGCTGTGCTCGCGGTGATGCGGGCTGTATAGCCAGCAGCCGTTACCAGGCGACGGAGAAGTACTGCGTCTCCTGGAACTCACGGATGCCCTCACGGGCGCCCTCACGACCCAGTCCGGACTGCTTGAGCCCCCCGAAGGGAGCAGCGGGGTCGGACACCAGCCCCCGGTTGATCCCGACCATGCCCACCTCCATGCGCTCGGCCAGGCGCAGCGCCCAGCCCAGGTCCTGGGAGAACACGTACCCGGCCAGTCCGTGCTCACTGTCGTTGACCCACCTCAGGAGGTCCGTCTCCTCCTGCCAGGCGACTACGGGCGCGACCGGGCCAAAGATCTCGGTGCGTAGCACCTGTGCGTCAGGAGCGACGTCGGCCAGCACCCGTGCCGGCAGGAAGAACCCGCCGCCCTCCTGCGGGCACGAGGAGCTGGCTGCTACACGGGCTCCGGCTTGCACGGCCTCCTCCACCAGGGCGTTGACCTGGTCACGGGCGCGAGCGCTGACCATGGGGCCGAGTTGATTGGCCTCGTCCGCCAGCGGAGGCCCGACCCTGAGGTCGCGCACCACGGCACCCAGTGCCTCGGTGAAGGTCTCGACCACGTCGGCGTGCACGTAGAAGCGGTTCGCTGCCGTGCAGGCCTGCCCGCCCCCACGCAGCTTGGCCTGGACGGCTCCGGCAACCGCCGCCTCGACGTCGGCGTCGGCAGCCACGACGAAGGGAGCGTTGCCACCCAGCTCCATGGAGGGTACGAGCACCCGGCGTGCCGCCTGCTCCAGGAGCGTGCGTCCTACCTCGGTGGACCCGGTGAAGGAGACCGCCCGGACCCGGGGGTCGGCCAGCCAGGTCTGCGACACCTCGGCGGAGCGCGTCGAGGGCACGATACTGACCACGCCGGCGGGTACCCCGGCGCGCTGGAGGATCCTTCCCAGCGCGACAGCGGTCAGTGGTGTCAGGGAGGCGGGGCGCAGCACCACGGTGCACCCGGCGGCCAGCGCCGGGGCGATCTTGCGGGTGCCCATGGCCGCGGGGAAGTTCCAGGGCGTGATCATGGCGACCACTCCGACGGGACGATGGGTGACGATGGTGCGCGTCCCCCCGGCGGGGGAGACGCCGAACCCGCCCTCGGTACGCACCGCCTCCTCCGAGAACCAGCGGAAGAACTCGGCGGCGTAGAGGACCTCGGCGCGCGCGTCAGCCAGTGACTTGCCGTTCTCAGCGCTGATGAGCCGGGTCAGGTCGTCGACCTCCTCCACCATGAGGGTGAAGGCGCGGCGCAGGACCTCCGCGCGCTCGCGGGGAGCGGTGGCACTCCACGGCCCCAGGGCGGCGGCTGCGGCGTCGACAGCCCGGGTGGCGTCTTCCACACAGGCGTCGGCACAGCGGGCGAGCACCTCCCCGCTGGCCGGGTCCACCACGTCGAAGAGGGCGCCGTCACGGGCGCCTGCCATGCTCCCGTCCAGGAGGAGGCCCTCCTCGGGGTGGAGGTCCTTCAGGTAGGAGACCAGCTCGGGGCTGGCCTGGGCCAGGATGTAGGTCATGAGGGCTCCTTGTTGCCTTTTGTTGCCTTTTGTTGCCTTGTCGGTGGTGCGTCGGAGGCGTCCACCGGTGTCCCTGCGAGATCTCGACTGTCTTGTCGGTGGGTTGCTGGTGCGGCGGCTCACGGGTACAGGCCGCGGGAGTCGTGCGCCTCGGCGACACGCTTGACTGCCATGGTGGTCGCTGCGGTGCGCAGTGACAGGTCGTGGTCCCGGGCGAAGGTGGTCACCTCGGCCCAGGCCTTGTTCATGCGGGTCCGCAGCCGGTCGTTGACCTCCTCCTCGGTCCACCAGTAGGCCTGGTTTCCCTGGACCCACTCGAAGTAGGACACGACCACGCCCCCGCCGTTGGCCAGGATGTCGGGGACCACGAGCACGTCCCTGTCGGCCAGGACGGCGTCGGCAGCTGGTGTCGTGGGTCCGTTGGCGGCCTCGACGACGAGCCTGGCCTGGACGCTGGGTGCCGTCTCCGCAGTAATCACACCCTCCACGGCAGCGGGTACGGCGACGTCGCAGGGGACGGAGAAGATCTCGCCAGCCTGTGTCGGGTCGGCGCCAGGGAAGCCCACGACCGTCCCCTCGGCGTCGACGTGGCTCTCCAGGGCGGGCACGTCGATACCGGCGTCGTTGCGTACGGCGCCGTGGACATCGGAGACGGCCAGGACCTTGACCCCGGCGTCGTGGAGGAAGCGGGCGGTGCCGCGTCCCACCTTCCCAAAGCCCTGGACGACGGCGCTGGAGCCGACCGGGTCCAGGTCGAGGGCCTCCATGGCGTTGAGGACGGAGTAGACGACACCGCGGGAGGTGGCTGCTGCACGCCCCTGGGAGCCCCCCAGGTCCACGGGCTTGCCGGTGACGACACCGGGCACCGTGTAGCCGATGGAGACGGAGTAGGTGTCCATGATCCAGGCCATCGTCTGCTCGTTGGTGCCCATGTCGGGTGCGGGGACGTCCTTGCCCGGTCCCAGGATGGGGATGAGCTCGGAGGTGTAGCGGCGGGTGAGGCGCTCGAGCTCGCGCTCGGAGTAGTTCTCCGGGGTGATGGCCACGCCCCCTTTGGCGCCCCCATAGGGTAGGTCGAGCAGGGCGCACTTCCAGGTCATCCACATTGCCAGGGCGCGGACCTCGTCCAGGTTGACGCTGCCGGAGTAGCGGATACCGCCCTTGGCGGGGCCGCGGGAGATGTTGTGCTGCACCCGGTGGCCCAGGCACAGCTCCATGGAGCCGTCGTCGCGGCGAAGCGGGACGGACACGGTCACCTCCTTCCTGGGGGTGGCGAGCATCTGGTGCGTGCCCGCGTCCAGGTTGAGGAACTCCACAGCGTCGGCCAGCTGGGCCTTGGCGTCGTCCAGCGGGCTGCTGGCTGGGCCGTCTGTGTCGGCCACGGGGGTGGTGGGGCGGGTCATGTCTTCTCCTGGTAGCGGTGGTCATGGTGGGGGTGGCTGGCGCCGACCGGTGCTTGCCGTGGCGGGTGCTGCACGGGGGCGGCCCGGCTCCGGTTACGTCTGCCCAGGCCGACGTCTGCCCAGGCCGACGGCCCGACCCGGCGGTCAGGGGCCGGGAGGCTCCTCAGCGGGTTGCTCTCCAGGGCTTGGGCGAGGATGTCCAGCTCCTGGGCGAGGAGGTCATCGGGTATGGTCAGCGGCGGCAGCGCAGGCCACCGGGTTGCCGCAGTAGGTGCCGCCCAGGGAGCCTGGGCTGACGGCGTCCATGATATCGGCGAGATCAGCGAGATCGGCGATATCGATGCGGCCGGTGACGGCCTGGGCGACCCGAGGAGCTGCGTCGCCCACGATGGTCCCGGCGATACCTGAGGCGCGGTCGATCGAATCTTCGACAAGGTCAAGACCGGCCTGGCTGTCGGCCCTGGCGGTGCGACGGCGCGCCTCGGCCTCACTCCGGACCTGGTCGCCCTGGCCACGGGCGTGGATGGGATGGGTGTTGTGGTGTGAGTAGTTCTACCTCACTGGGATCTGTGCCAGGTGGGCTGGCACAGATCCAGCCAGGCTGGAAGGCGTTTGCAGGAGCGGGAGCCGCGTCAGGCTGCCTGGACGCCGGGAGAGCCACATGGAGTGAGCTTGGTGCGCAGCGCTCCCCCTCATCTGGACGGCCTCCATCTACACGCAAACCGCACCAGACAGGCGCGCGCCGCTGCCAGTGGCCTGGGTAGTCCCGGTGCGAACTTCCAACTCTGGGGGCCGAGAGTTGGATCTTCGCCTCCAGGGTGCAAGTGGAGTTGGATCCTCAGTCCGGGCTTCCAGCTCTGAGGCTGCCAGCCTGGGCACCTGTCAGGCTCAGGGGCGCGGCTCCCGGGTGCGGCTGGAAGTGGATCTGGTGGGTCGCTAACCTGGTCCTTCAGGTCTGGGAGCCGAGGGCTGTATGCTCCGACGCGTGGAAGCCAGGGACTTCGCGGACAGCCTCTTCGGGGCGCCGGCCCGTGAACCGGGAAACCGCTACGCTTTCACCTACTACCTGCCCAAGCCGATCCCCCGGGATCTGGATCTGGGGCGGGAGGTCGTAGCGGCGCTGTCGGAGGCGGACGGTGCCCTGGGTCTTCTCCACGGCCTAGGTACCCTGGTGAGCGACCCGAGCCTGCTCATCGGCCCCTACCGACGCCGCGAGGCTCTGGCCAGCTCCCAGATCGAGGGGACCCAGACCTCCTTGTCAGAGGTCTTCCAGGCCGAGGTCAACGAGCAGGCGAACTCCGACGACGTCATGGAGGTACGCCGCTACCTGGAGGCCACCGACCTGGCCTACGAGCTGGTCAAGACGCTTCCGATTACCCAGAGGCTCGTGCTCCAGGTGCATGAGGTCCTCTTGCGTGGGGTCCGGGGAGAGTCCAGGAACCCTGGTGAGTACAGGCGCTCGCCAGTCTGGGTTGGGCGACCCGGGGCAACGCCTGAGACGGCAGCCTTCGTCCCGCCGCTGCCAGCGCACCTTCCCGAGCTCATGACGGACTGGGAGCGCTTCGTCAATGACGATGGCAGGAGCCTGCCGCCCCTGGTCCAGGCGGCGCTCATGCACTACCAGTTCGAGACGATCCACCCGTTCCTGGACGGTAACGGACGGATCGGCCGACTGTTGATCAACGTGCTCCTCATGGAGCGTCAACGTCTGTCCGAGCCGCTTCTCTACCTGTCCCACTACTTTGAGACCCACCGGGACGAGTACTACGCCGCCCTCCAGGACGTCAGGGAGGCAGGGGACATTGACGGGTGGTTCCGGTTCTTCCTCCGTGCGGTACGAGAGCAGGCTGATGACGCTGTTACCCGGGCAAGAGCGCTGATCCAGCTGCGTGAGACCTACCTGTCCGAGGCCTCCCGGAGCCGCTCGAACCTGACTGCGCTGGTGGAGATCGTCATGCGAAACCCCTACGTGACCGCACAGTCAGTTCAGGTCAGCCTCGGCATGACCAACCAGGGAGCGCGCAACCTCATTCGCACCGCAGAGAGCAGAGGGTGGCTGGTCAGCCTTGGCGCGGCTGGGCGTGGTGGTCGGCAGCAGTGGTATGCACCAGAGGTGCTCCAGATCATGGACGCCCCTATGCAGTACCCGGACTGACGCAGGGCTGGTCGCGGGAATTCACCGGGTAGTCCCGGTGCGAACTTCCAACTCTGGGGGCCGAGAGTTGGATCTTCGCCTCCAGGGTGCAAGTGGAGTTGGATCCTCAGTCCGGGCTTCCAGCTCTGAGGCTCCAGACTTGGAAGGTCGGTTCCCGGGTGAGGTTGGAGCTGGAGCGCGGGGCTCCCGGACTTCCTGGGCACACCCTGCGGCCCTGCGGGAGCTGGCTCCCGTATGCTCAGCCGCGTGAGCCAGCCACGCATCGCTGCCATCCTGGACGAACTGTACTTTGAGGCCCAGACCCAGCGCGGCAGGGGGACGAGTTTTGAGCGCCTGGTGCGGCAGTTCCTCCTGACCGACCCCCGCTACGTCGAGCGCTTCGACGAGGTCTGGATGTGGAAGGACTGGCCGGGGCGCGGCACCCGTCCGGATCGCGGCGTCGACCTGGTGGCGCGTGAGCGCGAGACCGGCGACCTGTGCGCAGTGCAGTGCAAGTTCTATGACCCGCAGGCTCGGGTCTCCAAGGACGACGTCGACTCCTTCCTGGCTGAGTCGGGCACGGGGGAGTTCACCTCGCGCCTGTTCGTCTCCACCACTGACAAGTGGAACTCCGCGGCTGCGGACACAGTGGAGAACCAGGCGATACCGGTCTCCCGCATCGGCCTGGACGACCTGTTCAGCTCGACCATTGACTGGGACAAGTTCAACCTCGCCACCCCGGGGGTCATGGAGCGCGTCGGCCGTAAGACGCTGCGCGAGCATCAGCGGCGTGCGCTCGATGCGGTGACCCAGGGGCTCGCCACGGCCGACCGCGGTAAGCTCATTATGGCCTGCGGCACCGGTAAGACCTTCACCTCGCTGCGCATTGCCGAGGCCATGGCTGGAAGCGGGGGGGGGGAGAGCCCTATTCCTAGTTCCTTCCATCGCCCTGCTGTCGCAGACGCTGCTTGAGTGGAGTGCGCAGGCCCAGGCGCCGCTGCGGTCCTTTGCGGTCTGCTCGGACAACAAGGTCGGCAAGGGCCGCGGCAAGGCGGGGACGTCCTCGCTGAGTGAGGACATCTCGGTGGTGGACCTGGCGATCCCCGCCACCACCGACGCCGAGGCCCTCGCCCGTCGGCTCACCCGGCCCGCCGCCCCCGTCGACGGAGTGACCCCCATGACGGTGGTCTTCTCCACCTACCAGTCCATCGACGTCGTCGCCCGGGCGCAGGAGCTCGGGGCACCAGACTTTGACCTGATCATCTGCGACGAGGCCCACCGCACTACCGGCGCCACACTCGCCGGAGCGGACGAGTCCGCCTTCGTCCGCGTCCACGACAACGCTTACCTGCGTGGCCGCAAGCGTCTGTACATGACGGCGACTCCCCGCATCTACGACGACTCCACCAAGGCGCGCGCCGGCCAGAAGAACGCGGTGCTCGCCTCCATGGACGACGCCGACACTTACGGCAAGGAGCTCTTCCGGCTGGGCTTCGGTGAGGCGGTCTCCCGCAACCTGCTCACCGACTACAAGGTGCTGGTCCTGACCGTGTCCGAGGACGCCGTGGCTAGGAGGCTCCAGTCCTCCCTCGCTGAGGACGGCCAGCTCCGGCTGGACGACGCCGCCCGCATCGTCGGCTGCTGGAATGCGCTGGCCAAGCGCTCTGTGAGTTTGGCCGAGTACGGCACCGACATTCAGCCCATGCGCACCGCCGTCGCCTTCGCCCGGGACATCAGAAGCTCCAAGCGCTTCGCCGAGTCCTTCAACGACGTCGCGCAGGACTACCGCAGCGGTCTGCCCGAGGCGGAGGACGCCGTCGCTCCAGCGGGTGGCAATGATGCTGGGCCGCAGCGACTGCTGGAGTCGGTCGAGGTCAGGCACGTGGACGGCTCCATGAACATCATGAAGCGCAACCGGCTGCTGGGCTGGCTCTCCGGCGAGACCGCAGCCGGGCCGGTAGCGCCGTCGTCGGCAATGAGGGCGGGAGCCTGGACGGCGCGGGCGCGGGCGAGGTGATCGGCGGATACCGGCGCGTGGACAACATCACCGACGCCACCCTGCACGCCTACCGGGAGGCCTACGGGCCGACGGTCAGCAAGGATGACGTCTTCTACTACGTCTACGGGCTGCTGCACTCGCCCGACTACCGCAGCCGCTACGGCGCGGACCTGAAGAAGTCCCTGCCGCGCATCCCGCTGGTCGCCTCCCGCGCGGACTTCATCACCATTGCCACCGCGGGGCGCGGACTGGCCGACCTCCACCTGGATTACGAGACCGTGGAGCCCTGGCCGCTGACCCTGACCGTTGACGGGAAGGAGGTGCCGTGGGCGCAGCGCGACCGGATTGCCCCGGCGCTGCTGCACGTCACCAAGATGCGCTACGCCAAGACCCGGGTGGATGGCAAGCAGGCCGATGACAAGACCACCATCGTCTACAACGAGCACGTGACCGTCTCGGGCATCCCGGAGGCGGCGCAGGACTACCTGCTGGGCTCGCGCAGCGGCCTGGACTGGCTCATCGACCGCTACCAGGCCAAGTCCGACAAGGCCTCCGGGATCGTCAACGACCCCAACGACTGGATGGCCGAGGGTGCGGGTGGCGGCCCCACCGAGCCCGCCCGGCCCCTCTACCTGCTGGAGCTCATCGCCCGTGTGGCAGCCGTCTCCATGCGCACGCAGCAGATCGTGAGCTCCCTGCCGCCCCTGGACGTGCGCAACTAACCGCGGTCCCCGGCGCGCGTCGTGCTCTGCTGCTTGGTTTCAGCGGTTGGCACGGCTCGGTGGTCAGTAGCGGGTGAGCCAGGTCTGCCGGTCGGGGTGGATGCTGCTGTCGTCTGGTGCAGTCACCGTGTACCCCGCATCGCGCAGTGCCTCTGCGGCCACATCAGGGAGCGAGGCCGTCATCGCTCGCACCTGGTTGACTCGCCAGGCCGCACGCTGCTTTTGGAGGACTTCCAGGGCGTCACCGCTATGGTCCACGCCGAGGTCGTGGATGAGCATCTCCAGGAAGTCCTCCAGGGTAGGCCGCAGACGTGGCCCACCCACCGGGAAGTGAATGTCAGACAGCTGGGGAGCGCGCTCCGCGCCAGCGCGCCGGGCGACCTTGCGTCGACCGCTCCCGACGCCGTTGCGGGTCATGGCGAAGGTCCAGTCGTCGCGGTGGGCGTGGACCTGGAGGTGGCAGCAGGGCACGTCAGAGCGAGGGCGTCGTAGGTACTCCAGTCGCACCTGAAGCGGCTGTCCCCGTCAAAGGTCCAGTCGGAGTTCGGGTGTCGTAGGTACTCCAGTCGCACCAGGGGTTCACTGCCCTGCGCGGGCAGCAGGATGAAGGCCGACTTCTCGACAACCATGAAGGAGTGGCGTGGTGACGCCGTGCACTCATAGGAGACCTTGAGGCGAAGGAGCCTTCTGCCCGCAACAGTTAGAGCCACCGGCTTGTCTCCTGGGGTGGCTACTGTTGCCTTCCAGATGTTCTTGCGGACAGCGGCCTGAGCGACGTAGTCGGGCGCATCAAGACATACCGTGCGCACGGTGGCGGTGGTCTGGGCCGCGAAGTCGTGTGTCTGGCGCGCTTGAGCCGAGAAGTCCTCCATCAGTCGGACAGGAGGAAGGTGACAGCGTGGTAGTCGGAGAAGAGAGCGGCCTCATCGTCGTCGTAGTCCCAGTCCTCCTCGCGCTTCAGCGCGCGCTCAAGGCTGCCGAAACGCTGCTCGAGCCTGTCGATCACCGCAGACTTGCGATCCTCGAGCTCCTCTTCCGTGAACACGCGGACCAGGTTGTCTGTGGGTGCTGACATGGCGGACCCCCTTCCTGCCTCCTCCACTGTACTGCCAGCATGGGACGTGAACCGGCGCTTGCGACCGGTTGCCGCAACGCGGCTCCTCTGCCTGACGAGTCCTTGACTGCTGACCACGACCGCATCGGCGGTCCCGCCGCCGCGCGCCGCAGGCAGGCGCGGTAGTGTGGGGTGACGTGAGAGTTTTCCGCGCTCGCGCAGATGACTGCGGGAGAGGGATGCCGCAGGCGAACATGCAGGAGTGCGGCTCCTCGCAGGACCTGCGCGCCTGGCATGCGCGTTCATCCTCTGACGTACCATGGCAGCGAGACGGGTACCGGAACTGCAACCGTGCGGGGGGATGCTGATGGCTGGCCAGGGCTCACACATCACCGCCATGGTCCGCAGCCACGCCTCCGGTGACGACGAGGCGTTCTACTCGGTCGTGCTCCAGGTCGCCGCCCGGGAGGCGCGTCAGGGACACCACCGGCTGGCCGGTGACATCAAGAAGGCCGTGGAGGCCTCCCGGTCCAGGCCGCGGACCCCGCTGGCAGAGGTGACCACACTGCCTCGTCCGCAGGGTGACGTGGCCGAGGTCATGGACGTGCGTGAGCCTCGGGAACGCCTGCGTGACCTGGTGACCTCTGCGGAGCTCGCCGGGCAGATCGTGCAGGTCATCCAGGAGCAGCGTCAGCGGGCAGTCCTCATGGAGCACGGCTTTGTCCCGACGCACCGGCTGCTGCTTGAGGGACCTCCGGGTACGGGTAAGACGATGACAGCCTCTGTCATTGCCTCGGAACTGTCGCTTCCCGTGTGCACTGTGCGCCTGGACGGCCTGATGAGCAGGTTCATGGGTGAGACGGCATCCAGGCTTCGAATTGTGTTCGACGAGGTGTCCACCCGTCGTGCCGTCTACCTTTTTGACGAGTTTGATGCCCTGGGTGCTGACAGAAGTGGCAACGACGTGGGTGAGGCCAGACGCGTCCTCAACTCCTTCCTTCTATTTCTTGAGTCCGCGAGTCCTGAGTCCATCGTTATTGCTGCAACCAACCACCGCGCAATCCTGGACCGGGCGCTCTTCCGACGCTTCGACGCCGTCCTGGCGTACTCCCTGCCCGGCGGCAAGCAGGCGCAGACGCTGATCCGCAAGAGGCTGGGCTCACTGGTCAAGGGCGTGCCGCTCGGCGGTCTGGGCGCACTGACCCGGGGGCTCAGCCACGCCGACCTCGTCAAGGCTGCTGAGTCGGCTGCGAAGTCAGCACTCATGCGGGGGGACAGCGCTGTGACGCGTGCGGATCTTGAGTCAGCGCTGGCTGCTCGCCGTCTGGCGAGCCTGGGGTAAGGAGTTCCTGTGCCTGGGACCACCGGCCTCGACCACCTGCTCGTCCGTGATCGAGTGAAATCGATGGAAAGAATTGCATCCAGCGGTAGGACCGCAGTCAGGGCTGTTGACCGGGCGGCTCATGGTGGACAGCTGCTCGATGAGATCCAGGCGGCGTTCAGTTCTGCAGACGTCAGCCGTGCCCGGGAAGATGTGGAGGATATTCTCAGTGCTACGGGAACATGCCTGACTCTTGAAGGTCCTGGTGCCAAGTTCAGCCTCCAGCTTGACAGGCTCACATCCTTGGCGCAGCCTACAAGAACTGGAAGAAAGCCACGGTGGCTCCTCCTGTCAGTCCACCCGGCAACGAAGACCTCTCCCGAACTCGCTGTAATCTGGGTGGCGGACGAGTTCAGGGCGGAGTTTATTCAGCTCTTCGAAGACTATCTTGACCCCAAGAAAGATGGTACTAATAAGAAGGACGGTAGTGTCGGCAGTCCCAGGAACAACGAGCTCGTGGCCAACATTGCCAGAGTGCGGACGATGTTCCTGGAAGATCTGTGGACGTCAGGTACTAGGGCTCCGGGCAGAACACTGACGTGGTGGGAACTGTGGCTGGACCCGCGTAGAGAGCGGCCAGGACTGCTTGACCGAGTTCTAGGCGCATACGGGCTGGAGAGGCTGGACCGGCGGACGCAGGTCCGTGATGCCGTGATCGTGTATGTCCGTGCTACGTGGGAGCAGCTGGAACCACTTACCGCGACGGACTTACCGTTGACAGAGATTCGTAGGCCCTCGTTCATGACTGAAACCACCGAGGACCTTGATGACGAGGAGCAGGTGGAGTGGGTTCTAGATCTCCTAGAGCGACTTGAGCCAGCACCAGAAGGTGCGCCTACAGTGTGCCACCTTGATACAGGCGTGTTCCGGGGACACCGGCTCATTAAGGGGTCATTGTCAAGCGATGACCAGCACGCACTCGTCGGCTCTGACCCTGGTGATCGCCACGGACATGGAACTGCGATGGCAGGGATTGGGTTGTATGGTCCACATCTGGAGGAACTTCTTCTGGGGACCCAGGAGGTGCACCTGCTCCACCGACTGGAGTCAGTCCGAATTATAGCCGGAGCACAAGGGGGTCCGTGGGTCGGCCAGAGAGATTACGCCAGCGCCACGATAGAGGCGGTCTCTCTACCAGAGATCAAGGTGCGGCAACCACGTGTATTCTGCATGCCTGTTAGCGCGAAACCTGATGCGGGTCCTGGTGAGCCGACGCTGTGGTCGGCCGCTGTGGACGCCCTGGCAGTCGGCACGGACATCGTCGTTGAGGATGATGTGGTCAAGTTGCTGTCGGGGCCGGACCGGACGACCTCCAGGCTCATTATCGTGTCTGCTGCAAACGTTGACGAGTACACCGACACACCCTTGGACAACTCGGATACTTCTGCTGTCGAGGATCCCGGGCAGTCGTGGAACGCTCTCACTGTCGGCGCTTTCACGGATCTGGACATGCAACCGGCTGATCCAACCTTTCGACACTATCGCCCACTTGCGACGGCAGGCGAGCTATCGCCGCACAGCCGTACCTCCCTCCTCTTCGGTGACAGGCCGTGGCCGATCAAGCCTGAGATCTGTCTGGAAGGAGGTAATGTCCTCTTTCGTAGCCGAGAGGACAAGGAGCCCAAGCATCCACTCCTGTCGCTCCGCTCTGTGGGTATACGTAATGATGTCACCTTGGCATCCGCGAATGCGACGAGCGCTGCCACCGCGCAGGCGGCGCGGCTCGCGGCTCTTGCTATGGCCCGCTACCCGTCCTACTGGCCGGAGACAGTTCGGGCTCTCCTCGTGCATGAGGCTGCGTGGACGTCGGTGATGCGAAAGAGCATCGAGGCTGCCGGGAAGAAAGGCGAGCGCGCTAGGTTGCTTCGGCGTTACGGATGGGGCGTTCCCACTGAGGACTCCGTGCTCTCATCCTCACAGACGGCCGTGACGATGGTGGTTCAGGACGAGTTCCGTCCGATTGGCGAGAACTTCAGGCTGCGAGAGCTGCGGCTTCACTCACTTCCCTGGCCCCGGGAGGTGCTGCAGGATCTTGGCGGCGAGAGCGTGTGCCTGCGTGTGACGCTGTCCTACTTCATCGAGCCCTCCGCTACCAGGCGTGGCTGGAAGGGTAAGTACGCCTACGCCTCCCATGGGCTGCGATTCGATCTCCAGGCTCCGACGGAAGGCGCTGAGGACTTTCTGAGAAGAGTTAACAGGCAGGCGAGTGACGAGGAGAGCGGGAGGACGAGAGGCGGCGGCTCAAGCACCTCTGACCGGTGGTTCCTTGGGCCGCAGGCGCGCCACACCGGCTCGTTGCACCAGGACGAGTGGACCGGAACCGGCGCAGACCTCGCTGCGTGCAACCACGTCGCCGTCTACCCGGTGGGCGGGTGGTGGAAGAACAACAAGCGGCAGGACAGGCAGGACCTGCCCGTGCGCTACGCGCTGCTCATTTCCTTGACAGCCCGCGAGCAGGGTATGGACCTGTATACCCCTGTTGCCACTCAGCTGCAGCTCCCAGTGGAGGCTGTCGAGGTTGAAACCTGATTTTTCGTGGCCCACGGTCCTGCCATGTAGTACCGTCGGACTCTCTGCTGCATCGGCCGCGGCTGATCAGACCCAAGACCCCAGCTAACAAGGAGGGATCTTGCCCTATATCACGGCTCAGGACGGAACCGGGCTCTACTACGAGGACCGCCCCGCCAGGAACGCACAGCGTGCCTCGGGGGAGACGCTGCTGGTCATCCACGGGCTGGGCTCGTCGCACTACGACCTGGCCGACTTCATTGACGACCTCAGTCAGGAGCACCGCGTGGTCCTCTACGACCAGCGCGGTCACGGCGACTCCGACCGTGCCCGCCTCCACCTCAACGTGCGCACCCTCGGCCAGGACCTCAACGACGTCGTCACGCACCTGGGTCTGGAAGGCGTCACTGCCGTCGGCCACTCGATGGGGGCTGCCGCGACCTTCAGCTACGTCAACCAGTACGGGACCGGCCGCCTGCGCCGCGTCGTCGCGGTAGACATGTCCCCCTACCTGCGCAACGACGGCTGGAAGGGCGGTATCGGCAAGGGGGAGTGGAGCGACGAGGACTTCCACTCCGACCTCGACCGCATCTTCGACGACGGCGCCTACGGCTCCTGGTTCATCGCGAAGACCCTCATGAACCCCAGGCTGCAGGAGCTGTCCGCCCAGGAGGAGGCTGCCGCCATCGCGGCGATGCGTAAGTCCGTGGACCCGCTCGTGTTCGCCGCGCTGTGGTACTCGCTGTTCCGCACCGACCAGCGCCCGGCCATGGACAAGATCGACGTGCCCTTCCTGTACCTGATGCCGGAGACGCCCCTGTACTCCACGGTCAACACCGACTACATACGTGACCATGTCAGGGGCGGCTTCACGCTGGCTGACGACTTCCCGGGCACCTCGCACCTGCTGCTGTCCGAGGTGCCGCACGAGGCCGCGAGGTGCGTTAAGGACTTCATCGGCAACAGCTAAGGCGGCTGCTCTGCTCGTCTCTGCTTGTCACCGCCGGGCTCAGCAGCTGGGGCAGGTCTGTGCAAGCGAGTGAGACGGTTGGCACCCGCCGACGGCCGTCGGGGTGCTCCTTGGTGACCCGGCCCACAACCCGCCATTATCCCTTATGGTGGTGACACGCGCCATGGCGAAGCCTGCGACCAGAACGGAGCACAACCATGAACCCGTCCGCAACCACGTCCGCCAACTCGCCAGTCAACCCGTCCGCAGCCACATCCACGAGCCTGTCCGCACGCGAGCTGCTGGCGGCGGGGCTGGTGGCCCAGCCCGATGCCGTCGCCGAGGTCCGGGAGGAGGTGAGGGACCCGCGCTCCGGCCCGGGCTCGCGGGCGCTGCGGGTCACCACGCTGGGCGGGGTGAGTGTGGAGGTCCTCCCCGACCGGGGCCTCGACCTCGGCTCCCTGTGGTTCAACAGCATCCCGGTGTCCTGGCGCTCGGCGCTGGGGCCTCGGGGCGGCGCCGTCGACCCCGCTGACGAGGGCTGGATCGGGCGCTTTGGCGGTGGCCTGCTGGTCACCTCCGGCGTCGACCACATTGGCCCGCCCGAGCAGGGGCACGGCCTCCACGGCACGCACCACCTCACCCCGGCCTCCGACGTCGCCGTGCGCCGACTTGATGACGGTAGCGTCGAGGTCAGCGGCGCGATCGACTCCTCGGTGGTCTTCGGTCGCCACGTCCTCGTCAAGCGGAAGATCACCGTGGGCGTGGACCGCCCCAGGGTGGAGGTCCGCGACACCATCCGCAACACCGGGCCTGTGCCCGCCGCGGTGCCGATTCTCTACCACTCCAACCTCGGCGCCCCGCTCGTCCTTCCCGGGACGCGGGTCGAGGTCCCCGGCAGCACACGCACCCCGCGCACGCCGGAGGCCGAGAGGCTGGGCTGGCAGGCCTTCCCGGAGCCCACAGACGAGGTCATTGAGGGCGTGTGGGAGCACACCGGGTTCGCCCCCGGGGCCGTGCAGGCCGTGGTGACCGCGCCCGAGGATGCCGTCCGTCTGACGATGAGCTGGGATGGCGCCGAGCTCCCGCGCTGCATGCAGTGGGTCCACCCGACCCGGGGCGGGTGGGTGCTTGGTGTCGAGCCCGCGAGCGCGCCCCTGTTCGGTCCGGACCGCTCCGGCGAGCACCTGGGTGCCCCCGTGCTGGAGCCCGGCCAGGAACGGGCCAGCGGGGTCGTCTACGAGCTGTCCTAGCCAGCCTCTCCTGCCACCTCGACCGCTGTGCCGGGGCACGTGGGACCTGGCGGCCCCGCCCACGGTCGCCGCAAATTTTCCGTATAGAACACTCTTGACACCGGTGTGCGGAGCGTCTCATAGTTGTCCTGCCTAAATCGAATTAGGTAGGAGGTCAACGATGACACAGCTCACCAGGCGTGGGCTACTGGCAGGGGCGGCAGGGGTGGGCACCGCTGCCCTCCTTGGCGGCCAGTGGCCACGCCTCACCGGTGGGGACATCCCGGGGCGCCGCGACGACTCGCTCCAGATCGCGATCCTGGGGACCAACCAGGACGCTGCAGCGCGACAGTCCCTCGTCGAGGCGTTCAACGTCCACCACCCCGACATCCCTGTCCGCCTCCAGGCCGTCCAGGGCACGGACTGGGCGGACTTCTTCGCCAAGATCCTCACCATGGTGGCGGCAGGCACCTCCCCTGACGTCTGCGTCGTCGCCACTGAGGGTGCCCAGCTCTTTGCCGAGCGCCTTGCCGAGCCGTTGGACAGGTTCGTCAGGCGGGACGCGGAGGAGGTGCAGGACTACTTCGACGACGTCCACCCCAGCCTCATCGAGGCCTTCATGTACAAGGGCTCCCTCTACCAGATGCCTATCGACTTCAACGCCGCCAACATGTACCTGAGCACCGAGGCGATGCAGCGGGCAGGAGTGTCCTACCCGCCAGAGACCTGGACCCACGAGGACTTCCTGGACATGGCGCGTCAGATGAGGCAGGCGGGTGGCCGGGGGTTCGTGCCCTTCTACTGGACCAACCGCCTGTGGGGAGGAATCGTCCCCTGGCTCTACGTCAACGACACCAGCTTCCTCACCGAGGAGAAGGCCCCGGGCGGGGACTGGCTGTGGGACCGCTTCTACCCCGACCACCAGGGCGCCTACTCCGGCGGCTACCTGTGGGAGGGCTCCAATGCCTCTGACCCCAGGGTCGCCGAGTCCTTCGAGTTCGTGCGCGCCCTGGTGGAGGAGGGGCTGGGGACCAGCCCCGCCCAGGGTGGAGGTAACGAGCTTGTTGGCCAGTTCTCCGGAGGCTCCATCGGCATGACCCCCGCTGGGGGCTTCTGGGTCGAGGGACTCAACGCGGCCGGGCTCACCCCCGAGGACTACGACGTCACCTACTTCCCCGCCTGGCGCTCCCAGCGCCACCAGTTCGGAGCCTCCGGCTACGCGGTCCTGCGGACCTCGCAGCGCCAGGACGAGGCCTGGGAGTGGGTGAAGTTCTGCACGTCGCTGGAGGGGATGCAGCTGGCCTTCCCGGCACCCAGCACCACTCCCACCCGCCGTTCCATGTGCAACGAGGACCTGTACACGGGCAAGGGCCCTGCCCACTGGAAGGTTTTCTACGACACTCTTGACCGCTTTCCTTGCGTCCCGATCCCCGCGCCGCCCCAGCAGGCAGCGGTGGAGACCGCACTCATCAAGAACGTCCTGGGAGCCGTCACCGGCTCTGCCGCCGCTCTGCCCGCAGCCCTGGAGCGCCTGGACGCCGACCTCAGCAGAGCCCTGGAGGCATGACAATGCAGCGCACGCTCCTCATCTGGCTGTTCCTGGCCCCCAGTCTTGTCGGGCTGGGACTGTTCACCTTCCTGCCGATCCTGGCCTCGGTCCTGCTGGCCTTCTTCTCCTGGGACATTATCACCCCGCCTCAGTTCGTCGGCCTGGGCAACTTCGCCGACATCGCCTCTGACCCGACGATCCGGGTGTCCTTCCTCAACACCATCGGCTTCGTCGCTATCGCCGTCGTCCTCCAGCTCAGCGTCGCCCTGGCGCTCGCGGTCCTGGTCAACACCAGGATGCCGACCATGCTCCGGTCGTTCTTCCGCTCGGTGCTGTTCTTCCCGCTGGTTCTGTCGGCAGCCTCTGTGTCGATCATCATGAGCTACCTGTTCAACGAGAACTTCGGCCTGGTCAACCACTTTCTCAACCTGTTCGGCATCGGCAACGTCGCCTGGCTGACCTCCACGCGCGGGGCGATGGTCGTGGTCATCCTCGTCTACGTCTGGCAGAACTTCGGTTTCTCCTTCCTGCTGTTCCTGGGGGGCCTGTCCTCGATCCCCAAGGAGGTCTACGAGGCCGCACAGGTTGACGGCGCCACGGGCTGGCGGCAGTTCTGGAGAATCACCTTCCCCCTGGTGAGCCCCACGACGCTGGTCGCCTCCGTTATGGCGATCATCGCTGCGCTGCAGATCTTCGACCAGCCCTACGTGCTCACCCGTGGTGGCCCCGGTGACTCGACCAGGACGGCCGTCATGGTGATCTATGAGTCCGCGTTCAGGCAGCTGGAGTTCGGTCGGGCCTCAGCCATCGGGATCGTCCTGACCGCCGTCATCATGCTGGTCACGGCACTCCAGTTCCGTCTGTCCCGCCGCTACGTCTTCTACGGCTGAGGAGTTCTGACATGACAAACCCTGACGTGAAGAGCCCCGACGCACAGAACCCCGACGTGAGGAGGACCGCCGTGAGGAAGATCGACATCAGGAAGGTCGCTACCTATACCGTCCTCACCTTGGCGGCCCTGGCGACCCTCGCCCCGGTCATCTGGACGGTCCTGTCCTCGATGCGGCCGCCCTCGGAGTCCCTGGCCACCGACAGCTCGGTCATCCCCTCAAGCCTTGACCTCTCCTCCTACCCGGCGGTGTTCCGGGAGGTCAACATGTGGATGCTTATCCTCAACTCGGTGCTTGTCACCGCGCTCATCGCCGTGGGCCAGATGCTGTCGGCTGCGATGGCAGGATATGTCTTCGCACGCTTCGAGTTCCGTGGAAAGAACCTCCTGTTCGCGCTCATCCTGGCCACCATGATGGTGCCCATGCAAGTGATTATCGTGCCCGTGTTCATGCTTGTGCGGGGCATGGGCCTGGCGGACACCCTGCTAGCGCTCATCCTGCCCGCCGTCCCTACGGCATTCGGCACCTTTCTCATGCGTCAGTACTTCCTGGGTCTGCCCGCCGAGCTGGGGGAGGCTGCAGAACTTGATGGAGCCGGCCCGTGGCGGACCTTCATCTCCGTCTACGCGCCGCTGGCGATGCCGGGGATGGCGATCGTGGGGATCCTGGCGTTCAACACACACTGGAACGAGTTCTTCCGTCCGCTGATCATGACTATCAGCGAGCAGAACTTCACGTTGCCCCTGGGGCTGGTCTCCCTCCAGGGGAACATGGGGACCGGCTCGGTGGCTACCGTGCTGGCGGGCGTGGTGCTGTCCATGATCCCGGCCTTCCTTGTGTTCGTCTTCGGGCAGCGCACGCTGCGCGAAGGGCTGACTGCCGGCTCGCACCGCTGAGTCTGGCAGGAGCCGGCATGAGAACGTACGCGCCGCTCGCTCGCACCCTTGAGCGTGCCTGGTGCCGATGGACACCGCCGACAGGAGCACCCCTATGACTGCACCCACGACCAGCTACCACCTACGTCCCGGCAGCGGGTGGCTCAACGACCCCAACGGCATGGTCCTTCTCAACGGCGTGTGGCACGTGTTCTTCCAGCACAACCCGACCGCCCCCGTGCACGAGCAGATCGTCTGGGGACACGCCACGAGCCAGGACCTGGCCGACTGGGACCTCCAGCCGGTGGCCTTCTCCCCCTCACCGGGGGCGCCGGACGCCTTCGGCTGCTGGTCAGGGGTGTTTGTCCCTGGCCACGACAGGCCTGCCGTGGCCTACTCCGGTATTGCTGACGACTCCTTGCAGTCCACGATCTGCCTGCGGTGGGGCAGTCCCGATCTGCGGGACTGGGGGGCGCCCGTCGTCGTCGGGCACACACCTGAGGCCGACGGTGTCGCAGTCATGCGTGACCCCTTTGTCCTAGAGCACGCCGGGCGACGGCTGGCGGTCCTCGGGGCGGGTATGGGCGACGGAACCCCCGCCGTCCTTATGTTCGACCGCGGTAACGAGCTGTCCTGGCGCTACAACGGGGTCCTCGTCGCTGACGATCCCGTCCTGAGGGCTGTGGTGGGCAAGGCGGATATCTGGGAGTGCCCCCAGCTGTTCCCCCTTGGAGGGCGCTGGGTGCTCATCGTGTCCCTGCAGGTAAGCGGGGTGCTGGGCACGGTTGCCGCTGCTGTTGGTGACCTCGTGGAGAAGGGCGGGAGCTGGCGGTTTGTCGTCCGGTCCGCCCAGGTGGTGGACGGGGGCTCCAGCCTGTACGCGCCCCAGGTCGTGGTCGCAGGGTCGCAGCATGGCATCGACCAGGGCGGGGGCGGTCCGGTCGTGGCGCCTGACGGGCAGGCGCCGCCTCTGTGCGACAACGGCGAGCCGCTGCTCATCGGCTGGGTTCGCCAGGGTCACCAGGACCCTGAGGTACGCGACCACGCTGGCTGCCTGAGCCTGCCACGTCGTCTGCGGCTGGTGGACGGCGTAGTGACCAGTCGGGTTGATCCCGGTGCCGCCCGCGCCCTGGCGCCTGGCCTGCCGCGCTGCCTGCCAGCCGGGGAGGTAGGCCTTGGCGAACGACGGTGGGTGGTTGACGTCGTCGGGGGCGCTGCCGCAGAGACTGTCGGGGAGGCTGCTGGGAAGGGGACGCTGCTGTGCCACCCTGAGCTGGGAACGTACGAGCTCGTCCCAGGAGACCAGGTCTGGGTCGATGGCGCTGTGGTCGAGCTGTACCGGGTCTCGGGCCTGCCCTTCACGTGGCGGCACGACGAGCCCTGGACGCTGCTGGTACCAAGTGAGGGCGCGGCTGAGGTCCGTGACGTCGTCCCCCGGGTCCCCTGACACCGCTGCGGCTGGCTGCCTGAGGGCACACCGTCGGCCAGCGGGGCGGTCGGCCAGCGCGGACACCAGTCAGCGGTGCTGCCGCTCAGCGGGGACGCCCCGTCGAGCCGCGCATGATGAGGGGACAAGGCAGGACCTGGTGCGGCTGAGCGGGCTGCTTGCCGCGCGCGACGGCGACTGCCAGCTCGACCGCTGCCTCCCCCATGCGAGCGTGCGGCAGGGCGACGGTGGTCAGCGGGGGCACCAGGTCCTCGGCAAGGGCCTCCTGGTCGTCGAAGCCGACGAGCGACAGATCCTCGGGGACGGTGGCCCCAAGGCGGGTCGCGGCTAGCAGGGCACCCGTGGCCACCCTGTCGCACACGGCGAAGAACGCCGTCGGCCGCCGGGAGGCAGGGGCGTCCAGGGCCTGTGTGGCTGCCGCGTGGCCGTCGGAGATCGACCACCCGCGGCCCACGTGGTGAGCCTGGATCCCGGCCTCCTCGGCGGCCGCACTGAAGGCCTGCCAACGAATGGGGCCCGACACGTTACCGACCTTGGTCTCCTGCGCCCCGGGGGTGTAGTGGCCGCACAGCATAGCGACACGACGGTGTCCCAGGTCGGCTAGGTGGCGCAGGGCGGCGGTGGCCCCGCCTGCGTCGTCAGGACTGACCGAGGGGTGGCCTGGTTCTCGCGCTACGCAGTTGGCCAGTACCAGGGGGACGCGGGAGGCGGGGACTTCGTCCAGCTGGGTGAAGCCCATGGCGGCGTAGATGATGGCGTCGACCTGACGGCTCTCCAGGGCGGCGACGGCCTCGGCTACCTGGTCGGTGCGGTGGCCGAGGTCCATCATGAGCAGGACGTGGTCGGCGGCCTCGGCGGTCTCGGTGGCAGCGGCCAGGAGCCTGCCGCCGAAGGGTGAGGAAGCGAAGGCGTCGGTGACTAGGCCGATGGAGCTGGTCGTGCTGCGCCGCAGGCTTCGGGCCACATAGTTGGGCCGGTAGCCCAGCTCCTCTGCGGCCTGGAGGACTCGCTGCCGGGTCGCGGGCGCGATGTTGCCGACGTCGCGCCCATTGAGCACGAAGGAGACGGCCGTGGCAGAGACCCCGGCGGCAGCGGCAACGTCAGCGGCGCGCACGCGAGGTCGGTCCTGTGTGCCCGTCATGCACTCATACCACCAGTCGTCACGTGCGGCGTCAATCCTGTCGGTCCTCGTGGCGTCGGAAGCGACGTCGCTCCCTTAGCCGCGTGCTCAGGCGGGGGTGCGTGCTCAGGCGACAAAAACGTCATAGGACAACAGGCTGCCATGTTGTCCTATGACGTTCTTGTTGTTTTACGCGTGGTGGGGGTCTGCGTGAGGCGCCGCTCCCGGTAGTCGTGGTGTACGGACAGAATGGCCTGGCACACGCCCAGCCAGGTGTAGACGGCCAGCAGCGCGGCAAGCGTCGTGCGCACCGGTGAACTGGCCACAATCTGCCTGACCTGGTCGTCCGCATTGCTGGGGACCAGAATGACGACGAGCAGCCAGGGTGCGGCGATGTTCTCCCTCAGGTGCCGCCGGGCGTCGTCGTAGGGACGCAGGCACGCTGGCATCATCCAGGCGCAGCCCAGGGCGGGAGGTATGCCGTAGAGCACGATCTCGGTCAGCGGGCTGCCCGTGCGGACACGGATCCCGGCGGCGATCGTGACGATGACGCCGCACGCCAGCGCCCACCACCCCCAGTCGGGGGCGAGGCTCCGGTCAGCTCCCCGGGTGAGGCGGAACATCGCGCTGGCGAGGGTCCGCAGTGCCCTGCTCGCTGTCCTGGTGGCTGCCTGTGCGCAGTCCCTGGTCGAGGTGACCAGGTGGGCAGCCAGCCAGGCTCGGCCGCCAAGCAGCCCCATCAGGCGGCCGGTGCGGACGGTAGACGCGGGGCGGCGGTGGGAGTCCACCAGATGTCTCCTTTCCGGTGGGCGCCAGGACAGGCGCAGCCGTGACCGGTGGCTGCTGAGCCAGCCTAGGCGTGGCTTGACGCGGTACCGGGGCAACGCGCGTCCGCAGTACCGTCTTGTGACCGCCTCCAGGGGACTGCTGCCGGTGTCCCGGAGCGCTGACCGCGCTACCCCGGCCGGTTTCCCTGCGTGGGGTATGCGATCGGTGGGACCGGCTCCTCGAGCTCGACCCTGCATGCTCCTGACCCTGCATACTCGGGTGTGCCCGGGCGGTGGGCTCTCGAGCCTGTCAGCCCGGTAAATTTTGGACTTGTGACCGACCCGGATAACTAGGACGACCAGGCGCGTGCCGTCGATGCTGCACACGATCCGGTAGTCGCCGAACCGATAGCACCACAGCCCGGCGAGAGGACCGGTAAGAGCCTGACCACGGGACCAGGGGTCCTCACAGGGGGCCGATGGCTTGCAGGGCACCAAGGATCCTTGTGCGACCCTGTCGAGCCGCTCAGTAAGCGCCTGGCGCACGTGGAATGACGCGGGTCGGCCTGTCTGCGCGCTGAGACGGTCAAGACGGTCCTTGAGGTCATCAGGAAGGCGGAGGCTGAGGACCGAGGTAGACATGTATACATGCCTGCCTCGCGGCGGACGTGCTCGCAAGATCCTGCTGAGCTGTCAGCAGCCCCCTGGCCGGTCCTCCCCGCGTGGCGGGAGACCGGCCAGGGGGCTACCTGCACCGGCTAGCTGGCCGGGGTCCCGGTGCTGCCCGGGTCGGTGTCCCCACGGCGGCGCTGCCAGTACTCATGGTTCAGTGACAGGAGTGCCTTGATCAGGCCCAGCCACGGGTAGAGGACCAGGAACCCGAGAAGGATCGCGCTGACGGAATTGTTGAAGACGATCTGCTCAATGACGGAGTCTGTGCTGCTGAGCTGCGTCATAGACAGGGCGAGCACCGTCGAGGCGACGACGTCCTGCCTCAGGTGTCGACGGGCGTCGTGGTAGGGACGTAAGCACCCTGGCATCATCCAGACGCAGCCAATGAGCAGGGGACCGCACAGAAACACAGAAACAGGGACGCGGCAGGAATGAGCTCGTGAACAGACCAGAGTCCGCAGGCGACCGCAATCGTGCATATTCCCCCGACCGCCCACCATCCCCAGCCGGGTGCGAGTCTCTTGGAGGCTGCTACGGCGAACCGGGCCACCGCAGTGATGAGCGCGGCCGGGATGCCTAGGGCGACTCGTAGCAGCCCGGCTGCGACTGCCAGGATCCCGGCTACGATGGTCACGAGCCCGGCCACGATGTGCCTGCTGCCGGTGAGAGCCACCTGGAGCACGGCACGTGCGAGGCCCCGGAAGGCGGAGTCCGGGGAGAGTGGGTGGGACATGGTCCACCTCCTTTCGGTAGGGCCACGGAAGGTGTGGCCGACGTCGTGGGCCGCAGCCCACGGACCAGCAGCTCGCGCGGGTCGCTTTAGTAGTGGTCGGAGTGGACGGAAGGGCCGACTACGACGCCGACTACGACCACGGCAGGTGCGCTCAGGCCCTGGAGAAGCGGGAGCTGGAGAAGCGGGGAAAGGCCCGGGAGCGCGGGACAGGCGGGGCCGTACAGGCCAAGGCCAGCGCCGAGGACAGGGCCGTACAGGCCTGGGCCAGAGTCAAGGCCTGATCCGTGGCGAGGGCAGGGCTGGCCCCAGCCCTCGGGGCCAGCGTCGGAGCCGAGGCCAGGACTGAGGCCAGAGCCGCAAACAGGGTTGGGACCGGACCGGGGGCACTGGCGTACTGCGGCAAGGCCGCGTAGCCTGGAGGCGAGCGCCCGCCGGATGTGCCGTGCCGTTCGGATGTGCCGTGCCGTTCTGGAGCGGCGCTGAGCAGCGCCTGCCGCCGCGATCAGGACGGCCCGGGCTCGGGCGCTAGGACCACGCTGCACGGACCAGCACTCGGCCTCACGACGACGTCAGGACCCAGACATGGCAGGCACCTCCGCAGGACCACAACCACCTACCTCACCGCCTACCTCCGCTGTCAGCCGCCTCAACGCCCGCGTCATTGGCATCTGTGTGGCTGCAGCGCTGGGTGGCTTTCTCTTCGGCTTCGACACCGCCGTCATCAACGGGGCCGTTGACGCCTTGGCAGGTGACTTTGCCCTGAGCCCAGCCCTCACCGGGTTCTCCGTGTCCTCCGCCCTTATCGGCTGCGCCGTTGGCGCCTGGTTCGCCGGGCCGGTCGCCAACCGGCTGGGACGCGTACCGGTCATGCTCGTTGCGGCCCTGCTCTTCGTGGTCTCTGCTCTGGGGTCCGGCCTGGCCGTGGGTATCATCGACTTCATCGCCTGGCGCCTGGTAGGTGGGCTGGGTGTGGGTGCGGCCTCCGTCATCGCCCCCGCCTACATCGCCGAGGTCTCACCGGCCTCGGTACGGGGACGCCTGGGTTCCCTCCAGCAGCTGGCCATCGTCATCGGTATCTTTACGGCGTTGCTGTCCGACACCTGGTTCGCCGGCACGGCCGGCGGGGCCGCGGAGATCCTGTGGATGGGGCGGCCCGCGTGGCGGTGGATGTTCATGGCGGAGGCCGTGCCCGCCGTCCTCTACGGCCTCTTTGCCTTCCGCCTGCCGGAGTCACCGCGCTTCCTGGTGGCCAGGGGCCGCTACGACAAGGCCTCCCAGGTGCTCTACGACTTCACCGGTGTGGTCAACGTCAACCTCAAGATCGAGGAGATCCGCTCCACCATCGACTCTGAGAGGCGAGAGTCGCTGTCTGACCTGCGCGGGCCGCGCTTGGGGCTCAAGCCGGTGGTGTGGGTGGGCATCCTGCTGTCCGTCTTCCAGCAGTTCGTGGGGATCAACGTCATCTTCTACTACTCCACCACCTTGTGGCGCACTGTCGGCTTCGAGGAGTCTGACGCCCTGACGATCAGCGTCATTACCTCGGTGACCAACATCGTGGTGACAATCGTGGCAATCCTCCTGGTGGACCGGGTGGGACGCCGACCCATGCTGCTGGTCGGCTCGGTGGTGATGACCGTGGCGCTGGGGCTGATGGCCCTGGCCTTCTCCTTCGCCACGGTCGAGGGCGGGGAGGTCGTCCTGGAGGCGCCGTGGGCGCCTGTCGCCCTGGTCTGCGCCAACCTCTTCGTTGTCGCCTTCGGCGCTACCTGGGGCCCGCTGGTGTGGGTACTGCTGGGGGAGATGTTCCCCAACCGGATCCGCGCCGGGGCGCTGGCGGTGGCGGCCGCCGCCCAGTGGGTTGCCAACTTTGTCGTCTCCACCACCTTCCCTGTCCTGTCTGACATCGGGCTGACCTTCGCCTACGGGCTCTATGCCGTCTGTGCGCTGCTGTCCTTCGTCTTCGTCCTGCGCTCGATTGCCGAGACCAAGGGCAGGGAACTGGAGGAGATGGAGGACCTTAGTGGCTGAGGGCGCCAGCGCCGGTCGGCACCCTCCGCCCTCCGGGCTGCGTGCGGCTGACGCACACCAGGTACGAGCCAGACACAGGATGACACTCAAGGAGGAGCGATGACTGATCCCAGCGCCTCAGGAGGCACCAGCCCCGGCCTCGCAGCGGGCCGCACTGTCTCCCAGCCGGTGACCCACCTCGTCGTCATGGGGGTCGCTGGCTGCGGGAAGACCACGACCGCCAACGGCCTCGCCCGTGTCCTGGGCTGGCCCGTCGCCGAGGCCGACGACTTCCACCCCGGCGCCAACATCGCGAAGATGCGCGCGGGCACTCCGCTCACCGACGCCGACCGCTGGCCGTGGCTGGACTCCCTGCGCGGCTGGATGAGTGAGCGGGCCGCGCAGGGGTCCTCCACTATTGTCACCTGCTCCGCCCTCAAGCGCTCCTACCGGGACCTGCTGGCCCAGGCGCAGGGCCGGGTGCGCTTTGTCCACCTGCAGGTTCAGGAGGTGGAGCTACGCCGCCGCATGGCTCAGCGGGAGGGACACTTCATGCCAGCCAGCCTCCTGCCCTCCCAGCTGGCCACCCTGGAGCCCTTGGAGGACGATGAGGACGGCGTGGTCGTGGTATCCGGCTCTTCCAGCCCGGAGGCGACGGTGACGGCCGTCCTGGAGTCGCTGGAGCTGCTGGACGTGGAGGCCGGGAGATGCTGACTCCCGTGCTGACCCCGTTGCCAGCCCCTGCGGCTAGTCTCACTACCTCACCCGCCCCTATCTCGCCCGCCCCGGCTGGGACGCCCGCCCCGGCGGCTCTGGCTGCGACGGCGGCCCCCGGCGCCGAGACCGCCTCCGGCAGCGACACCCAGCTGGTCGTTGCCGCCGTGGTCGGTATCGCCGTCATCGTCGTCCTCATCACCTGGCTCAGGCTGCACCCCTTCCTGTCCCTGATACTGGGCTCAGTCACCATGGCAGTGGCCGCAGGTGTCCCGCTGGCCGACTCCTTCACCTCCTTCACCGAGGGGCTGGGGAGCACGGTCGGGGACGTGGGCGTGCTCATTGCCCTGGGCGCGGTCATCGGGACCTTTCTCATCGAGTCCGGGGGTGCCGACCGGATCGTCGACACTGTCCTGGAGCGCGCCCGGGTCCCCCTGCTGCCCTGGGCGATGGCCCTGACCGCCTTCGTCATCGGGATCCCGCTGTTCTTCGAGGTCGGGGTGGTCCTGTTGATCCCGATCGTCATGCTGGTCGCCCGCCGCTGCGCTCTGCCGGTGATCCTGGTGGGCATCCCCGCCCTGGCGGGCCTGTCCGCCCTGCACGGCCTGGTGCCCCCGCACCCGGGACCGCTTATCGCCATCGACGCCGTGGGGGCCGACCTCGGCCTGACGCTGGGTCTGGGGCTGGTAGTCGCGGTGCCGACCGTCGTCGTCTCCGGTCCTCTGGCTGCCCGCTACATGGCACGCTGGGTCCCGCTCCAGGCAGGCAGCCCTCCCGGCGGGCAGCAGGAGGAGACGGAACGGCTCAGGCGCCCCACCTTTGCCGTGTCACTGTCGATCGTGCTGCTGCCGGTGGTCCTCATGCTGCTGCGCACAGTGGTGGAGACGACCGCGGCCGACGCCCAGGACTCACCGCTCTACACGGCCGCTACCTTCCTGGGCACACCCGTGGTGGCCCTCCTGGTCACCACTGTCCTGGGACTGGTGCTCCTGGGCAGACTCCAGGGGGACTCCGCCCAGGAGGTCAGCGACCGGGTCGGTGCCTCTCTCGGTCCCGTGGCGGGCATCCTGCTCATCGTGGGTGCCGGAGGAGGATTTAAGCAGACCCTGGTGGACTCTGGCGTGGCTGACGTCATGGCTCAGGCTATCCAGGGGGCGAGCCTGTCCCCGCTGCTGGCAGGCTGGCTGGTCGCGGTGGCGGTGCGCCTGGCTACCGGCTCGGCGACAGTAGCCACTGTCACGGCCTCCGGCATCATGGCACCTGTCGCCGCCGGGATGGACGCGTCGACAACGGCCCTGCTGGTGCTGGCGCTGGGGGCGGGGTCAGTCTTCCTGTCCCACGTCAACGACGCCGGGTTCTGGCTGGTCAAGGAGTACTTCGGTATGAGCGTGGGACAGACGCTGAGGACCTGGTCGCTGATGGAGTGCCTGGTCTCCGTGGTGGCCCTGGCAACAGTTATGCTGCTCAGCCTCGTTCTCTGACCTCGGGGGCGCTGGCCTCCTCAGGCCTGTCCTCTCGGTCCTCTTAGCGGTTCATCCGCCAGATAGCGGTGGACAGTGCCGTGGCGAAGGCGGTCCAGCCCGCGTAGGGGGCCAGAGCCACCCCGCGTGCCATCTTGACCTGGAAGGTGCGCTGGACCAGCCCTACGGAGCTGAGCGTGAGGGTAGCGGCCCACGCTGCAGACAGGCCAGGGTTCCTCGCCCGGAAGAAGACCCAGGTCCACCCGGCGTTGAGCGCCAGGTTGACCGTGGTGGCGCACAGGTAGCCTGCGGCCTCCCAGTCCTGCGTCTTCGTGTCGGCCTCCCGCAGTTCGGCAAGTGTAGGACCCGTGGTGGCGGCGATGGTCGTGTAGAGCGCGCTCCAGACAAGAGGGAAAGCTGAGCCGGGCGGGGTCCATGACGGCTTGCGCAGGCTGGCGTAGTAGCTGCTGCGGGGGTCTGAGGCGAGTGACCCGGCGACGGCGGTGGCTGCCACCATCGTGGACGTGGCCAGCAGTGCCGCACGGCGGTGGCGAGGCATGGTCTCCTCCTGGGTGACGATCATTTGATACGACATACTTGGCTCACCCTAGTGCGCAGCAAACAGCTTGCGACCTCCCGAGGCAGTCTGTTACCCAAAGAGCGCTTCATTTGTTGTGCGTCATTGATCTGGGATCGTCTCAGAGGTGGTCGCCAGTGTCCACACCTCGTGGCAGCGCGAGGCGGAGGAGGCGACCAGCCGGGCGTTGGGCAGGTCCACGGTGCGCACCCAGTGCCCGGCGTCGGCGGCGCTGCGGCCGAAGTCCTGGTGGCGGGTGACCAGGCGGGCCACCAGCTCCTCCTCGGGCACCTCCAGGAAGACCAGCAGGTCGATCCGGGTCCTCACCTCCTGCCAGCCGTAGGAGTCCAGCGCCAGGTAGTTCCCCTCGGTGACGACGGCCCCCGGCCCGCTTACCAGCGTGCCTGCGGCCACGGGCTCGTGCAGGTCCCGGCGGTAGACCGGGGCCAGGACCTCCGGGAGGTCCTGGGCGCGGACCCGGTCGAGGGTGGCGAGGAGCCCCTCCACGTCGAAGGTGTCGGGCGCGCCCTTGCGGTCGTGGCGCCCCAGGGCGTCCAGGACGGCGTTGGAGAGGTGGAACCCGTCCATGGGGACGGCGCCGGCCAGGAGACCACGCTGGGCCAGGAGGTCCTGGAGCCGGGTGGCCAGGGTCGACTTGCCCGAGCCCGGCGCCCCGGCCAGGCCGACGACGAGGCGGGACGGAGCCTCGCCAAGAGCCGTAGCTAGATGGTCGACCAGGCCGAGCAGCAGGGCCTCGGCGGAGCCGGTGCGAAAAAGGGGAGACGGGGCGGAGGGGTCGGAGGCGGAGTCAGGGGTCAGGGGTGGTACAGCGGAGGATGCAAAGGAGTCGGCCATGGTGTGATTGTCCCTCGGTTGCCGGGGGGCGGGGTCAGCGGCTGTGAGGCTGTGCTGCCGTGAGATGATCCGCAGGCGTGCGGTTCGGGTCGCCGTCGTCTCCGCGCGGCGGCGTCGGTAGCATGGCGGCACCACAGGACCAGCGTCGCGCACCACCAGGAGGACCCATGCCTGAGCCGATCACGCTTCTCGACCGTGTCCAGGCCATCAACTGGAACCGGCTTGTCGACGACAAGGACCTGGAGGTCTGGGACCGCCTGACGGGCAACTTCTGGCTGCCGGAGAAGGTCCCGCTGTCCAACGACGTCCAGTCCTGGGCCACCCTCACCGAGGCGGAGAAGAACATGACCACCCGCGTGTTCACCGGCCTCACCTTGCTGGATACCATCCAGGGCACCGTGGGGGCGGTCTCCCTCATCCCTGACGCGCGCACCCCCCACGAGGAGGCGGTGCTGACCAACATCGCCTTCATGGAGTCCGTCCACGCCCGCTCCTACTCCTCGATCTTCTCCACTCTCATCTCCACCGCTGAGATCGACGAGGCCTTCCGCTGGAGCGAGGAGAACGAGAACCTCCAGCGCAAGGCACGCATTATCCTGGACTACTACCGGGGGGAGGACGCTGAGAAGCGCAAGGTGGCCTCCACCATGCTGGAGTCCTTCCTCTTCTACTCCGGCTTCTACGCCCCCATGTACTGGTCCAGCCACGCCAAGCTGACCAACACCGCCGACCTCATCCGCCTCATCATCCGCGACGAGGCGGTCCACGGCTACTACATCGGCTACAAGTACCAGCTGGCCGTACGCGAGTCCTCCCCGGCCCGCCAGGCCGAGCTCAAGGACTACACCTTCGACCTGGTCATGGAGCTCTACGACAACGAGGAGCAGTACACCGAGGATCTCTACGACGAGCTCGGGCTGACCGAGGACGTCAAGAAGTTCCTGCGCTACAACGCCAACAAGGCGCTGATGAACCTGGGCTACGAGGCACTGTTCCCGGCCGAGGCCACCGACGTCAGCCCGGCGATCCTGGCCTCCCTGTCACCCAACGCGGACGAGAACCACGACTTCTTCTCCGGCTCGGGCTCCTCCTACGTCATGGGCACCGCCGAGGCCACCCAGGACGAGGACTGGGACTTCTAAGCCCCGGCCGGGTTGGGGCGTCCGGGTCCTGCGTCTGAGGCTGAGCCAGGGCGGGACTTCTCTGCGGCCGCGACACTGCTGTCGCGGCCGCTTCTTCTGTGCGTGCCCGCCCGGCGGCACATCGTCAGGGACGTGTCTGCTATCCCCCATCGCGCTCAAGCCCGCCGTGCCGCCAGCTGGCGCTGGGCGGCCCCGGTCCGCTCCTGCGAGGTTGTGCCGCAAGGGGTTGACAGTGGGACGGGGCGCCTCTAAGGTGTTAAACGCCTGTTCAATCGTGTCTTGTGGCGAGGTGCCGTGAGCCGCTCTACCACTGAGGGTGCTGCGGCGGCGTTCCCATCGTCACCAGCACCCTTTAACCGCTGACGGCCCTCGTTCACCCGGAAGAGAGACTATGAATAGCGTCATCAAGGTCAGGTCCCTGCACAAGAAGTTCGGGAAGGTCCACGCCGTGCGCGGTATCGACCTGGCCGTCGAGCGCGGCTCGGTGTACGGGCTCATCGGCCCCAACGGTGCTGGCAAGACGACCGTGCTGCGCATGCTGGTGGACATTATCCGACCCACCAGCGGGTCAGTCTCAGTCCTGGGGCACGCACCGCGCTCGTCCAGGCCGGGGCTTCGGCGCCGTATCGGCTACCTGCCGGGCGAGCTGAGGCTGAATGAGCGCACCAGCGGTGCCTCGCTGCTGCGCCACCTCGCCGACATCAGCGGCCCGGTGGCCCCCGGCGTGACTGACGAGCTCGCCGAGCGCCTGGACCTCGACCTCCGCCGACCGGTACGTACCCTCTCCAAAGGCAACCGTCAGAAGCTGGGGCTGATCCAGGCGTTCATGCACCGCCCCGAGCTGTTGATCCTGGACGAGCCCACCAGCGGGCTCGATCCCCTCGTCCAGCGGGAGTTTCTCGCTCTGGTGCGCGAGGCGCGCGAGGCCGGCCAGACTGTGCTGCTCAGCTCGCACGTCCTCAGCGAGATCCAGCACAGCGCGGACCTCGCCGCCGTGCTCGCCCAGGGCAGGATCGTGGCTGAGGGTGGTATCGCCTCGCTACGGCTCACCGGCACCTCCCGGGTGCGAGGGTTGCTCAGCGGCACGACCGTGGAGGAGGTCCGGGAGGCGCTCGCGGGCCCCGACCGGGTTGACGACCTCGAGGACCTTGACCTGCACAGCATCGGCGAGGACCAGGTCGGTTTCTCCGGCGTGCTGCGGGGGCAGGCTGACCCGCTTGTCAAGTCCCTGTCCCGCTTCACGGTGCGCGACCTCACTATTGAGGAGCCTGACCTGGAGGAGACCGTCCTCAGCCTGTACGAGCACACGGGAGACGCATCATGACCACGTCCGGATCAGCCACCACTGCCTTTGCTGGGACCACAGATTCCCCCGCCCGGGCCACCACGGCCGTTCCGGTCCTGCGGCGCCAGCTCGGGGAGGGCAGGCGCGGGCTGCTGGGCTGGTCAGCCGGCCTGGCGGCTATCATCCTTCTTTACCTGCCTGTCTACCCCTCGCTGCGTACACCTGAACTGCGCGAGATGATCGACACCATGCCAGTCGGCGTAAGCGACACCCTTGGCTTTGACCAGATCGCCACAGGTGCGGGCTACGCGCAGGCCACCTACTTTGGCCTTATCGGCTTCCTCCTGGTTGTCGCAGCCGCGACTACCTGGGGGTCGTACTCGATCGCGGGTGCGGAGGAAAGCGGCCGCCTAGAGCTGACGATGGCCCACGCGGTCGGGCGGGTGCAGTACGTGGCGGAGACTGTGGTGGCACTGGTCGTGCGGATCGTCCTCCTCGCCGTGGTCAGCGTCGTGCTCATCCTCGCCCTGAATGGCCCCGCACAGTTGTCACTGTCGGCGGGACACCTGGTGACAGTGACCGTTGCCTGGGCCGGCCTGGGCCTGCTGTCTGGGGCGTGCGCGTTGGCGGTTGGCGCGCTCACCGGGCGGCGGGCCTGGTCCGTCGGTGCCGGTGTCGGTATCGCCGTGCTCGGCTACGGCCTGAACGCGGTCGGTGAGTCGAGCTCCACCCTGGAGTGGATGCTGGTCGCCTCCCCCTACCACTGGGCCTTTGGCGAGAGCCCCCTGGCGACGGGCAACGGCCGGGGCGGTATCGCGCTGGTCTGGGCGCTGTGCGCGGTGCTGATCGCCCTTGGCTGCTGGGCGTTCTCCCGGCGCGACCTCAGGGGCTGACGCCACTGAGACCTCTGCGCCCAGATGGCACTGTCGGAATTCACCGGCGGGGCGAGATGGATCTTTTTCCGGTAATGGGCCGGTTGTGCGGCACTAACGCAAACCTGCTGCGTCGCGCTCCTCGTGTGGGCAAGGTGTATGGCTGCGGTAATCCAGTGCTGCTCCAGTCATCGGGTTGTTGCACAGCTGCAGGCAATCGTGTGCAGCGTCATCCTCGGCCCTGACGCGCTGGCGCGTGTGTGCCCAACAGAGGCTGTCCCCGTCGTGACTGGGTACTGGCGACATGTTGCGCGGACAACTGGGAGATATTATATGCGACGTGGAAGGCCATGGCGGTCGGTAGTCCTGCTGCTCGTGCACACAGTTCTGCCGCTATGCCGAACAGCGCCATGTGTGCTGCGGCTTTCCAGCCTCCCAGGTGAAGGTGGGTAGTGCCAAACAGGACACTGTTAGTCAATGACAGCGCCGCGTTCTCTGTGTGCTTCACGCTAGCCCTCCAGATGACCTCTTCCGCGACGGCGGTCGGTACGAGCCAGGGATCAGGCACACACTTTCGGTAGCGTGGAGCCCTCCTTGTGATGAGCGTGCTGCTGACCGCGTGGAATGTAACTCCTAACGCGACTCCGGCCGGAATATGTCCCAGTTGTGCATTGCACTCCCTCAGCCGGGGCGTTCTTCCGCAGCCAGTGCCGGTAGAGATGGCGGCCAGCAGGACTGTCGGGATGTCGTAGTACAGCGCCTGGTGCTGAGCACCAAGCCGCATCATCAGCTGCGGAACGGCGGCGGTGGAAACCAGGTGCAGCAGACGTGTTGTCAGCGTTATGGCGCTGTTCAGGGAAGAGTTACAGGCTCCCGGTCTGCTACGCACCGTCGCGCTCCGTGGGGAGTTGGTTCCCTGGATGGAGCCAGAGCTCGAACACGCTTAGTCCGTCCCGGTCCGGCTGTGCGCAGTGTGACGCATCGGGGGCAAGCCGAGTCCCGTCGTCGAGAAGACGTCGCAGCCGCACGTTGCGGTTGCCAGCCCAAGACCTCGCAGCGTGGGCCAGCTCCTCGACCTCCTGCCAGGTTAGTGACCTCGCAACCTGCTCCTGTATGTACGGCAGTACTGAGTGATCGCCTGGAGGCCGGTGCCACGGGTTTCGCAGCAGGTCGACAAGGAACAGGTGACCGTTCTGCTTTGTCAGTCGAATCATGTTCAGGTACGCCTGTCGCCAGTTCTTTAGCAGACCGATGACGAGGCTGCAGACAACGACGTCGTAGGTTCCGTTCCTCGTGACGGAAGGACTCTCCACATCTCCTTGAAGGAAGTGTGCAGCCGGTAGGCTGGCCTGGGCGGACGCCAGGACGCTACTGTCCATGTCCAGGCCGGTGTAGTCGTGAGGAGTGTCCGCGAGAACCTGGCCTAGAGCGCCCAGCTGACAGCCTACGTCCAGAACCCTGGCACTGTGTTTCCAGTACCTGAGCCCAACTTCGTGCTGGGTATGGCGCGCGTATCGCAGCGCCGTGTAGAAGTCGTGCTCCAAGTGCGGCTCCAGGGGTCGGCCTACAGCATCCTGGACAACATAGCCATCACCAGCCATTGTGCCTCCATACACGCTAACGACGCTGAGAGAACCGAGTGGCCAGGACGCTGCTCACTCCAAAGACGAGTGCCCAGACAATGCTCATGACCACCGTTGTCGTGCTGGCTCCCTGCCCGCTGCCCAGGCTGCACACCAGGTCTCGCGAGGCACGTGAGGGGAGATACGTGCTGACTGAGTCCAGTGCCTCTGGCATATAGTCGGGCGACACCAGCATGCCCCCAGCGAAGGCCAGGGATAAGAAGACCAGTTGTGCGACGGTGATGACTGTCTTGACATTGACGACCTGTCCGAGTGTGGCCCCGAACAGGCCCCAGGTAACCATCGTGACGATGAGGGCTGCCAACCCGGCAGCAAGGGATGGTGATGGACGGGCTGCGGTTGTGGCCAATGAAAGCAGCCACAGAAGCACAACCCCGACAACCGTGACGGCTAGCGCCCCAGCAGCAACTGAAAGGAACCGGGGGACCGGCCCTATGGGGAGGGTTCTGAGGTAGAGGCCGAATCCGGTGTCCCGGTCCTGAGCCACAGACACGGAGTAGCCGAACAGGCAGGTGGAGAACCCCAGCATGCTTGTGAGTTGGAGCGTTGCCTCGGTCGCGGCGTCTGCCGATTGGACGACGCTTCTGTTAGGTAGCACAAAGAAGAGAAAGCACACGACTGGGATAAGGACGTTCCCGATCAGTGCCGTGGGCTCACGGAACGTGTCGATCAGGACCATTCGCAGATGGGCTGCCAGGACGCCGGAAGACGCCCTCTGGCTACCGGCGCCGCTGCGGCTACGCATCCTGCTCCTCCATTCGTTCCATAAGAACGTCTTCAAGGCTCCACCCGGTAACACGCAGGTCCTGGAAATCAAGACCGGCATGCACAAGTGCACGTACGACTGCGTCGGTGTCTTGGCTCCTGACCTCAAAGGAGTGACGGCCTGCAACAATCTCTGCCTGCTGGCCGATCGCCCTGTGGACCTGGTCCACAGAGACGGATGAGTTGAAGGAGACCCGCGCCTGTCTCTTGAGTTCCAGGAAGCTTGAGATCGAGCGGTTCTCGATCAGCATGCCCGCCTCCATGAGGAGGATGTGGTCGCTGAGGTACTCGATCTCCTCCAGGTAGTGAGAGGTGATGATCACAGTCATTCCCTTGCTAACCTCCTCACGCATCCTGTTCCACATAGCGCGCCGGGACTCGGGGTCCAGGCCCGTGGTCGGCTCGTCGAGAACAACAAGGAGGGGGTTCCCGACGAACGCCAGGCTGACAGCAACGCGTCGCTTCTGTCCACCGGACAGCCTCCCGATTCTTGTGGAGCAGAAGTCCTCAATGCCCCAGGAGTGAAGCACCTGTCGATAATGCTGGGTGGTTGACGGGAAATGGGCGGCGACAAAGGAGCCGAGCTCGTATGCCGTGAGGTTGCCCGGCAAGGCAACGTCCTGCGGAACAACGCCCAGCCTGCTGCGTGAGCGTGCTGCGCGAGGATCGCCGCCCAGTACCTGAACGCTGCCTGAGGAGGGAGGCGTCAGTCCGACCAGCATGGAAACCAGCGTGGACTTGCCGGCACCGTTCCTGCCGAGGACTCCGACGACACTGCCGCGTGTCACCTCAAAGCTGACGTCAGACACCGCTGTGACGTCACCAAACTTCTTCGACAGTCCCTGCGTCTCGACAACGGTATCGTATCCGTGGGTCACCGCTCCTCCTGTTCTACCTGCTTGACAATATAGGGCACTAGCCGATGGCGAGTGCGTAGAGCAGTGCCGTGTCGACTCCGTTGAGAGAAGGTATGCGTTCGTTGACCTCGTCGTCGACAAATCCTCCAAGAGCGCGAGAAGGAAGTCCGTAGGCGGTGGACAGCAGAAGGAAGTTCTGAGCCATGTGCCCAGCCTCTATGAGGCAGAATCGGAGCCCTCTGTGTCCGTACTTGAACCGCGTGCGCCAGAAGGAGCACGCGATGAGAATGATGACCGCGCTGTCCGAGGATCCGGCCGCGTCGAAAAATGAGGAGGATATTGCATCCCCCAGTGAGGTAGCGATCTTGACCGCCTGGTTTTCTTGTGGCAAGTAATAGTACACGCCTTCCTGGAGGTCATCAACGTGCCGCCCGTAGAAGAACAGGTCCAGAGGGTGTAGCGCACCTGCCGACGGCGTAGTGCGTAGGTGGCTGCTTCTGCCCTTTACGTCAGTCATCCCTGCTCCGTACCGCAGCAGGCCCGAAAGCTGCTTCAAGGTCATGGAGCCGAGGAATACGTCTGATGATCTTCGGTCGAGTAGGACCTGCCCCAGGGCCGCAACAGGATACTCTGGCGCGCCGAGGTTTACCCTTGGAAGGTGGTCGTAGCTTCTAGCACCACGGGAAGAGATTTCTTGCAGTGCGGGAGAGTTCTGCAGCACCTGGATGCCCGGGCAGTCCCACCCCATCGACTCGCGGCGTACCTTCGACGCCTCGAACCAGGTCTCGGAGCAGTCAAGAGCATCTGGGACGCCGGCCCCGTACACAATAGTTGTCAGATTTGCGCTGTGGATGCTTGGTCCGTCCATAGTCATCTCCTCCTGCCCGCCTGGCGCCTATGTCAGGGAAATGGGTGCGGAATGGGATTCAACGTGTCGAAGTCTCCCCCGGAGCCATGCCCCCACGGCAGAGGGGAGTACAGAGCAGGATTACCGAGAAATCGGCCAACGTAGGATGCGTCGAGTTGCATCAGCTGAGGAGAGAGGACCTTCACCACCACGACCCCTTCGTCGCGAACGTCCGGGGAAGTGACGTCAACGTTGAACAGTTCGACGTCTCTCCGTCTTGCAATTGCAACCAACTCCTTCACTGAGTCGCTGGGACCAAGGCCGGAGGGCAGGTCGAAGCGTTCTGGGTGAGGCTCCTCCTCGGTGGCGTCGGTAAGAAAACTAATTGCCTTCCACAGGGGGTCCTGGTTCGGTCCAGCGTACAGGCGCACATGGTCATCAAAACTGTGGATCGTCTTGCGCCAGTCGCTGTCAAACCTGATGGTGTTTCTAGAACGCTGCTCAGCCTTGATCCATACGCGAGTCTGGAATGCCTCAACCGTGGCTTTCTCGGCGGCGCGGGATATCGTCGGCGCTGACGCGGCCCCGAAGGAGATAGGGGCAGAGGCGGTAGCCGTGTTGAGTACCACTGCAAGGACGGTGGGAACGCCAACGAGCTCGGACAGGGCGAACAGACGTACGTCCAGGTTGGTGGGCTCGACATGATCGTGCCAGAAGGGGCTCGTCCTGAACAGCGTGGGGCCGTCGATCAGTGGGGGAGTCAGGGTGGCGTGCCACGTGAGCATGAATGCGTGACGCTCAAAGGCTTCCAGGATAGCCGACACAAGGGCTTCTGGCATGGTCAGGCTGCACGCAACCCCGTTGCTGGTGGCATATGCTACGGTGGCACCGGTGGACTTGAGGGGTCTGAGATAAACAAGGTCGGCAGGAACCGCTAACTGTTGCTGCGTGCCGATATCACGTGCCCAGGTCCATAGTGTAGGTGTGTCCGGCGTCAGAGGGGCGAACGGAAAGTCTTCCTCCTCGTACTGACGAGAATGAAATAGGTTCCAGTCGTACCGGAACGCACTGTCGGCAGTACCTGGTGCATCGCTGCGAAAGAATAGGTCGTCTGGCATGTAGGCTGCGGAGTACCGCTCAATCGTCTCACCAATGGCGGCGACCTTGGCGGCACGATAACTTAATGCGCCGCCTCCGTTCAGTTCATTGACGGGGGCACCAATCACCGGTGCTCCGTCACATGCGCGGGCTCCTACCGCATACCCGGGTATATCATCGGTCTCATGGAGCTGGTTATAGAGAGAGTTGACAACTCCCGTTAAGGGGGAGACAAAGCGGTCGTACACAGACTCTACTGCGTCGAGTGCTGTCCACTCCTGCCCAGGGTCAGCCATGGTGCCACACCTGCGGGTACCCGGTTGTCCTTGACTGGCTGCACACATCGCAGCGTGGTACGCGGAGGACGTGGTGACGGTCGAGGACTGTGCCGTTTCGAGAGGACTCGATGACCCTGTACGTGCCGGGTTGTGACGAGGGAGCGTGAGGGCCGAGCGTCACATACTCAGCTATGAGGTCCGAGGTAAGGGCGGTGATAAGCCGGTTTGCTGCTGGAAGCGGTGCACGCGGTCGGTGATGCAGGTGCCAGGGGCTTTTGGGTGCACCTGGGCGGACGGACTCAGGTACACTAATAAGGTTGGCGTGATACCGGTATGCCCAGCAGCGAAGGCAGGCGCTGCTTCCGGGGACGACCCATGGCCCAATGACCGACCGTTTCCCGTCAAAACCGCCGACGAACAGGATCCGTCCGGGGAACTGCTGTTCCACAAGGAGCCTGTTCTGCCTCAGCGACGCCTCGGAAAGTATGTCATGATGTACTGATACCGCCACGCTTTCCTGACCCTTCTCCGCGGCTGTGGCCGGCATCTGGGTGAAGTCCTGCCCCTCCTTGGCGTCAAAGGTGTCTAGGGTATCTACGGTGATGCCGAGACTTCGTAGCTCCGCAATTAGGAGGTCTGCGAGAGAGGTGTTGTCCCCAGAAACTATAAGTCTGGTGCTGTGAAGCCTTCTGGTTGCCTCTGCCTCCTCGACCTGGTAACCGCTTCTGGCGCAGTACTCTGCGACGACGGGCGGTATCGTATCAAGGCCTGTGTGCGGGCGGAGGATGTCGTTCTGGATCAGCCCCTCCAGGATGTACTCCATCTCGTCGCTCATGTCGCGGCTATTCGCCGTAAACGCTGGAGCGTCAAGCCAACCAAGTTCCACCATTCGCGATAGTGCCACAGACCCGGAAGGCTCTTTTAGCACGGTCACCGAGTCGCCCCTGCGGACGCGCATCTCATGGTCGCCGGTCTCGATGACAAGAAGAGGGTTCCAACTGTAGGTCGTCGGCGCGCCCTGCGCGGGCGCTCCCTCTGGTTTTCCTGACTGCTCCTCTGGTGTGGCCGGTCCTCTATGGCTCGTCATCGTGCCGCCCTCGCCCGACGATGCTCATGATGACAAAGATGACGACGCTTATGGCTAGTCCGATGACCCCAACGAACAGCGCCCCGACGATATCCGGCGTGGTAAGGTAGTACCCGGCGCTGCCGATGGCTGCACAGGTGACACCGATGAGTGCGCCGCGTCTGACTTCTGAACCCATCAGAGCCTTTCCTTTGCGTTGGTTTGTGGTAAGTGGCCGACGTGGTACTGGTAGTAGGGGAGCTGGTCGGCAACCTGTGAGTCATTCTTTGATAATCCACGTTGACGGAACGCGTCTGCAAGAATGTTGGGAGGAAGGTGGTGGTAACTAATGCGCTTGACTTTTCTCCCGGCGAGATGGCTGAGTGCCTGCTCCACGGACGCCGTGAGCGTTGCGGGCACGGCTGAAGATGCGGCGTCGGGAGTTTCCTGTATTGTCGTGACCGCCGATGCCAGGTCTGCTGTGGTCACCCATGGCATCGCCGACTCTGGGTAACTTCCGAAGATCTTTCCCGACGCGGTGAGGTACGGGGAGAGTTCTTCTATCACAGCGGGAGCGAGCAGAGTCCTTACCTGCACCCCTGTAGGCTTCACGTGGGTCCTGACAATATGTTCCAACTCAGTGTAGTACTTGATGAGATCGGCACTCTCCCTGCCTCCGCTTTTTGCTGACAACAGCACCAAACTATGTGGCGGGGGTGTCTCTGCTAATGCTGTGGAGGCGAGGTCGCGGGCCTCTTGTCGGCTCAGGCAGATCAGGTCGATAACTGCGATCGGATCGTCGTGGGTTTGCTTGCTGAGGCGCTCGCCCAGAGTCTTCCTCTTTCCTAGATAGGTGAGCTGCATAACTATAGTCCCTGGTCGTCTGAGTGCCGTTTCTGTTCGGGAGGCCCGGCGGCACTGCCCGCGTGGACAGCGATGTGTGCGGCGGGTGACGCGTCCTTGCCGCACAGACGGCGGGCGGGCAGTGCCGCCGACCTGGCCCTAGAGCCTGACGCAGGCGATGCAGCAGGTGCTTGACGATGAGCTGCACCGTGCCGCAGTGGGTTCGAAGAGCGTCTCCTCCTCCCCGTACGTCGCGATGCTGAAGCCCTGGGCGGTCGCGGTCTCGGACATGGCTGCTCCTTGCTCGACCTTGAGGTGCTGGGATTGCGCCTGCCGCTACTGTTCAGTTGCGGCCGACACGTGCTATGTTATGTTACGGATACGGGCTTGTCAATAGGTTTGTGTTCCCATGTGGGTTCGGAACTGCCGGTCTAGCCTTGGGAGGTGCTGAGGCTCGACTAGGGGCGGGCACACCCGGGTCCCTTGGCTCACCCCTAGGTCAGGCCCGTGTGATCCCGTCCAGCGCCTGGGCCATCTGGTCGGGGGTGAGCAGGCCGACGCTCGTCTGGCGGACGGTGCCCTCGGAGTCGATGAAGAAGTGCGAGGGCACGCCCATGACCCCGTAGGCGGCGGAGACCGCCTGGGACCGGTCGGGGACCTCGGTGAGGTCGTTGCCCACACGCTGGGAGTAGGCGCTCACGGTGGAGGCGTCCTCCCCGACGTAGACCACGATGACCCGTACCTCCTCCCCGTGGGCGGCGGCAGCTTCCTGGACGTCGGGCATCTCGGTGCGGCAGCCGGTGCACCACGTGGCAACGAACATGAGCCACACCGGGCGCCCGTCCATGGCTTCCGGGTCCAGCACCACCTCCTGGGAGCTTGTGTCGGTGCCGCTAAAGGCGGGAGCCGTGTCCCCGACCATGGGCGCCTGCTGGACGCCGTCGACGTCCACCTGGGTGACGGCGGCCCCCTCAGCCTGCGCCGCCTGTCCGGCATCCTGGGGGCCGACAGCCCACCAGGCGGCGATGGCGATGGCAAAGGCCGCCACCGCGAGGACAGCGACCTGCCCGAACCTGGAGCCACGCAGGGCGGCGCGCCAGGCAGGCTCCCCTCCAGCGGCCGCACCTGCTGTGCCGCTGCGTCTGCCGCTGTGCCTGCTGTCCCCGTCGAGGCCCTCCTCGTCCTCCTGGTCGGGGTCCGGCTCCTCCTCGTCCAGCTCCTCGTCTGGGTCAGTGCGGCCGGAGCCAGCGCTGTCGGGGCCGTCCTGCTCGGGGTCAGGTGCGTCGGGACCCGCCTTCTGCTGCTCGGGCTCAGTGTCCTTGGTGTCCTTGGTGTCCTGGGTGTCCTTGATGTCCTCCCGGTCACCCGGCTCGTCTGGGTCGGGTGCGGTACTGCGCTTAGGCATAGGAGTGCAGGCCTCCGAAGAACAGGTTGCCCATGTAGGTGAAAATGACGGCGGCAAAGCCGAGGACCAGCAGCCACGCTGACCGGGTGCCCCGCCAGCTGCGAGTGACCCGGGCGTGCAGGTAGGCGCCGTAGATCAGCCAGGTGACCAGGGCGGCGGTCTCCTTGGGGTCCCAGCCCCAGTAGCGGCCCCAGGCCACGTTGCCCCACAGCGCCCCCAGGATGAGCATGAGGGTGAGCATCGGGAAGGTCACCACCGTGGCCCGGTAGCCCAGGTCGTCAAGGACCTCCCGCCGGGGCCAGCCCCGCCAGCGCACGTGCGGTGCCAGCAGGTACATCACCGCGGCCGCGAAGGAGACGACAGAGGCGCCGTAGCCCAGGGAGGCGGTGAACACGTGCAGGGTCAGCAGCGGGGAGTTCTGCAGGGCCGGCATGAGCGGGCTGGGCTGGTAGGAAAGTGTCGAGGCGTAGACGAGCATCGCCAGGATCACCGGTAGCACAATGATCGACACGGTCCGCACCCGGTAGCGCAGCTCGAAGTACACCTGAGCCAGCATCATCCCCCACGCGAAGGAGATGGCGAACTCGTAGTGGTTGGAGAAGGGGGCGTGACCGGTGGCGATCGTGCGGGCGACCAGGGAGCCGGTCAGCAGCACCAGGCCTAGCTGGGTGGACCTGGCCGCCCACCAGGTCACGGTGAACCGCCTAGTTGGGGTGCGCTGGGAGCCCCCGGTCACCTCAATGGTCCTGTCACCGTCACCGGTGTTGATGACCACGGTGGCGCCACCGGTCCCCGTCGCGGCTGCGGCTGTCACTGCTGCCGTGCGGGCGGCAAGAAAGGCTCCCAGGTAGGCGATGGTGGACATGACGACCAGCGCCGTCGTGATCAGCAGGAGGGCTTGGGAGTACTCAAGCATCGTCGCTCCTCTCAGTGTTCCTCTCTTAGTTCCTCTGAGTCTCGGTGTGAGGTGTCATGGTGCGGCTGACGCGCAGCGTCATGTCCGTGAACAGCCTGGTGAAGCCAGAGTCGCGCCGGTCCGGTGAGGCCATCTGGACCAGCGCCTCCTTGGGGGAGCGGCCCGTGTCGGTGACCCGCACCCACAGCCGACGGTGCGGGAAGAACATTGTGGTGCAGGTGCCCACAGCCAGGAGGGCGAAGCCGACCCACACGACCCCGGCCCCCGGGTCCCGCCGCACGATCATCCCGGTGAACTGCTGCTCGCGCTCAAAGGTGAAGGTGTGGCCCCCCACCTGCGTGGGCACCCCGGTGTCGAGCACGGCCTCGTCCACCGGGGTGTTGTCCTCGCCCTGGTAGACCTCCACCCTCATCTGCCCCGGCTCGATACCGGTGCCGGTCTGGCCCGAGGCCGACCCGATGACGTAGGCCGTGGTCCCGTCGGGCAGGGGCGTGCTGCCGAAGACGAGGGTCTCGTCGCTGGTGGTGCGGTCCAGGGCGACACCGCCGTGGAAGACCTGGGTCCCGGACTCGTTAGTGACCTCCATGACGGCGGATACCCCGAAGTAGGACTGGTGGAACATGACGCCGTCGTAGGTCAGCGGGTGGTTGACCCGCACCTCCTGGGCGGCCACCTCCTGGCCGTCCCTGGACACCACGAGGTCAGCGACGTAGTCCTGGGGGGAGCCGTCGTCGTAGTAGGTGTCCTGGAAGCCTCGAGCCTCGGCTACCAGCGAGGTTCCGTGGCCGACCTCCTGGGGGTAGCCGAGGGTCAGGGTGAACTGCTCGTCACGGAAGCCGGTTACTGAGGAGATGACGAACCCAGCCATGATCACGAGGAAGGCGAGGTGGGCCAGCACCGTGCCGAAAGGTGCCCAGGGGCTGCGGTCCATGTAGGCGTTGTAGCCGGGGCCGCGCTCGTCAACGACCACCCGCAGACGGTGCCTACGGGCGTCGGAACAGATCACCTCGAAGGCCTGCTCGGCGCTCACCGGTGCCGTGAAGCGGGCACGTAGCCGGGCCCGGTCGAAGAACCTCGCGGTGACCCGGGTGCGTGGGTGGCGGGCGGCTCTCCACAGCACCGGCAGCCGGTGCACCGTGCAGGCGGTGATAGACAGCGCCAGAAGCCCCATGACCACGAGGAACGGGACCGAGCTGAACATCGTGAAGAAGCCGAGGGCTCGCAGCACGTCGGTCCAGCCGCCGAAGGTCGGTCGGACCGACTCCAGCCACTGGGCGGTGGCCTCCTCACTGACCCTGGCACCTGCAGGTATCTGGGGGATGACGACGCCCAGGAGTGACAACGTCCCGGTCAGCAGGATGAGGGCCAGCCCGACAGTCTTCTTGTAGAAGAAGGAGTAGGCCTGTCGCAGGATCGGACCCAGGGAGAGCGCGGCCTGGTCATCCAGGCCGTCTACCGGGTCCGGGCTGCCGGGGCCGCCGCTACTGCCCGTCGAGGAGGCGGGGCCGTTGCTCACTGTACTCACGTCTACGCGCCGTCCTTCCCTACAGACTGAGACCGGGAGCCAGGGCGGACAGCCTCCCCAGGAGGCCGGTGACCATGAGCAGCCCGACAGCGACCAGGACTGCCCCGCTGGCCAGCGAGACTGCGACATGGTGGCGTCGGAACCAGTCGAACCGGCGGGTGACCTGGGCCGATCCCAGGGCGACGGCGACAACGGGCGCGCCCAGGCCCAGGCAGTAGGCGACCATAAGGCCGATCCCTGACCACGCTGTCGCGCTCACGGTGGCCAGGGCCAGGATGCCGCTGAGGATTGGGCCGATGCACGGGGTCCACCCTGCGGCAAAGACGACGCCTATGACCCCGGCGCGTAGCGGGGAGGCCGGTCCTGCGCCCGAGGGGCCGTAGGCACGGACCTGGGTGTCGAAGGGTCGGATTGTCAGCAGCCTGGCAACGTGTAGCCCCATGAGCACCAGGACGGCCCCGCCAGTCACCCGCGCGTACACCGCGTAGGGGCCCAGCGAGCGGCCGATCAGTCCCACCGACGCCCACAGCGCGATGAACACCGCGGAGAAGCCCACGACGAAGCACACGGCGCTGGCCAGGGCGCCTCGCCTGCTCACCTCCTGGTGACCGCCCCCCACGAGCTGGCTCACGAAGGCGGGGACGATGGGCAGGAAACAGGGTGAGGCGAAGGAGACCAGCCCCGCGAGCAGGGCGAGCGGCAGTGTGATGGTGACCTCCATCGCTAGCCTCTGGTGGCTGACGCCGAGGCGGAGGGGGCGGGGGACCCGGAGGAGCCTGAGCCCAGGTGCCCCTGGTGGCTGCGGACCGTCTCCGCCATGTCCGAGTCGGGGGCGACCTCCAGGACCTTGTCCCAGCACTGTGCTGCCTGCTCGGTGTCAGGCGGGGACTGGGCCATGTAGAGGAAACCGAGGTTGTACCAGGGCTCAGCGGTGTCCGGGCTGACCTGGGAGGCGTGGCGCCAGTGGGTCTCCGCCTCCTCGTACTGGTTCGACTGGTACTCCGCGACACCGATGGTCAGCAGCGCGTCCACGTTGTCAGGGTCGGTGTCAAGGATCTGCTGGAGCCAGGTGATCGCGTCCTGGTACAGGGCGGCCCGCAGGTACATGACTCCCAGCTCCTGGCGGGCCGTGATGTTGCTGGGGTCGGCCTCGGCCTCAGCCTGCAGGGTGGCCTCCTGCTCGGCGTCAACCGGTTCTGCCTCGTCCATCTGGGCGATCTCCGTGGCATCCGCACCAGCCACTGAGGGGTGGTCAGCCGGCATCGTCATCGTCGCCTCGGCTGAGGTGTCGCCGCGCCCGGTCTGCTGGATGAGAACCACCAGAGCGGCCGACAACAGCACCACCAGCACCAGGGTGGTGCGTGAGACCCCGCCCCGGCGGCGCGGTGTCGAGGACGGCCGGGCGCGCGGCCGTGCCGGGGAGGAGCCGACCTGGGAGGACTGCCGGGCCGAGGCGGCCTTCCGGGGCCGGGTTCCGGCAGTGTCGGCCAGGTCGGCTTCTCGGTCCTCAGGGAGCAGGTCGTCGGTAGGGTCGTCGGGCAGCAGGTCCTCGACGTCGGCAGCGGGCTCGTCGTCCAGGTCGTCCCCGGTAGCACCGTGCGCACCGTCTGCACCGCCAGGCCCGGAGCCGGCAGGTGGGTCGGGCTCACCGTCGGCCCCCTCGGCGTCGAGGCGCGCCAGCTGCTCACTGGCCCAGCCCCTGAGCCCCTCAGGAGCAGATGAGAGGAAGGAGCGCAGCTCGTCGCGGCCCGGGCGGCCGACTGAGTCCGGCTGCGGCCCCTGGCCCGGGCCGTCGCCGTCGGTCCCCGACTGTGCGTCGTCTACCATGCCTGCCTGCGCCCTCCGTCAGTCGTCGTCACTGGGCATGTGCTGCTCCGGGATCGCCGGCCCGACCCCGTTGTCGACCTCGATGCCGCGCAGTACCAGCTGTCCGGAACGGGCCCAGTCGGTCGCCTGGTTGAGGATGGAGACTGAGTAGGCGGGGGCGTGGAAGCCCCGACCGTTCTCGGAGAACGAGTAGTCGACGACGAACTGGGCCTTGCGCTGGTAGTCACGGGCCTTCTCCAGGTCGGCCTCGTCGGCGCTGCCGTTGTCGACCGCGGTGGTGATGTCAGTGATCAGCGCGTCCAGGGCGGTGAAGCTGACGTTGAGCGAGCTCTGCCACGTGGTCTGGATGGTGTCCACGCGCTGGCGCATCTCCTCGGCGCTGGAGTGGTGGCAGGTCAGGCAGGAGGCGTTGATAGTCTCCTCGCTGGCCATCGGGCTCATGATCTGGTGGTTGGAGACCTTTGCCGCTCCCTCCCGGCCGTAGGCCATGTGGCAGTCGGCGCAGGTGACGCCGTTGGCCGCGTGGATGCCCTGCGACCAGGTCTCGAAGTCGGGGTGCTGGGCCTTGAGCACCTCGGCGCCGCTCTCCTCGTGGGTGAAGTCGGTCCAGCCGATGTCGTCGTAGTAGTCCATCGCGTCGTAGACGGTCAGGCCGTTGTCCCACGGGAAGGTCAGGGTCTTGCCGTCCCCGGCAAAGTAGTACTCGACGTGGCACTGCGCACACACGTAGGTGCGCATCTCCTGATTGGTGGCGTCACGGTTGACGTCAAAGTCCTCAATGCCCTCGGCCGCCTTCGCCTCGCGGATCCCCTCGGCAAAGGCGGGACGGGTGATCGTCAGCTCCATGGTCTGCGGGTCGTGGCAGTCGATGCAGGCGATGGAGGAGGAGGCGTGCTCGACCGCGTCCTCGTAGTCCATCGCGTTCATGGCCTCGAAGCCGGCCTCACGGTCGCCGTCGCCCAGCTCGTCGTAGATCTCGGGCGTGGAGGCGTGGCAGTTCAGGCAGGCCCCAGGCTGGTTGAAGCGCTCGTCGGTGCGCTCGGTGTACATCTGGTCCAGCAGAGCCCACTCGTGCCCGCGGGGCTCGGTGTAGTCCACGGCAAAGGCGTAGCCGCGCCACATCCTCTGGGCGCGGGGCTCGGACTCGATCCGGGAGATCGTGTGGTACTCGCGGGGGTCCTCAGCGGTGGGGGTGACCTCAATGAAGTCACCGTCGGTGTCCTCGACGGTCTGGCGGTACTGCTCGTACTGGATGGGGAAGTTCTCCCCCCACACCGCCGGGTCGTAGGAGGTGTCGGTCAGCTCGACCACCTCGGTGAAGGAGGCCGCCGACTCCTGCCTGTGGGAGAAGATCGTCGTCAGCAGCCAGGTCAGGGCCGCCGTGGACACGGCGACGCTGACGAGGACCACGACCGGTATCCACCGTGACCGCGAGCGGCGGGTGCTCTTCTTCCCGGTCTTCCCGGTGCCTTTTCCGGAGTCCTCGGCAGCGGTCTGCGCGGCGGCCTGCGCAGTCGACTCTGTGGCGGACGTGGTGTCGTTCTCGTCCCCGCTCGTCGCGGCGTCGTCCCTGCCGCTGTCGTCCCTGCCGGTGTCATGCCCGGCGCCCGTGGTGTCGTCCTTCTCGGTGCTCATCTCGCGTTACCTCTCATGCCCGACGCCGTCGTGGCAGCGGATGCACGACACCGTCTCACCCTTGTGGGCCGAACTGTTGGTGGCCTGGTCGACGAAGTCGCCATGGCAGTGGAGGCAGGCAGCCTCGGTAATATTACGGTTGTGCTCACGGATCTGGATGTTCTGCGGGTAGTTGTCCAGCGTGAACCGCAGCGAGTGCCAGAGACCGTTGTCGGCCTCGTTGATGTAGGTGTAGGCCAGGTTGTCGTGCGGGGTGTGGCATGAGTGGCAGGTGGCCACGTCGTGGTGGCTGCCCCTCTGCCACGCCTCGTACTGCTCGTCCATGGCGTGGCAGTTGGCGCAGTTCTCCGGGTTGTCGCCCAGGTAGCCTGTCACCCCGGAGTACTGGACCGTGAAGCCGGCCAGGCCCAGGAAAACCCCCAGCATCGCCGCCAGGGCGATCCTGGTCCAGCCGGTGAAGGCGCCGGTGAGGGTGCGCCACACTGACCTGATGCGACGCATCATGTGGCACCCCCTTGCGCTCTGTGACACCTACTCCGGCCCCCGATCTCCGGCTCCTGATGCTGCCGTTGTGGCGGTCAGGTCCGAGCATGCTATGTCACATGTAGGATAACACAGAGTGTCATCAAACAGGGGGCTGGGCGCGAGGGGCCTGGGTGGCTCGACCACCTCTGGCCCCTTTTCCGTGCCCGTCGCCGTGCCCGTCGCCGTGCCCGTTTTCGTCGGAGCGGTATCCTCCGGGACCGGTCGTGCGGACGACGTGCGGCTGTTGTGTGCAAAGCCGTCGGCCCGGATGTCACACAAGTAGCCCTGGACTGACATCGTGGACCTACTGATGTTCCAGAACGAGCTGATGGGGGAGCTGGTGGACATCTCCGGCTCGGACCCGGTCCTGGGGCCTGGGCTCACAAGGCCTTTGTCCCGACCCCCCTTGGCCCTGCGGAGCCGGTCCTGGCAGGCGCCACCCACCGGGCTGTCGCCCAGGCGAGGGCCGCGCTGGCAGCCTTGGATGCTGCCTCATCGTCGCGTCCCTGCTGTCTGTCGGGGTCCTCAGTGAGCCCACGCTCACTGTCTCGCCGTGGTTCGAGGCCCGTCGTGCCCAGTACTACGACGCCCTGCTGGGGGTGAGCGCACGCGGCGACCGGGACGCCTTTCTCACCTTCTTCGCGCAGGGCCTGGCTGCGGCGGCTACTGCCACCCGTGAGCAGATGCTGGCGCTGGCCAGGGTCCAGGAGGACCTGGTGGAGGAGGTCCGGGCCTCCTCCCTGAGCTCGGCTCATGCTGTCGACCTGGTGGGACTGGCAGTGGCCAACCCCTCCTTCACTGTCCGCACGGTGCAGGCCGAGTTTGGGCTGTCCTATGGACGGGCCAACACCCTGGTGGGACAGCTGGTTGACCTCGGGCTCCTCCAGCTTGTCAGTCCCGGGACACACCCGCGCCGCTTCACCGCGCCGCGGGTCCTGCAGGTCCTCCTTGCTGGCAGTCCGACGCAGCGCTCCGTGTAGCAGCTCCTGGCCGCAGGCCTGTGGTGGAGACTCCTCCGTCGGGGCCTGCTGCCAGGCCTGTACCGGGCTGCACTGCGTGACCGTCGGCCGCCCTTCAGGTCGGGGACTGGAAAGAGACCGGGTGACACGTGCCAGCCAGGCAGGTCGCCCACTATCGTGCAGGTGTGACAGAAACTCCCTCGCCCCTCGGCCGCCACGGTGATGGTGCCGAGTCAGCGGCGACTACCGCCGCGTGTGCGGGAGCGCAGGCAGCGGCAGAGGCGCCAGCACCGGTAGGGTCGGCCGCCTCGGCGACTGTCGTGCCAGCTGACTCGACGCCAGCGGTTGCCGTGCGTCCCCGTCCCGCCTCGGCACCGGTCTACCCGGCAGGCTCGGCCAAGCTCTCAGCCACGGAGGCCCGAAGGTGGGGACTTGATGACGTCCTGGACGCGCTCTTCTTCGCTGCCGCTGCCTTGGCTGCCCTGTGGCTTGCCTGGCTCCTGCTCGGCTCTGGCTGGCACTTGGAGCCATGGGCGGCCCTCAACGTCGTCCTCTTCTGGGTGGTGCTGGCCTACCTCGCCCTGCCGCGCCTGCACCAGGTGCTCACCTGGCTCTACGTCCCCGAGTACTTCATCGGGCGGACCCGCACCGCCGACGGCCTGCTGGGCGACCCGGTCAACCTTGCCGTCCAGGGCCACGAGGAGGACATCCACGAGGCCATGACAACGGCTGGGTGGGTACGAGCCGACCCCATATCCCTGCGCACCTCGTGGAACATTGTCGTCTCCTCCCTGCTGCGCCGCTCCTACCCTGCCGCCCCGGTATCCGACCTGCTGCTCTTCGGACGCAAGCAGGACTTTGCCTACCAGAAGGAGGTCGAGGGCAACCCTGCCCAGCGCCACCACATCCGCTTCTGGCACGCCCCCAGCGGATGGGTCATGCCCGGTGGGCGCCGCGTGGAGTGGCTGGCGGCGGCCACCTACGACCGCTCCGTGGGGCTGTCCACCCTCACCCTCCAGGTGACCCACAAGATCGACGCCAATATCGACGTCGAGCGCAACTACGTCGTCGACGACGTGCTGTGGGCCAACCAGGCGGCTGAGCTGTCGGTGTGGCCGGACTTCTTCACCGCCTACCACGACAAGAACGGTGGTGGGGACCGGGTCGTCACCGACGGTGACCTCTACGTCCTCGACCTCAACGAGGTGGTACCGGGGCTGCGTGGCAGCAGCGAGCTGGCTGAGGCCCGGCAGGCCGAGGCCCAGGTGCGCAGGAGAAGACCCCCTGAGCTGGTGGTCGCCGTGGTCCTGCTGGTCCTGGTGACAGTGGTCAACGTGCTCAGGCTGGTCACCTCAGGTGTCGTGGGGACGCTGGCTGACGGCCTGGAAGGGGCAGGTGTGGCCGACGAACGAGGGGCCGTGCTGACGGTCGCCGTCACGGTCACGGTTATTCTTATGGCAGCTATCGCAGGCCTGGGGGTGGCGGCCTGGTTCGGACACCCGCGTGGGCGGATCGCACTCATGGTGTTCTTGACCCTCCACATCATCAACACCATGACTCAGGTATCGGCCGTGGGTGAGCGCCAGGCCGGGTGGGGAGTGGTGGTGTCGGCGTCCTTGAGCGTCCTGGCGCTGCTGGCCATGTCCGCGCGGCCCTGCCACGAGTGGGAGCGGGCGCGCAAGACGGAGCGGCTGCGTGTGCGTGAGGGGGAACCGGTGCGGGAAGGAAGGTAGGGCCTGAGAAACCTGTCGGGGGGCACTAGCCTGGGGGCATGAGTGAGTTCCCAGCGGGTTCCCGAGGAAGGCACGTCGACGCCTCCCGCGCCGTCGACGGTCCCGCCCGGCCCGCCGACGCGTCCAGGCCGGGTGCCGACCCTGCGCCCCGCCCGCAGGACCCGTCCGCCGAGCATGTTCGTTTTGGTGTTCCCTTTAACGGGGTCCTCCCTGTCTGGCACGACGACGCCACCATCAGCTGGCACCGCCCCGTGGACGGTACCGACCTGGCTGGTGTCCTGGGTCTGGGGCTGGTGGAGACGGAGCCCGGCCCGGCCTCGACCCCGCCGGGCTGGGTCGAGCATGTGGAGACCGGTACCCTGACACACGGCGGGCGGCTCCTGCACCTCAGGGCGGCCTCTCCCTCGGGCCGCCGTGCCGTCAACAACCCTGGCTCGGGCATGCCGGTGGCCCTCGGGGAGCCGCTGAGCGTCGAGCAGGCCATGGAGGGTGACTTTGACCTGGTGGGCTTTGGCATCCATGTTGGTCGCTGCATGCTGCGGGCCGCCCGTGACGGCGGGATCCTGGTCTTCGCCCTGCGTGCTCCCCGGGACCCCGAGCCGCACCACCTGCTGTCCGTTCCCGCTGAGGCTGACGACCACGCGGTGATGACCTTCCACCTGGGCACCTTGCTGGACATGGAGGGAGGGGCGTGGGAGAAGGCGACTCGCTCGGGGGAGATGACGCTGCTGGACTTGACCGTCCCCTACGCCGACCTTGTGGCCGACCTTGGGCAGGCAGGCCGGGGAGGTGGCGGAGGGGAGGAGGGGCTTGACGCGGACAAGGTGCTGGAGATGGCCCAGCCCGCTGTGCAGTGCCTGCTCAAGCCCGGATTCCCCTTCGCCCTGGGCGCCTCCATCCTTCTGCCTGAGGAGTGACGACCCCTGTGCGGGTGGGACCGTGCGTCCGTCGCGTCCGCCGGCAGCGCCTTACGGGACGAGGCGCCGTGCGGGAGAGGGTTGCCGTTACGCCCCCCGCAAAACCTCCGTATCCGGCATCATAGGGGTATGCGTGACCTCTCTGTCCCCACCGTTCCCTCACGATCTGTTCAGACGCGTATGGCCCAGGAGGCAGCCGAGCGCCAGGCCGCAGCGGGGTCTGCCGCCTGCCTCGCGGAGGGCGTCGGTGCCCCGTCGGCCCTGAGGCGGCGGCTGAGGCAGACCGTGGAGGTGCTCGGCCCGGAGCTGGTTGCGCTGTCCCACGACATCCACGAACATCCTGAGACCGGCTACCAGGAGTACCACGCTGTTGCTGCTGTGGCCGACCTCCTGCGTCGCCACGACCTGGAGCCCCAGGTCGGCGTCTACGGCATGGACACAGCCCTGAGGGCGCAGGTGGGGCGGACGGGTGAGTCTGCCCCGACCATCGCGATCCTGTGCGAGTACGACGCCCTTCCCGGTATCGGCCACGGCTGCGGTCACAACGTCATGTGCGCCAGCTCGGTGGGTGCCTTCCTGGCGCTGGCGGCCGTAGACCGGATAGCCCAGGAGGGCGGTGGGGAGGCGGCTCCGCTGCCTGGACGCGTCGTGCTGCAGACCACCCCGGCTGAGGAGAACTCGACAGCCAAGGAGATCCTGGCTACCCGGGGCATGCTGGACGGCGTCGATGCGGCTGTCCAGACCCACTCCTACGCCGCTGACGTCACGCACCAGACCTGGCTGGGGGTGCGGCGCCTGAGCGTGGTGTTCCGCGGCGTACCCGCCCACGCCTCCTCCCAGCCGTTCATGGGGCGTAACGCGCTGGACGCTGCCACCCTGGCCCTCACCGGGTTCGGCCTGCTGCGCCAGCACCTGCTGCCCATGGACCGCCTCCACGCCGTGGTAGTGGACGGCGGAGAGGTCGCCAACGTCATCCCGGAGCGCGCTGAGCTGGCTGTCATGGTGCGCTCGAAGTATCCCGAGACCCTCAAGGAGGTCGTTGCCCGGGTGGAGGAGGTGCTGTACGGGGCGGCGCTCATGACCGGTACGGGTGTGGAGATCCGTACAGACTCGTTCACCAACGAGATGCCGGTGCGCGATAACGCCCCGCTCCTGGAGTCGTGGGTGCGCTCCCAGCGGGAGCGGGGCCGCGACCCTCTGCCTGCTGGCGTGCTCAGCGAGACGATCGCCGCCGGGACGGACTTTGGCAACGTCTCCCAGCGCGTGCCGGGGATCCACCCGCTTGTCAAGGTGACCGAGGGTCCTGACGTCGCGCTTCACACCCGCGAGATGGCGCAGGCCGCTGCTTCTCCCGCGGCAGACACGGCCGTGGTGGACGGAGCCTACGGGCTGGCTGCGGTGTCCCTGGACTGGCTGTGCGACGCCGGCCTGCGTGAGGCGGTCCAGGCGGACTTCGAGGCCAGCGGCGGGGTCGTAGACGTGGAGGGGTTCTGGGCGCAGTGAGGACGTGCAGGGTCAGACACGCTGTGCATCGCCATGCTGGTTCACCTACGCCCAGGCGGACGGCGGGTACAGGACAAGGCCGACAAGGCCCGGGAGACAGCCCCGGGAGACAATGGAGCCATGACTGTCTCGAGCGCCCCTGTCGCCCTGCCGCCGCCCCAGACTGACGGCCTGTACCAGGTCATGCTGGTCTGCACCGGCAACATCTGCCGCTCCGCCATGGCGAGGGTGGTGCTGTGCGACCGCCTTGCTGCCGTAGGGGTGGACAGGGGGCCAGGTGGCGCAGCCAGGCGCGCTCAGCACGCTGTCTCGCGGCGGGTGCCCGTGGCCGGGACCAGCGTCGTGGTCTGGTCGGCAGGCACCTCTGACGAGGAGGAGGGCAGTCCCATTGACCCCCGGGCGCGGCGCGTGCTGGCTGAGGCGGGCTACACCAGCCCGACGGCCTCTGAGGCCATTGCGGGCCACCGTGCCCACCGCATCAGCGACGCTGAGATCCTGGGTAACGACCTTCTCCTGGCCATGACCGCCCACCACTGGCGTGAGCTGCGGCGCCGGGGTGAGCGCCTGGGCGCTGACCCCTCCCGTGTAGTGATGTACCGGGCGCTGGATCCTGAGGTGTCGCCTCAGCCGGGTGCGTCGCCGGTATCCGGCACTGCGGCGGCTCCGGGGGCGGTGCCAGACCTGCCCGATCCCTGGTACGGGTCCGTGGAGGACTTTACTGACACGCTCCAGGTGGTCGAGCGTGTCAGTGACGAGCTGGCCGTGCGGCTGCGGCCCTGGATGTGAGGCTGCCGGGCGCTCAGCCCAGCCGGGCCCGCAGCCACTGGGTGACCGAGGCCAGGTACTGGGCTCGGGCGGCGGGCCGGGACAGCGACAGGTCGTGGACCCCCTCGGGGACCTGACAGACCGTCACGTCCGGTCCCAGGAGGGGTGCGCGTGCCAGCATCTGCTCCACTGACAGCACCACGTCGCTGCGCTGGGCCTCCTGGACCGTCGGTGATACCGGCCCCGTGGTCGTCGAGCAGCACAGCAGGACAGGCTCCTGGATGCCCAGGCCGTGGTGCACCTCGCGGTGCAGGCGGCGGACCGCTGTCAGGAAGCCGGCGCGCGCCGGGAGGGACACCGCCGGCTTGAGGGCCAGGTCCCAGTCCCACTCACCCTCCCAGTGCTGGTGCAGGGAGCGTACGTAGACGTCGGGGACGCCGGCTCCCCGCCTCGGGTTGCGGGGGTCGGGGATGACTCGGTCGGGGTCGTGACGGGACAGGAGATCCACGAAGGCGGTTCCGTAGGAGCGCATGAACGCGGAGGCCTGTAGGTCCAGCCAGGGTGAGTTGAGGACTACTGCCTGCACCGTGGCCGGGTGGTCGGCCGCCCAGATGACTGCCTGCAGGCCACCGGTGGAGTGCCCGTTGAGGACCACGGTTGCGTGCCCGTGCTCGGTGCGGATGACGTGCAGCGCCTTGGCGATCTCCTCGTCGTGGACGCGGAGGTCGCGCACGCTGTGGGGGCGTGGGTGCCCGATCCCGGCCCGGGCGCAGGAGCGCAGCTCGAGGGCGTAGAACTCGTAGCCCGTCTCCAGGTAGGCCTGGGCTAGGTGGGTCTGGAAGAAGTAGTCGCTGTGGCCGTGGATGTAGAGCACGGCCTTGGCGTGTCGTGGCACGCCTGCCCGCCCGGCCTGGTGCTGATGGACCAGGACGGCGTGGTGGGCGCCGGGCGCCTTCCGGGGTGACTCCCGCACGGGGAGGTGCCGGGCCACCCACGGGTCTCCCAGGATGTCAGGTGTGAGGCTCTCGGCGAGGGGGCCGGAGGCAGACGAGGGTGAGGACGGTGCGGGACTCATAGTGTGATCCAAGCACAGTCCTCGACGCGCGGAGGCCTCCTGGGGCGGGTGTCAGCATAGTTGTGGGCGAGCTTGTGCCCCGTGGCTCGGCCACGGCGTGAGGGTGTCAGCTTGCTTGCGGGGTCCCGGATGCGTAACGTGTAGCCGACCATCCAGAGCAGCCGAGAGACCTGGCTCGTTGACGTTGCAGCAACCCCCGTCGCGGTGCGGGTGCTTCCGCCAGGACCGATGGAGGTAGCAGTGAGCGGACCAGCGGTGAGCACACCGGCTCCCGAGGAGGACGCCCCGGCGTCGCCCGACCCCATGATCTCGCTGAAGGACGTCCGCAAGGTCTACCGACTACGTGGAGGGGCGCAGGTGCGTGCCCTGGACGGGCTGAGCCTTGACGTCGCCCCCGGGACCATCCACGGCATCGTCGGGACCTCCGGGGCGGGCAAGTCCACGCTGGTGCGCTGCCTGACCTCCCTGGAGCGTCCCACCCAGGGGCGCATCCGTGTGGCCGGGCAGGACATGACATCCCTGTCCGCGCGTCAGCTGCGTGAGGCCCGCCGTCGTATCGGGATGGTCTTCCAGCACGCCAACCTCCTGGACCAGCGCACCACGGCGCAGAACATTGCCTACCCCCTGGCCCTGGCGGGCGTGCCCAGGGGCCAGCGCCGCCAGACCGTCGAGCGCATGCTTGAGCTCGTGGGACTGGCTGACCGGGGTGCCTCCTACCCGGCACAGCTCTCCGGCGGTCAGAAGCAGCGTGTCGGTATCGCCCGGGCGCTGGCCGACGACCCCTCCGTCCTCCTGTGCGATGAGCCCACCTCTGCCCTGGACCCGGAGACCACGCGCTCCATCCTGGACCTTATCAGGGACGTGCGTGACGCCCTGGGGCTGACCGTCATTATCATCACCCACGAGATGAGCGTGGTCCGCCAGGTCTGTGACGCGGTGAGCCTGCTGGAGGCAGGCCGGGTCGTGGAGGGCGGCCGCCTGGAGGACGTCGTGCTCGACACCTCCTCCCGGCTCTCCCGTGAGGTGGTCCCCCTCCCGGCGGTCCCTGAGGCTGCTCGGTCCCAGGGGGATGCCGTCCTTGACGTCTGTGTCACGGCACACCCTGGTGAGCCGGCCGCTGTTGCCCTGATGTCGATGGTGGCCGAGCTGGGCGGGGACATCGCCTCCGGGGTCTTCGAGACGGTCGGGGCAGCCCAGATCGGCCGTCTAGCCGTGACTGTTCCTGCTACCCAGGCATCGCGCTGCGTCACCGCGCTGCGCCAGGCCGGTATCACTGCGGAGGTACGAGCGTGAGTCTTCTTATGAGTGTCTCTGCTGCCGCGCACGGCTCCACGCAGGCGGCTCTGGGTGCGGCCCCTGTGCTTCTGGCAGCCAGCAGTGAGGACCAGACGTGGCAGAACAACCCGGTGTTCGAGCGCAGGCTCCTGAGCGCCGTCACCGAGACGATGCAGATGACCTTTGTCTCGGGCTTCCTGACAGTCGTCCTGGGGCTGCTCCTGGGACTGGCGCTGGTGACCACGGGCACGCGTGGCCAGCACCGCAATCGTCCTCTCTACGAGGTCCTCTCCTTCGTGGTCAACGTCGGGCGCTCCATGCCCTTCATCATCCTCATGGTCGCGATCGCCTCCTTGACGCGGCTGATTGTGGGCACCTCCCTGGGCTGGCAGGCCGTCTGCGTCCCGCTGACCATCGGGGCGATTCCCTTCTACGCGCGACTAGTGGAGACGGCGGTCAACAACGTGGACCACGGCAAGGTCGAGGCGGCTCTTATGATGGGGGCCTCCGGGACCCAGATCACCTGGGGGGTGCTAGTCCGGGAGGCGCTGCCCACTCTCATCCAGTCGGCCACGGTGACCCTGATCGCCCTCCTGGGCTACACCGCCATGGCGGGCACCATCGGGGGCGGGGGCCTGGGGGACCTCGCCATCCAGTACGGCTACAACCGCAGCATGTCTGATGTCATGGTCGTCTCCGTCGTCCTGATCCTGCTGATCGTCGCTGTCATCCAGCTGGCTGGCGACATGCTCAGCCGGCTGGTGGACCACCGCTGAGGCAACCACCAGCCGGAGGAACGGCGAGCCGCCTCGGTCCTGGCAGCTGCTGGGGGATGACTGGTCTTATCCACGGCAGCGGCTGCCCGGCACCCCCGGTACGACGCCTGGCCTCGGCGGCAGTCGGCCTGTGCTGGCGACTGCCTACCTGACCCCCTGCAGCTGCCGTGGCCAGCGCCCTGCTGGCCTGGGACCCACGGCTCGTATCTGAAAGGACCTCTCACATGTCTTCCGTTTCTCCTGTCTCTGCCCGGCGTCGCGTGGCGACGGCACCGGGCAGGTCGGTCGGCCTGACCCGTCGCGCCTTCTCCACCGGCCTCGTCGTGGCTGTCGGGGCGACCCTGGCCGCTTGCAGCAGCAGCTCGGGGCCGATCCCCGGTACTGAGCAGCAGGGCGACGACGTCGTCATCTCGATCGGTGCCACGCCCGTCCCCCACGTGCAGATCCTGCAGTACGTCCAGGACAACCTGGTCGAGGGCAGCGGTATCAGCCTGGACATCGTGGAGATCAACGACTACCAGACGCCGAACACCTCCCTGAACGATGGTGACCTGGCTGCCAACTTCTACCAGACCCCCAACTTCTTGGAGCAGCAGATCGACGAGAAGGGCTACGACTTCGTCAGTATTGCCGACGTCCACATCGAGCCCCTGGGCCTGTACTCCTCCAAGTACACCTCGGTGGACGACCTGCCTGAGGGGGGTCTTATCCTGATCAACAGTGACCCTGCCAACGCGGCCCGCGGGCTGCAGCTGCTGGCTGACAACGGTCTCATCGAGCTGGACGAGTCCGTCGAGATGCCCAGCGCCAACGACGTCACCTCTAACCCGAGCGGCTTCGAGTTCGAGACCGTCGACGGGGCGCAGACGGCCGCCTCCATGCCTGACGCCGCCGCCGCGGTGATCAACGGCAACTACGCCATCGACGCGGGCCTGGCCCCCAACGAGGACTCGCTGCTCCTGGAGACGGCTGAGGGTAGCCCCCACGTCAACCAGCTCGTCGTGCGCGCCGGGGACCGGGAGGAGGCGAGCCTCCAGAAGCTCGCTGAGCTCCTCAACCACGACGACGTGCGCGCCTTTATTGAGGAGAACTGGAGCGACGGCTCGGTGCTGCCTGCCTTCTGAGGAGCTTCGGGGTGCTGAGGAGCCCCGGGGTGCCCTGTGCTGCGTGCGAGCCGGGGCTGCCGTGGTCTCCTGCCCGGCACCTGGGCGCCAATCACGGTTGGTCAGCCTAGGTGCCGGGGGCGTAGGCGGTCAGCGTGCCGTCCCCAGGCGAGGCGGCGATGACAAGCTCGGGGGAGGAAGCCGTGTAGGTGGTGCCGTCCTGCGGGTCTGTTCCTGGGAACTCGACCTCCGCGCCAGTGCGCAGGTCCATGATGGAGGTGAAGGCGTTCGTTGGGTTGTAGGAGTTCGGGACCAGGGCGATGGCGGTGCGCTGGCTGAGCAGTATCCCCGTAGCGGGGCAGGAGGTGGTGTCCGTGGAGCGGTGCGGTACCGGGAACGAGTTCTCACCCTCCACGACGACCTCATAGACGCAGTAGCTGCTGTCGGTGCGTACCAGCACGCCGCTGGCGGAGGGACCAGGGTCGCGCAGGTCTGAGGTGATCTGGTCCAAAGTCCTCAGAGCGGTCCAGGAGCCGACGGTGTGCAGGGACTTCTCCCGCGGCACCGTGATCTCATCGAGCTTCGACCCCTCGACTGTGTAGGTGGTGACAGTCTGAGCGCTCCTGCCGGCCCGGCTGGAGACGAGTGCCCACCCGTCCTGGGCCGCGAGGGTGTAGGCATAGTCGCTGCGCGGGCCCGTCAGCGGGAGCGGATCCCCGGTCGCCATGTTGATGACGGCCCCCGCGATGATGACGAACTCGTCGTCGCCGTGCCGGAAGACCGGGAGGTAGACGCTGCTGGTGTAGTCGGCTGAGGCTCCGTCGCTGTAGGCGTCCGTGCCCATGTCCGGCAGGGAGAGGGACCACAGCCGCTCGCGGTCCTCACCCCAGGCTGTACACCTGTCGCTCTCGGTACAGGTGATGGCGGTCGTGCCTGCGATACCGGCCGCCTGGTCGTCGTTCCACGGGGCGCTGCTCGTGGACCCGGTCTCCAGGTCGATGAGGACCGAGCCGTAGACGGCGGTGCTCTGTCCCCACAGGGTCAGTGGTGTCGGGGTGTCCAGGGGATCGACAGGGCTGTCCTCACCGGGCCTGGGAAGTTCGGAGGTCCAGATGTCCTCCAGTGCTGTGGGCGTCACCCTGTACCCGTGAGCGGTGACCGTGTCACTGGTGCTGTCCTGCCCGGACAGTGCCAGGAGGTAGTTCCCGAGGACGACGACCTCGGCGTCACGATCGACCGCCTCCCGCCACAGTGTGTGGGCGCCGGCGACCCAGGAGTCGGACAGCATCACCACGCCTGTCGTGCTGACGGTGGTACTGGACCAGTCCCGTTGCCACCAGTACCAGCCAGCCCCGCCGACACCGCCCAGTGCCAGGAGGACCGCCAGGACGACGGCGAGTGACCGGGCCAGCCTCCGCCTGCGGGGCGGTCTGGGCGTCAGGGTGGTGAGGGGAGGCGAGGGTGGAGCAGCAGACGGGGCGGCGGATGGTCCGGGTGTGAGCGGTGCGTCTGTGCGAGACGCGGCAGCCCAGGGGTGCGGCGCTGCCTCTGCCTTCTGCGACTGTCTCCTGAGGGCCTCCTGAACCCTCGGGTCAGCGGACTGGGCTACGTGCTTCAGCAGCGGCGACGGCGTGGCAGGGTTCGCTGCCAGGACGGGGTGCAGGTCAGGGCGTGCAGCCGCGATCCGCTCCAGGTCGCCGGGTGGGGCGAACCGGCTGGCTGCTGTCGCGGCGTCACGGTCCACGGCGTCACGGTCGACGGCGTCACGGTCCACGGTGGTGTGGTCCGTTGCCGATGCCCACCCGCCTGCTGCGCTCTGCGACTCACTCACGAGGGAAGCATAGTGAGTGCTGCGCCCTGCAGACGGCGCGCGACCAGCACTCGGGCTGCCTTGGGCCCGGGCTAGTCCACGATCCCGTAGAGCCGGTCCCCGGCGTCGCCCAGGCCCGGCACGATGTAGGCGTGCTCGTTGAGGCTGTCATCTACTGCAGCGGTCACCACAGTGACGTTGGCGCGCTGGCCGACCGCCGCCTCCAGGGCGGCTACGCCCTCGGGGGCAGCGATGAGGCAGATGGCGGTGACGTCGCGGGCGCCGCGTTCCAGCAGGTAGTCGATGGCTGCGACCAGGGTGTGCCCGGTGGCCAGCATCGGGTCGATGACGAAGCACTGGCGCCCCGATAGGTCCTCGGGGAGGCGGTTGGCGTAGGTCTCTACCTCAAGGGTGTCGTCGTCGCGCTTCATGCCGAGGAACCCGACCTCAGCCGTGGGTAGCAGCCGGGTCATGCCCTCCAGCATGCCCAGCCCGGCCCGCAGGATCGGCACCACGATAGGGCGAGGGTCGGCCAGACGGCGGCAGTGGGCCACGGCCACGGGAGTGGTGATGTCCACCTGCTCGGTACGCACCTCCCGTGTGGCCTCGTAGGCCAGGAGGGTCACGAGCTCGTCTACCAGCAGGCGGAAGACCGCCGAGGGTGTCCTGGCGTCACGCAGGACGGAGAGCTTGTGGTTGATGAGCGGGTGGTCGGCAACGAGCAGGCGCATGGGACCAGGGTACGGTCCCTGCCTGCGTCTGGCCTGGTAGGCGTCCCCGCGAGGATGCTGCGGGGGACGCTGAAGGGGATGCCACAGGACGGCAGGGATGCTGCACATCGTCGACGCGTCCTCCGGCCGAGTGTGTCTTGCGTAGCGTGTAGGACCTTGCGGATCAGGCGTGGGGACACGGAGGGGAAGCCCGATCGTTGTGGCTCGCCGATCGGTGTGACCTAATTTGCACATAGCCAGGCCTGTTGCGCAAGGCAGCGCGCCGGGAGATACGCGGCTGGCGCAGTCTGGGCTGGGCTGTGCGCCGCGTTCTCGCGGCGCCATTACCATGGCAATGCGGTGAGGCGTCACGTGCAGGCGCTTCGACAGCGTGAGAAAGCAGCAGGGGTGTCTGCGGTGATGCGCGCGGCTCCGCCGAGTCCACCGCAGCCCGTCGAAGAGCTGCCAGAGGACCACGAAGGAGTGTCATGACTACCCAGACCATTCCGGACATCATTCTTAACAACGGGGTGACCATCCCGCAGATCGGCTACGGCGTCTTCCTGACCCCGCCGGAGGAGACCGAGCAGGCGGTGCGCGAGGCCCTGGAGGTCGGCTACCGCCACATCGACACCGCCCAGGCCTACCGTAACGAGGCGGGTGTGGGGGCCGCCGTGGCGGCCTCCGGCCTGCCGCGCGAGGAGGTCTTCCTGACCACCAAGGTGTGGATCTCCAACGCCGGGGAGGCCAAGGCGGCTCGTTCCATCGACGGCTCCCTGCGCCGCCTGGGCACCGACTACATCGACCTGCTCCTGGTGCACCAGCCCTTCGGCGACTACTACGGCACCTACCGCGCCATGGAGAGGGCGCTGGAGTCGGGCAAGGTGCGCGCCATCGGCGTGTCCAACTTCTACCCTGACCGCTTTGTGGACCTGGCAGGCAACGTCGACGTGGCCCCTGCGGTCAACCAGATGGAGACCCATGTGTTCAACCAGCAGGTGGACAGCCGCCCCTGGTACGCCAAGTACGGTACTGCTCTGGAGTCCTGGGGGCCGCTGGCTCAGGGGAGGAACAACATCTTCACCCACCCGGTGCTTACGAGGGTAGGGCAGAGGCACGGCAAGACCGCGGCCCAGGTGGCCCTGCGCTACCTGCTGCAGCGCGACGTCATCATTATCCCTAAGTCGGTCCAGCGCGAGCGCATGGCCGCGAACCTCGACATTCTGGACTTCTCGCTAGACGAGGCTGACCTGGAGGCCGTGGCTGCCCTGGACGAGGGCCACAGCCTGACTGTCGACCACCGCGACCCTGAGCTCATCGGGTACCTGGCCACCTATCAGGTCGAGGAGGACTGAGCCCGTCGTCGTGCACCTTCTAGTGACAGGCTCGGGCGGGACCGCTGGCTTCTGCGGTCCCGCCCGACCCTGTTGTGCCTGTTCTGTGTACAGGCGTGCAGCGCGGGTGGCGTACGCCTGTACACGGCCGAGCGCTGTGCGGCGCCCTACTGGGCGGAACCGCCCGAGGCCCGGGCCGCCGTCTCGGTGAAGCCGAGGTACTCCAGCCAGCGCTCGTAGTGGTCCAGGACGTCGTGGGCTACCTGGTCGGCGGACCAGTCCATGAGGTCGTAGCCCTGGCCGCCGCCGCTGGGACGCACCTCCAGGCGCACGGTCAGGTCGTCTGCCTCGTGGACCACAGGACCGTAGGCGGGCACGGGGGCCTGGACCATGCGGACCACGTAGCGGAAGGAGTCCAGCCCGCTGGAACGTTCGTAGTCGGTGTCGAGGGAGTCCTCGCCCTCTGCGGACTCCCCGGCCTCGGTCGCGCTGACGACAAGGGTGGCGCGTCCCAGGAAGTTACGCTCGTCGTCGGGGTCCTGAGCCTCCTCACCCTCAACGACCACCTCAGCGTGCAGGTTCTCCTTGCGCAGCTCGGTGGCCACGGCCTCCAGGGCGGGGACGATGCGGTTGTCCAGGGCACGCTTGGCGCGGCTGGGGGAGACCGTGTTGAAGGTGTGGGAGAGCCGGTCCTGCCAGGAGATGCGCGTGAGCCCCGCTGCGGTCCCGGTCAGGCCCAGGCTGCGGTTACGGTAGGCCTGCGAGCGGGTCACGCTGTGGCTCGCCTCGGTGCTCAGCGCCTTCCACAGGCAGAACATGATGACGATGATGACGGCAGAGAAGGGCAGGGCCATGACGATGGTGGCCTGCTGGAGGATCGGGATGCCGCCGGCCACGAGCATGGCGATCGTGAGGACACCGACCAGGCTGGCCCAGAAGATCCGGAGCCAGGCAGGGGCGTCCTCTCTCTCGGAGCGCACGTGGCTGGACAGGCTGGACATCACCAGGGCGCCGGAGTCCGCGCTGGTGACGTAGAAGAGGATCCCGATGAACAGTGCCAGCGCGACGAGGAAGGTGCCCCCGGGGAGGTGAGTGAGCAGGGTGTAGAGCCCCTGCTCGGGCTCGTTGACGGTCAGCTCGGCGAAGTCCAGGTTGCCGGAGCGGATGAGGTCCAGCGCACTGTTGCCGAAGATCGAGCTCCACATGAGCACGTAGCTGAAGGGCAGGACCAGGGCGCCGATGACGAACTCGCGGATCGTGCGCCCGCGGGAGATGCGGGCTAGGAACATGCCGACGAAGGCGGCCCAGGCGATCCACCAGGCCCAGAAGAAGAGTGTCCAGCTGTTGAGCCACTCGGTGGGCCGGTCGTAGGCGTAGGTCTCCAGGGTCAGGGAGGGGAACTGGGTGATGAAGTCGCCGACGTTGCCCACGATCGCGTCAATGAGGAAGGCGGTGTCGCCGGTGACCAGGACCCACATGGCCAGGCCCACCGCGAGCAGGACGTTGATGTTGGACAGGACGCGCACGCCACGGTCCACCCCGGACACGGCGGAGATGGTGGCCATGAGCACGGACAGGACGATGAGCCCGATCTGTGTGGGGGTGCCCTGAGGCAGGCCGAACAGGATGGTCAGGGCGACGTTGAGCTGGACGACGCCGACTCCCAGTGAGGCGGCGATGCCCACGGCCCCGCCGATGAGCGTGGCGGCGTCAGCGACGTGCCCCAGCACGCCGTCGGCGCGGTCGCCGAGCAGGGGGCGCAGGGTGGAGCGCACGGCCAGGGGCTGGTGGCGACGGTAGGCGAAGTAGGCCAGGGCCATGCCGACGATGGAGTACAGGCCCCAGCCGGTGATGCCGTAGTGCAGGAGAGTCAGGACGATGGCGTTACGGGCGGCCTCGACAGTCTGGCCCTCTCCTGTGGGGGGCGCCATGTACTGGGCAACCGGCTCGGCCACGGCGTAGAACATGATGGCGGTTCCCACGCCTGCGGCGAAGAGCATGGCGGCCCAGGAGAAGGTGGAGAAGTCGGGGGTGGAGTTGCTGGGTCCCAGCCGGATCTTGCCGAACTTCGACAGCGCCAGGACGATGGAGAAGAGGAGGGTGACGGTGACCAGGAGGATGTAGAAGGAGCCGAACCAGCGACCCGTCCAGGAGACTGCGCTACCGAAGGCGTCTGACACCGCCTGGGGGAAGAAGATGGCGCTCAGGGCGATGGCAGCGATGACGATGGCGGAGGAGACGAAGACCGGCGCGTTGAGGACCTGTCGCGGCGAGTGCTCAGTCTGCTGCTCCGTGGCTTCCTTGGCGGCAGCCCCGGTCATAGGACGTGCTGGTGGCTGAGACACCGATGTGCTCCGTTCGTAGTCACTGTGGCTCGTGCCTGTCGTGGTGACCCAGGCAGATTCGTGCAAACCGGGGCGACCCTGGCAGGTTCATGGAGATATGGCAACCGCAGCCCCTGCTGCGCTGCTGAAATCTGGTGGTACGACCTCTGGTATCTGGGGGAATGAGCGGGGTTGTTGTGAGATCTGTCTCTTCTGTCGCGAGGAGGTCTCTGCCCGGTTCTCGGGGCTGTTGGGGCGTGGTGCGTGCGGGACTGCGAGGCTGGTCTGCCATCCTGGGGCAGTGGGACAGGGGCCGAGGCTGGACGCGACGTGGGCGACGTCGGCGATACCGGGCTCCGCAGGCTCTTCTGGGGCATTACCTCCTGCCTCTTCTGCCGACTCTGCAGCCATGGCGCGAGCGCTGGAGCTCGCGGCGGCGGCGGGAGAGCAGGGCGAGGTGCCGGTGGGCGCGGTGGTCCTGGGAGCCGACGGTCGAGTCCTGGCTGAGGCTGCCAACGCCTGTGAGGCCGAGCGCGACCCCACGGCGCACGCGGAGGTCCGGGCGCTGCGCGCCGCTGGAGCCGTCCTCGCGGACGCCCGGCTTCAGGGGTGCACGCTGGTGGTCACGCTTGAGCCGTGCACCATGTGTGCCGGCGCTCTTGTGCTGGCCCGGGTGGCGCGGCTCGTCCTGGGAGCCTGGGAGCCCAGGACCGGTGCCTGCGGCTCGGTGCGTGACGTGGTGCGCGATGCGCGCGCCAACCACCAGGTCGAGGTGCGTGCCGGGGTGCGGGCGCAGGAGTCGGCTGCCCTGCTGGAGGACTTCTTCTCCCGGCGACGGTAGGCGGCGGGAGGGCTGCCACGAGCGGCGTCGATGCTTTGGCCGAGGGCTCGTGGCCACGGTCCCCACTGTGACACACTAGGCCTGCAGGGGCCGGGCTGCGCCTGCCTTGTGGCGCTGCAAGGGGCACTGCAGGCAATGAAATGACCTGGGGGTAGCGATGGATCTTCGTACCTTTCTTGACTATGTCGCCTCTGGCCAGCCGATCCGTGGCGGAAGCCAGGAGGCGGCCTTCCAGAGCCAGCGTGCCGTGGAGGTCCAGCGTCTGACGGCCGAGCTCAACACCGGCTACCACGATCCAGGGGAAATCCGGGCGCTCATGGAGCGCATCACCACTCGCGCCGTCCCGGAGTCCTTCCGTCTCTTCCCGCCCTTCACCACAGACTTCGGAGCCAACATTCACCTGGGGGAGCAGGTCTTCATCAACTCCGGGTGCCGGTTCCAGGATCAGGGCGGCATCTGGGTCGGGGACCGCTGCTTTATCGGGCACGACGTGGTCCTGGCGACGCTGGACCACTCCCTTGCGGTCGCCGACCGGGCTACGACCCACCCGGCTCCGATCCGACTGGGTGACGACGTCTGGGTGGGAGCCAAGGTCGTTGTCACCAGCGGCGTCACGGTGGGGGACGGGGCGGTCCTGGCCGCAGGGGCAGTCGTGACCAGGGACGTGCCCGCGCGGACCGTCGTCGGCGGCGTCCCGGCCCGGGTCATCAGGCAGGTGCCTGAGGCCTGATGGGGCCGGTAAGGCCAGCCGGTAAGGCCAGTGGATCGCTGCGACACGGTCTTCCGCTGCTCGTGCGGCTGGAGCCTGCGCCCGTCGACCGGCCGCCCGGCGCCCGGTCAGCTATGTGGTGACCTACCTCGCAGCAGCCGCCCGTTGGAGGGAGCTGGAGGCCCCGTGTACCCTCGGTGCCACAAGGTAGCGTGTCCGAGCGGCCGAAGGTGCAGATCTCGAAAGTCTGTGTGGTTTACAGCCACCCTGGGTTCGAATCCCAGCGCTACCGCCGCAGTGCCCGGGTGGCCCCTCACGATGACGGGGCGACCCGGGCTTACGTGTGCGCAGCGGTGCCGTGGTTCCTGTGCTGCTGGCGGCCTGACCTGCCGGTGTGCGTAACGGCTCAGCCTGGTCTGCTCAAGCGCTTTACGTGACGAATCTCGCCTTGACTGGACGGCGGTCCGGCGTGGCGAGAGAACTTCAGAATACCCAGACTCTCTTGAGGTTCTCTCCAGCAGACCATAATCATCCTAGGTGCTTCTCACAGGCGTGCGCAGGTAAACGGTGTCTTATAGCGCTACCCTCATTCGGGTACGTCAACCACACACGACAGAGGGAGGACCAATGGCCCTGTCGCCAGCTGTGCCTGAGACCTGGGACGAGGACCCCGCCGGAGTCTCCATCCTCCTGGCTACGGGTCGGCCGCGTCACGACCTTCTGGTCGTGTGTGAACCGCAGCTTCTGGCCGAGCTGGACGCGGCCTGGGGCGCTCCTCAGGCGCGGGTGCGTCTGTCCTTTCTGCCGGGGGTCCTGGAGCCCAGGAGTGCCGACCAGGAGGACGCCCTGCTCTCCTACGACCGCGGTGGCCTCGGCGTCCTTGTCGCCCGGGGCCGTACCTGCCTGTACGAGGGGCACCCCGCTCGCAGTACCACGGCGCTGGCCAGGATCGTGGCGGGCTCCGGTGCTCGAGCCGCTCTCCTGGTCACCCGCGCCTCCTCCGTGGGCGGGGCGGCTCCTGGTGATCTCCTGGCCGTCGGTGACCACGTCAGCCTCTCGGGCACGCCGCTGTTTCCCTCCGAGCGCCTGATCCAGGCCACCTGGGACGAGGACCTGACCACACGCGTGTCGCGTCTGCCCGGAGTGCGAGGCACCGGTGTCGTAGCCCTGGGGGCGGGTCCGCTCCGCCCCACTCCCGCTGAGGCCAGGATCCTGGCTGGCATGGGAGTCGACGCCGTCGTCACGGACACGGTCGCGGAGGGGATGGCCCTGGCTGGCGGTGGGGTGGCCACCGCGGCGCTGGTTCTCGTCGACGAGGCCGTTGGTCCTGTCAGTCAGCCTAGCGGCCGTCGCGCTGCCCCGGCTGGCTCGACAGCGCAGCAGCCGGCGTCGGTCGTGGTCCACGAGGCCGTTGAGGCTGTCCTGGCCCGGCTGGCCCGTCGCGAGGCGTAGCCCGGCGTGGAGCAGGCCACGTGCCCGGCGTGCACGATCATGCGGCTGCGCCGCCTGCTGCTCGCTAGAGTCGTGGTGTGAAGCCCTTCCTGTTCCTGGCGACCCGTGACGCTGACGGGCCTGCGGATGCTGAGTACGAGTCGTTCCTGCTGCGTACCGGTCTGGAGGAGTCCACCCTGGTACGCCACCGCCTCGAGGCTCGTCCTATGCCGGAGATCAGCCTTGAGGACTGGTCCGGCATCATCGTGGGCGGGTCCCCCTTCAACACGACGACACCTGCGGAGAGGAAGTCGGCCACCCAGCTGCGTGTGGAGGCCGAGTTCGACGCGCTCCTCGACCGTCTGGTGCAGGCCGACTTCCCGTTCCTGGGAGCCTGCTACGGTGTGGGCACCCTGGCAACTCACCAGGGGGCGGTGGTTGACGGGACCTACCGGGAGGAGGTCTCCGCCCCGGAGGTCACGCTCACGCCTGAGGGGCTTGACGACCCGGTCTGCGTCGACATCCCCGCGACCTTCCGCGCCTTCGTGGCCCACAAGGACGCTGTCACGGTGCCACCCCGCAACGCCGTGGTGCTGGCGACCTCAGGTTCCTGTCCCTACCAGATGCTGCGGGTCGGTCGCAATCTCTACGCCACCCAGTTCCACCCCGAGCTTGATGGTCCCGCCCTGTCCTACCGCCTGGGCTTCTACGCCGGGCACGGGTACTTTGAGACGCAGGACCTGCCGCGTATCCAGGCCTGGACCAGTGAGCCGGACGTCAGTGACTCCTGGAAGGTGCTGGCCAACTTCGTGGCGGTGCACGCTCGCGACTGACCTCGTTCGCGGGCGCGTTCGCGGGCGGCGAGTGAGGCTGGCCGGGGACCCGGTGGCAGGTGGAGGATGGCAGCCACGTCCGGGGCCGCTCCAGGCAGGACCCAGGCCAGCCCTGGTCGTCGCGCAGAAGGTGCTCGCCTGGGGCAGCAGCAACGGCACCGCCTGGTGCCAGTCGAAAGGACCTGTTCATGTCTCGTATCGTCATCGTCGGCGGCCACGGCAAGGTCGCTCTTCTCACCGCTCCGCTGCTCGTTGAGGCAGGCCACGAGGTCCTCTCCCTGATCCGTAACCCGGACCATGCTGAGGAGGTGTCCGCCACCGGCGCCCTACCGGTGGTGCTCTCCGTGGAGGAGGCGAGTACCGAACAGCTCACGCAGGCCTTTGCCGGGGCACGGGCGGTCGTGTGGTCAGCCGGAGCGGGCGGCAAGGGCGGACCGGCCCGCACTGACGCCGTTGACCGCGCAGCGGCGCTGCGCTCCATGGACGCTGCTGCGGCAGCGGGCGCCACCCGCTACGTCATGGTCTCCTTCATCACTGCCTACGGCGAGGTCCCGGAGGACCACCCGTTGCGGGCCTACGCCGTTGCCAAGATCGCCGCTGACCGCCATCTCCAGTCCACCGACCTGGAGTGGACGATCCTCGGGCCCGGCGGGCTGACGGCCCAGGAGCCGTCGGGGCGCATCACCGTGGAGCGGGTCGGCGGAGATGACCAGTCCGGTGCGTCGGCACTGACCTCGCGAGGCAACGTGGCACGCGTTATCGCGGCTGTCCTGGACGAGCCGCGCAGCGTCGGTCGGGTCATCCCCTTCCACGACGGTGACACGCCGATCGCCCAAGCGGTGGCTGACGTGCCCCTGGCCTACGCAGACCTGTCCTGAGCCTGTCCTGCCCCGGAGCCTGCGGCCCGCTCCCGAACCGATCCCCTCGGCCCCCCTCGGCGCAGGGGGACGCAGCAGGCTCTAGTCCCGCCTGAAGTGGGTCACGAAGTTGCGGATGATCCGTCCGGCCTCGTGCGGGGCCTCGGAGCGGGCCTTGGACAGAATGTCCTCACTCAGGTCGGGGTCGCCATAGCCGGCGTCGGCGTAGATGCTCACGCGCTGCTCAAAGCGGGCCGCGTCCAGCTCGGGGTTGAACTGGGTTCCGTAGACAGCCTTGCCCACCCGGATCATCTGCACGGGGCAGTCCGGGGAGCTGGCCAGCAGGGTCGCGTTGTGCGGGATCTGCCCCACCCCCTCGTGGTGGCCGACAAACACGCTGAACACCTGGGGCATTCCGTGAAGCAGCGGGTCCTCGCGGCCCTGCGCGGTGAGGAAGATGTCTGCGGCGCCCAGCTCCTCGCCGAACTCCTCCTCGGCCTGTGTCCCCAGGTAGGCGGCCAGCACCTGCAGGCCGAAGCCGGTAGCCAGCAGGGCCACGCCCTCCTTGAGGGCTACCGCTAGCAGCTCGCGCACCTGGTCCTCTACCCTGAGCTGGCTGCGGGTCTTGGCGGTCGCGGGAGTCGAGGGGTTGTAGGGGCTGCCACCGATGAAGACCCCGGAGACGTCACGGGCGGTGAAGGCGTCCAGGAAGTCGATCTCCTCCAGCTGGACGTGCTGCAGGTCCTGGCGGGCCAGCCCGCTCTGCGCCAGGAATGACTCGTACTCGTGCTGTGCCGCTTCCAGCTCGGGACGCGTAGACACCATGATGAAAGGCTTCACGCCACTACCCTAAGGGGAACCGTTGTCTCAGGGGAACCGGTGGTCGTCGTGCCGCGGGAAGGCGCGGCACGGGAGAGGCTCAGGAGATCGGGAGCAGCAGCAGCGCACCGAGCCACAGCCAGGCGACGGTGGCGGCGGCACCGACGACGACTGCCAGCCGGGCCAGGGAGGCCCCGGTGGCAAACCGGGTCCGCACGCGTCGGGCGCCCCACAGGCCCAGACCCAGCGCGAGGATCCCCACGCCCGGCACGAGGGACAGGAGAGTGCAGCCCAGGGCGAGGGCTGCTACCGGGTCGGTACGGGGCTGCGGGGCCTGGTAGCCGGGGCCGGCAAAGACCTCTGAGGGCTGGAGCATCTCGGTCCCGGGGAAGGCGGCGAAGGGTCCTGGCCACAGGTCAGATACCAGATCCGCCGCCGAGGCTGCTGAGGCTGCCGATCCGGCTCCGGGGGCCTGCTGCGGTGGTAGGGGTGGGGGCGGGCTCATGACCTCATCATGCCTGATGCCTGCACGGGCGTGAGCGCCTCGTAGCCACGGGCGACCTGCCCCAGGAGTGACAGACCTGCGACCGATCCCACCCTTGCCTAGGTCGACCAGCTCGTGGGCGCACGCCTATGCTGAAGGCCCGGCAGGCTCTGCCGGGTCCTGCTGCGCAGGCGCGGACGACGTCGGCCGCCGACGCTCACCTGCCCCACGCATCTGTCCACACTGCAGGCAGGAGAAGAATGTCCCCGCTGCCCTCCTCACTCCCCTTCTCCCGCGGCTGGCGCCTTCACGGTGACGGTCGCTCCGTCACGCCGGGCGAGGTCGTGGCCCCTGACGAGAGGCTGACCTGGCCACGCACGATTGGTATCGGCGTTCAGCACGTCGTGGCCATGTTTGGCGCCACCTTCCTGGTGCCACTGCTGACAGGCTTCGACCCGGCCACCACCTTGTTCTTCACCGGGGTGGGGACGCTGCTGTTCCTGGGGATCACCTCGGGACGCCTACCTAGCTACCTGGGGTCGTCCTTCGCCCTGATCGCCCCGATCGGTGCGGTCACCGGCTACGTAGCCGACGGAGGCGCCCCCCTTGACGCCCACCGGGCCTCTTTGGCTCAGGGGGGTGTTATCGCAGCGGGAGCCTCCCTGCTGGTCGTCGGCGTCGTGGTCCACCTGGCGGGTGCCTCCTGGATTGACCGGCTCATGCCACCGATCGTCACCGGTGCGGTGGTCTCCCTCATCGGCTTCAATCTGGCTCCGTCAGCGTGGGACAACGTGCAGGCCGCTCCGGTGACCGCCGTGGTCACCATCGTGTCCGTCCTGCTAGTGACCGTCCTGTTCAAGGGGATCATCAGCCGCCTGGCGATCCTGATCGGCGTGCTGGCGGGCTACCTGACAGCCTGCCTACGCGGTGAGGTGGACTTCTCCGCGGTCTCCTCCGCGTCCTGGGCGGGGCTGCCGGGCTTCCACCCTCCCGCCTTCGACGTCTCCCTCCTGGGGCTGTTCGTCCCTGTGGTGCTGGTCCTGGTCGCGGAGAACATCGGGCACGTGAAGTCGGTGTCCGCCATGACGGGGGAGGACCTCGACGACGTCACCGGGCGTGCCCTGGCTGCTGACGGGCTGTCCACAGTCCTGGCCGGAGCGGGAGGCGGGTCGGGCACCACGACCTACGCGGAGAACATCGGTGTCATGGCGGCCACTCGCGTCTACTCGACAGCGGCCTACGTGGTGGCAGCTGTCACGGCGCTGGTCCTGTCCATGCTGCCTAAGTTCGGTGCGGTGATTGCGACGATCCCTGCGGGTGTCCTGGGCGGGGCGGCCACGGTGCTGTACGGCATGATCGGGATGCTGGGGGTCCGTATCTGGGTACAGAACCGGGTGGACTTCTCTGACCCCGTCAACCTCAACACTGCTGCGGTGTCCATGGTGGTGGCCATTGCCAACTACACCCTGGTGTGGAACGGGACGAGCTTTGAGGGGATCGCCCTGGGCTCGGCCGCCGCAATTGTCATCTACCACGTTATGCGGTGGATCTCGAGGGTGCGCGGGACCAACCTGGAGCAGGTCTCCCCGGCCTCGGCCCCTGCGGGCAGCGAGCTGGAGGGCCCGCCCTACTCTCAGCGGGTAGCCACCCGAGCCGCCCAGGACTGAGCGGTGGGACCTGAGGGGAAGCGGGGCCGGGGCAGGCCAGCCAGTCGGCTGAGTCAGCCTGAGCCGGTCAGTCCCGGTCGGTGCCGGTCAGTGCCAGGCACTGTCGGCTTGTCGTCAGTGGGCTAGTCGTCGGTGGCCGCAGCGGTCGCATCGCCGGGGGCGACGCAGCCTGACGGCGGGACGATTGTCTGGCCGGAGCCGACCAGGGCGATCTCGTCAGCGGTGAGTACCGTGTGAGCGTACTCCGCGCCGAGGACCACAGAGACCGTCTCGTCGGAGGGGTCCAGGCTGGTGTCGATCTGCACGGTGGAGTCGGGGAAGATCTGGGCCAGGGAGTACCCGTTGACCAGCCCGGCCTGGGAGACCATGATCTGGACGTTCCCGCGGTAGTCCTCAGGCCAGTCGTCAGCGGTGCCCACCGTCAGGCCGGCGTCGGTGAGCGCGGTCTCCACAGTGCCGGCCAGGCCGATAGTCTCCGAGCCGTTGTAGACGTTGATGGTCAGCCCCGTGAGGTCCACGGTGGTGGAGTCGGCCGGGGGGCAGGGGGGCGGGGTGTAGGCCTCGGTGGCCTCGTCGCGGGAGAAGGCCGGGCCGCTCAGGGGAATCAGACCGGTCCACACCAGCAGGCCGATCACGACCAGGCCGGCCATGATAGCCAGAACCGTGCCGATGACGGTTGTCTGCCGACGCTGCATGTGTTGCCGGTACTCGGCACGTGGGTCCGTGGGGCTGCTCACGCCCCCAGGGTAGTAGACGACAGCGGTGGGCGCCGTCGTCCGTCAGCAGTTCTCAGTAGTCTGTCGGCGGGGCCGGGGCGAGACGGGGCACGCCGTTGGCGTCGACCTCCAGTATCCTGGCGTGGATGGCGGTGCGCCCCTGGAGGGCGGCCCGCAGGGCGCGGTGCAGCCCCGTCTCCAGGTAGAGCTCGCCGTGGTAGGCGACGACGTGGGCGAACAGGTCTCCGTAGAACGTCGAGTCGTCGTCAAGGAGGGTGCGCAGGTCAAGGGTCGCGCGCGTGGTAGTGAGATCGGCCAGCCGAACCTGGCGTGGCGCAATGACAGCCCACTCGCGCTGGGTCGTGACCCCGTGCTCCGGGTACGGGGCCGCCTCGCGCACTGCCTTGAAGATCACGAGGTCATCCTAGTGGTCGTGGGTGCGTCCGGCTGGCAGAGCCGCCGTGAGCCGTGGTGGGCACTCAGATGAGTGGGATGGTCCCGCAGGTGCGGCGGCGAGTCGCCTGCGCGGCGGGAGGCGCGTCCTACTGAGGATCGGTTCGGCGCGGTTGGAGCACGGCCTTCCACCTGGCGGTACCTCGTCGTGCCCTGCTGACGCCCCGTCGTGTGGGGGCGGACGCCCCTTATGAGGGGGCCGGGCGGCTCTGTATTCTCCGCGCGTGCCTAGGACAACACCGACCTGGTCAGCCGTAGCGACAAGCCCGCTCCCCCGACTTGCCGTCGACGGGAAGGTGACGGACCTGCCGGTGTGGACGGCGCGCAGCAGGAGCGAGCGCCGCACCGGTCTGTTGGGGACTGACGGAATCGACGGTGCCGTGTGGATCACGCGATGCAGCTGGGTCCACTGCTGGGGCATGCGCTATCCCATTGATGTCGTCTATATCGCCCGCTCCGGCGAGGTGCTCGCGGTCGCCCCGCTGGCGCCCGGCCGTGTGGGGCTGCCTCGTCCGCGTGCTGCGGCAGTGGTGGAGATGGCGCAAGGGCAGGCCGCTCGTGCGGGGGTGGCCCCCGGCGCGGTGCTGTCGAGCGTGGTTCTCGCGGACCCGGCCGGTGCGGTGGACCCGGCTGGCCTGACCGGTCCGTGTGGGGCTGCTGACGCCGCTAGGTGCGGCAACGTCGCGGTCCAGGGCCACTGAGGGACGCTGTCGTGCCCTCACCGTCATCCCTGTCTCCCTCCCCGGTGCTCTTCCCTGCGCCGCTCTTCTCTGGGGCTTTCTCTGGGACCTTCAGCTCGTTGTCCGCACTCGCCCCCTGGTTGCTCGGTGCTGTCCTCGTCTGCTCGGTGGTGGTGGTAGCGGGGCCGGTGTCGGCGTGGGCGCGCCGCTACGTCCGCGAGCCGGTCCCCGATGAAGATACCGGCGACGGTAGTGACGGCAATGACGACAGTGACGGCAGTGACGGCAGTGATGGTGGTGATGATGCGGGTGATGGTGATACCGGCAATGCTGTCGCCACCCCGGGCCAGCGGCTGGTGTGGCCGGGGCTCCTGGGGGCCGGGCCGCAGGCCGTGCTCGCGCTGCTGTCCTGCGGGCTGTGCGCCGGATGGGGTCTGCGGGTGGGGGCGACGGGCGCGGCGCTGGTGGCTGTGCCGGTCTATGCCCTGCTGACGTGTGCCGCCAGCGTCGATGTCGTGGCCCGTCTGCTGCCCAACCGGCTGCTGGGCTCGGCGACGGTCTGGCTGGGACTGAGCGCAGTGGTGGCCGTGATGGTCGGACCGGGGGGCCCGGGCGCGGCCCTGCGGGCGGTGCTGTGCGGCCTGGGGGCTGGAGGTGCCAGCCTGCTGCTCGCGCTGCTCCCCTCAGGCCTGGGGATGGGCGACGTCAAGCTGTGCGCGGTTATCGGGCTGTGGCTGGGGTGGTACGGCGGCCTGGTGGTCCTGGTGGCCCTGTGGGTCGGTGTCCTCCTCGGCGGGCTGGCCGCCGTGCTCCTGCTGGTCTCCCGTCGGGCCGGGCGCAAGGACCCCATGGCCTACGGCCCTTACCTGGTGGCGGGCGCCCTGCTGACCTGGCCCCTGGTGGTGACCTGACAATGTGGTGGGAGGGCGAAGAGGGATTCTTAGTGTGATGTTTAGAACACACAGTCATTGGGAAGAGGGTTGTATGTTTCTGATACCGTCGTTATCCAAACGTTGTTCCTTACGGTGTTCCTTACGGTGTTCCTTGAGGCTCGCCGAGAACTCACCAGGAGATCATCTCGGTGGCGCCTCCTAAGCGCCTGATTACCAGTTGCCTCCCAAAGATCCCATTGGCTGTGGCTCACTGAAACGGCCACGGTGCTGCGCGCACGGCGTGCGGCAACGACACAGAAAGTCCCCACACGATGCTTGTGCTCCCTGGCTCCCGCTCCCCGGGTGGTGACACCGGTGACCGGGCCGCGTCCCAGGTCCTTGAGGTCCTCGCGGGCCAGGACCACGGTCCCACGCTCCTCCTGTGCCGCACCGGCGAGGAGGAGCAGGAGGCCCGTACGGTTCGCGCCGTCCTTAACCACGGCTCGCTGGGCGTGCTGGCACTTGACGAGCCGGAGACGCGGTTCCGGGCGCTCGCCTACTGCCTGCTCCGGCTCAGTCCGTGGGCGCTAGGCCAGGCCCCTGTCGTCGTCAGCGCTCTTGCGCCCGCACTACGCACCCGGGTCGCGCTGACGTCCGTCAGCGGGCTGACCAGCCCGGCACCCAGCCTCAGCCAGCACGTGCAGGGCCTGCTGCCAGGAACACGTTTTGCCCTGGACCTGGGCCGGGGGGTGGTCACCAAGGTCAACGACCTCACCTGGGAGCTGCCCAGGGGGACGCGCCTGGCGCTCTGGGCTGCCCAGGACGACTCGGGCCGGGTCATTGGCAACCTTGACCGGCTTGGGATCCACCGCGAACCGGTCCTGCCCCGATCCCGGCGCTGGCCGGCGCGGGCCTGGGCGGAGCTGACGGTGCTTGACGCGGATCCGGAGCCTCTGGTCAACCAGGCGCTGGCGCGCTTTGCCCGGACAGCCTGTCCGCGCTGCGGGCAGCTGGCCACCTCCGAGGGCTGCCTGCTGTGCGGGACCTGGCCCTACGAGACCGTGCCCTATGCCGCTCCGGTGCCACCACCTACCGTCCCGCCGCCGCAACCTGCCGCCCCCGCGCCACCGCCACCTGCCGCTGCCCACTCACCAAAGGAGGCACGATGAATCCACGCCAACGACGCGGCGTCCTGCTTATCCTCGCTACGGTCCTGGGCGCCCTGGTCACTTTCGTGGTGGTGCTCAACTACGTCCAGTCCGTGTCCTCCCAGGTCGGTCCCGTGACCACCGTCCTGGAGCTGTCTGGCGACGTCAACGAGCTGCAGGAGGTCACGGCTGAGGACGTCACGGCAGTCGAGGTACCCCAGCGCTGGGTCCCTGACGACGCGGTCCACGACCTGAGTGAGCTCCAGGGGAAGGTGGCCGCTTCCTCCTACAGCCAGGGGGCGGTCCTCCAGGCCAGCATGCTCCAGGACCCCCCACAGCTGACGGAGGGGTACCGGGAGGTGACGATCATGGTGGACGCGGAGACCGGCGTGGCCGGCAAGATCACCTCCGGTGCCCGGGTAGACGTCGTGACCACCCTGGAGGACCCCACCACCGAGCAGCGCACGGCCGAGGTCATCATCCAGAACGCCCTGGTCACTGACGTAGGGGTGGCCACCACCGTGGAGGACGAGTCCGACTCCGGCGACTTCACCGAGTCGGAGGCTGTGCCGGTCACCTTCGCCCTGACCCCGGACGACTCGCTCAAGCTGGCCTACGGGGAGAGCTTCTCCACCAAGCTGAGGCTCCTGCTGCGCCGCGAGGGCGACGACAGCCTGGTCGTCAACCCAGAGTACACCGCGATGGGCGCCCCGGCTGAGGACGAGGAGGGCGAGCAGTGATGCAGTACCTGCTGACCAGTGAGGAGGCTGTGCGTCGACAGGTGGCTGCGGCGGTGGCAGAGGCCGAGGGGCTGGGTGAGGTCACAGCGGTGGAGTCCCTGGCACGTCTGCGCGAGCACCTGGATACGGACGAGGGCTCCTGCGTCCTTGTCGACGAGGCCCTCGCCGACGTCTCCGCGCTCGCGGTCGTGCAGGAGGTGGCCCGCTCCTACCCCCTGGTCCCGGTCATCCTGCTGGCTCGCAGCCGCAGCACCGAGCTCCTGAGCGCTGCCATGGACGCGGGTGCCCGCAGCGTGCTCACCCTCCCCCTCTCCCTGGAGGAGCTCTACAGCCGCCTTCAGCCGGTGCTCGCCTGGTCCCAGGCGGTACGTGAGGTCGGAGCGCAGGAGGAGGCCGGCGCTCGGCGGCAGGGCACCGTCACCGCCGTGGTCGGGGCCAAGGGCGGGGTGGGCACCTCGACGATCGCGGTGGTAGCGGCCGCCCAGCTGGCCCAGCACGTCCGCACCTGCCTGGTGGACCTGGACGTGCGAGGCGGAGACCTGGCCGCGATGACGGGCCTGTCCGTACGGCGCTCGGTCATCGACCTGGTAGACATCGCGGCGGAGGCCAGCGCCCGTGAGGTCTCCGAGGTCATGTACCCGCTGCCGGGCGGGCTCTCCCTGCTACCTGCCCCGGAGCACGGCGAGGCAGGGGAGGCTATGACCGAGGCGGCCACCCGCCAGATTATCAGCATGCTGCGCTACCAGTTCGACCACGTGGTCCTGGACTGCGGCAGCCGCATGGACGACGTCCTGGCCATGGCGCTGGACTGCGCGGACCGGGTGCTTGTGGTGGCCACCCCCGACGCCCCGGCCCTGCGCTCAGTGCGGCGCCTGACGCAGGCGTTCACCCGACTTGACATTGCCCATGGACGAATCGTGGAGATGGTGATGAATCGCAGTGGCCGGCAGCGCGAGATCCAGCCCAGGATGGCGGCACGGATGACCGAGGTTCCGTTGGCGGCCTCTGTCCCGGACCTGACCTCGCAGATGGACGTGGCGGTGAACTCCTCCACATTGCTCACCGCCACGGTGCCTGCCCTGGCCAAGGCGGTCCAGCCCGTGACCAGCTTGCTCCTGAGCGGGGCCGCGGCCGCCTCAGCGCCTCCCCCGGAGGCCGCGGGGGCGCCGGGCTCGCGGCTGCGCCGTCGCGGTGCCAAGAGCCGTCGCTGGCAGCGGGGACAGGTGATTGTCGAGTTCCCGGTGGTGTTTGCCCTGGCTACGGCCGCGCTGCTGCTGTGCGTCCAGCTGCTCGGCTACGGAGTGTCCTACATGATGGCCAACCACGCGGCACAGGAGGCGGCCCACGCCTACGGGACCGGCATGAGCACGGCGGAGGTCCAGCGTGAGGTGAGGGACCGGCTGCCTGCTCCTTACCGCTCGGGGCTCAGGATCGAGCGCAGCGCCTCCAGTGAGGTGACGGCCACCGTCCCGGTGCCCTCCGTCCTGGACCTGAGCACCTCTGCCAGGGCCGGGATCGTGTGGGAGGCCCAGCCATGACCGCGACCATGCCCGTGACCATGCCCGTGACCATGCCCGCGACTGGGCCGGTGACAGGCCCCGTGACCGAGACGGAGGCTGAGAAGATGAGTGAGAGGGTGACTGAGACGACCACTACGACCAGGAGCACGGTTCGTCCTGGACGCCTGCTAAGGAGGCTGCGCCGTGACGAGAGCGGTGTCCTTGACATCGAGCTGATCGCCTTTGTCCCCATCGTGGTGCTGGTGCTGCTCATGCTGCTCCAGGGGTTCCTGGCCGTCGCCACCGTGACCTCTGTCAGCGCGGCGGCCCGCGACGGTGCCCGGGCCGCGATGCTGGGGCGTTCTGCGACCGTGGCCGCAGAGCGCTCGCTTCCTAGCTGGGTCACTCTGGAGTCGGTGAGGGACGGCTGCGGCTCCGCCCACTGCGTGGAGGTGACGGCCAGGGTCCCCATCGGCTTGCCGATGCTGACCACCGAGCACGTCACGGTGAGCCGTACCGCCTACTTCCCGGAGGACTGAGATGGCGCTGCGGGACCGCGCGGTGTCGGCTGGTGGTGCCAGGCGGCAGGTGGGCGGCCGAGAGGAGCTGGTAGCGACCTACCGCGCCCGCCTCCTGGAGGAGATCGACCTGGATGAGGTAGCCGGGCTGGAGGTGGCGCAGCAGCGTGCCCGCCTGGAGCGGGTGCTCTCCCGGGTCCTCTCCCTGGAGGGGCCGGTCATGTCCTCCCGGGACAGGGCGTGGCTCATCAAGCGCGTTATTGACGACGCCGTGGGGCTGGGGGTGCTGGAGCCGCTGGTGGCTGACCACAGCATCACCGAGATCATGGTCAACGGCGTGGAGGACGTCTTTGTGGAGCGTCTGGGCCGCATCGAGCGGGTTCCCACCCGCTTCACCTCAGAGGCGGAGCTCTACCAGCTTATCGACCGGATCGTCTCCTCGGTCAACCGCCGCGTGGACGAGTCCAGCCCCATGGTGGACGCCCGCCTGCCCGGGGGTGAGAGGGTCAACGTCATCATCCCCCCGCTGGCGCTGGACGGGCCGACGATCACGATCCGCCGATTCCCCCAGCCCTTCCGCCTGGCGGACCTGGTGGCGCGCAAGAGCCTGCCCCAGGAGGCGGCCGACCTGCTCGGGGTCCTGGTGGCAGCACGGCTCAACATCCTGGTCTCCGGCGGGACCGGATCGGGCAAGACCACGTTCCTCAACGCCCTGTCCGGCATGATCTCGGAGAGGGAGCGCATCATCACCATCGAGGACGCGGCCGAGCTGTCCCTCCAGCAGCCCCACGTCGTGCGCCTGGAGTCGCGCCCGCCCAACATTGAGGGTCAGGGCCAGGTGGCTATCCGTGACCTGGTGCGCAACTCCCTGCGTATGCGCCCCGACCGGATCATCGTCGGCGAGGTCCGTGGCGGTGAGACCCTGGACATGCTCCAGGCGATGAACACCGGCCACGAGGGCTCCCTTACCACGGTGCACGCCAACTCGGCTCAGGACGCGCTCAGCCGCCTGGAGACGCTGGCCTCCATGTCGGAGGTGGCCCTGCCGGTAGAGACGGTGCGGGACCAGATCAACGGGGCCATCGACGTCATCGTCCAGCTGGAGCGTGACGCCTCGGGCGCCCGCCGGGTCAGCACCATCGAGGCGGTGACCTCACGTCACCGGGAGGCCTACGCCACCTCCCCGCTCATGCGCTACGTCCACGGCAGGGGCCGGGAGGAGGGGCGCTTCGAGCTCCTGAGGCTGCCAGAGGCCGTGGCGCACCGGGTGCAGCGCCACGGGTACTCCCTGCCTACGGGCCTGACAGTAGGGGAGGTGGCCTCATGACCGAGCCGGGACCTGTCCTGCTCAGCGTGACGGTGACCCTTTGCCTGGCTGCCGCCGCGGTGATCACCCTGGGAGCCAGCGCGGGCCGCAGTCAGGAGGTGGCTCGCAGCCTGGGGGCAGGGGGCGAGTCCCAGGGGCGGGGCCCGGTGTCGGTGCTCCTCTCCCTGCTGCGCCGCCTGCCGCTGAGTCCTGCGCTGCGCCGCCGTATCAGCGCCGCCGGGCTGGGGTGGGACGAGGCCCTGGTCGAGGTGGCGCTGGTCGCGGGGATTGCGGTGACCTATGTCGGTACCCGCCCGCTCATGGGGCGGATCGCCGGGGGAGTCCTTGCCGCGGCCGTGCCGCTGGTCTTCTTCCGCTGGCTGCAGCGCCGTGCGGCCCGGCGAGCGGAGCAGTTCATCGCCCAGCTCCCGGAGGTCTCCCGGGTGCTGTCCAACGGGACGTCTGCCGGGATGTCTGTGGAGCGCTCGCTGGGCCTGGCCGCTCGGGAGGTACCGGTGCCCGCCAGTACCGAGCTGGGGCGGGTGGTCTCTGAGATCGCCCTGGGCCGCACCCTTGACGACGCCCTGGGCAACCTGGCCCGGCGCATGCCTTCCCGTGAGCTCAACGTCCTGGTGCGCACCGTGGTCATCCAGTCCAAGTCCGGTGGCGCCCTGGTCTCCGCCCTGCAGGACATCGCCCTGGCCCTGGAGGAGCGCAAGCAGCTGCACCGGGAGGTGCGCACTGCCATCCTCGGCTCCGCCATCGGCGGCTACATCGTCCCGGTGCTGGGGGTGGGCAGCGTGGTGCTGCTCAACCTCATGGAGCCCGGAATCCTGGATGACATGGCCTCCACCCTCATTGGCCGCGTCATCCTGGGAGGCGCACTGGTCTTCTTCGGTCTGGGGGCGCTGCTCATGAGGCTGGTCTCCCGGGTGGAGGTGTGAGGTGGTAGCCGTGGTGGCGGGGCTGGTGGGCGCGCTCCTGGTGCTCGGGGCGGCGCAGGGCATCCGCATGGTCCGGGAGGACGGGGCTGCCTACCTGCGTGACGACCTCGCGGCCCAGGCCGAGGAGCCCCAGCGGGAGAGCGCCTTCGTCAGGCTCATTGACGCCCTGGGGGTCAGGGGGCAGCGCACGCTGCGCCGGGTCTACGGTCCGGTCCGGCTGCGCGCCCTGGACCGCAGGCTCCGGGGCGCGGGCAACCCGGAGGGGCTGCACCTCGACCTCTTTATCCAACGGGAGGCGGGGTTTATCCTCCTCAGTACGGTGCTCTTCCTGTTTTGTGCCCTCATGGGGCAGCTGCTGATAGGTGTCGTGATGGCGGCTGTCTTCTCCGGGTGGATGTACCTGTGGCTGGCCCAGGCTGTCCGGACGCGTCGGAAGGCGATCGAGCGGGACCTGCCCGACTTCCTGGACGTCCTGGCGGTGACGGTGCGTTCGGGCACCCCCTTCCGCAACGCCCTGGAGCGCGTGTGTGACCACTTTGAGGGCCCGGTATCGGAGGAGATGCGTACAGCGCTCCACGAGATGCGCCTGGGGGTCTCCCGGCGGGATGCTTTTACCGCGGTGAGACAGCGCTGCCGCTCCGAGAGCATTGATACTTTTGTCACGGCTCTGCTCCAGTCGGAGGAGCTGGGAACCCCCATTGGTGAGGCCCTCCAGGGGATCGTCAAGGAGATCCGGCGTGAGCGGGCGGAGCAGGTGCGCCGGGAGGCGGCTCGCACGGCTCCCCAGGTGTCCCTCATTGCCTCGGCGACCATGCTCCCCGGCACCATGATCCTCATGATGGGGGGCATGCTCTACGCCAACCGGGACATGATCTCCGGACTCCTGGGTGGGTGACATGTCAGGTGCGATGCCAGGTGCTGGGGTGACGGAGGCGGCTGACTCCCCGCTGGCGGCGGTGGTGCAGGGCCGCAGCATGCGCACCACCGTGGGACTGGTGTGCGACGTGCGGCTGGGACTGCTGTTCGCCTGCGAGGTCGGGCTGATCCTGACGGGGTCCTCGCCCCGCATCATGGTTGTCCTGCTGGCCGCTATGGTTATGGGCTGGGTGCCGCTGTACCTGCTGCGCAGGTGGCCGGAGACCCTGGGGCAGGGGTGGTGGTTCCCGTGCGCGGACCTCCTGGTGACAGTCCTCACCGTCCTGCTGCTGTCCGGGGCCTTCGAGAACGCCTTTCACCTGGTGGTGCCCTACGTCCTGGCCTCGGCGCTACTGGTGGGCATCGTCCTGCGGGCGGTGCAGGCCGCCGTGTGGACCTCAGGCGTGGTGAGCGCCCTGGCCCTGGTCCGCACCGGCCAGGAGGAGCTCTCCTCGGTGGTCCTGGTGGCCTCGGTGCTGGGTGTCGCGGCCTGTGTGCTCCTGGGGGACCGGCTGCGCACTCAGGTCCGGGAGGCCAGCCGCCTGTCGGCGGAGGTGGCTGCGACCCGGGCGGAGGAGAGGGCGCTGGCAGAGCGCCTCACCATCGCCCGGGACCTGCACGACTCCCTGGCCAAGAGCGTCCACGGCATCCGGATGCTGGCAGAGTCCCTGCACGACTCGCTGGCCTCGGAGAACCACCACGACGTCGGTCTCAGCCGTGTCCTGCTCGACTCCGCCGACGAGGCCAGCCGGGAGGCCCGCCTGGTGCTGGACGGCCTGCGGGCCAGCGGTGAGGACGACGTCGTGGGTGCCCTGACCCAGGAGGTCGTGCGCTGGAGCGAGCGCACCGGCATTGAGGTGACCTGCCGCCGCGGGCAGGCTCCACCCCGGGTGGCCTGCCGGGCGGAGGCGATGTGGCAGATCCAGCGTGTGCTTGGTGAGGTGCTGGCCAACACGGAGAAGCACGCACAGGCGCAGTGCGTGGACTTCTGCGCCTGGGTGGAGGACGGCGCGCTGCACCTGGAGGTCAGTGACGACGGCGTCGGCCTGGGTGGCCAGGACCTGACGACTCCGCCGTCGGGGGGCCACTACGGGGTGGCGGGTATGCGTGAGCGTGCCGGGCAGCTGGGTGCCCGGCTGACTATCGAGTCCCAGCCAGAGCCGGGTGTCGGTGTACGGACCCGGATGAGCGTGCCGATGACGGCACTGACAGAGAGTGGAGGCAGACAGGTATGAGGATCATGGTCGTGGACGACAACCCGATCGTGCGGGCGGGGCTGCAGGCGGTGCTGGAGCGGGTGGACTCGGTGACGCAGGTGCTTCAGGCCGGTGACGCCTTCGAGGCCCTGGAGACAGCCGCGGTGCACTCGCCCGATATCGTCCTGCTGGACGTCTCCATGCCGGGCCGCAGCGGCCTGGACATCCTCCCTGAGCTGGTGGGACGCATGTCGGTCATCATGCTCACCTCTAACCAGGACCCCGAGCTCATCCGCCAGGCTCTGGACGCCGGTGCCCGGGGCTACCTGGTGCACGGCCAGCTGGGAGCCAACGAGGTCGCCGGCGCCATTGAGACGTGCCAGCGCGGTGGGCTGGTACTGGGGCGGGAGGCAGCCGACGTGGTCCTCAACCCGGAGAACTATGTCCCGCCCAACCCCCTGCGGGAGCAGGTGAGTGAACGTGAGGCGGAGATCTTGGACATGGCGGCCTCCGGCCTGTCCAACCGGGAGATTGCGACCCGGCTGTTCCTGTCGGAGCGGACGGTCAAGAACTACCTCAACGCGGCCTACCCCAAGATCGGGGCGCACAGTCGGGCTCAGGCGGTGTCATCCTGGTTGGGGCGAGGTCGGGGGCGGTAGACGGGGCGGGCGCCCCTACATGGCGGGGCACAGGCCTTCCTAGTGTTGGCGGCGTCAAGGGGGCAGCACGGCTCCCGTTTATGACCGACCTAACCTGATTGGAGGACATCATGAGCAACTCACTTCTTCGTCTCCAGGTCCGTATCCAGCAGACCTTTGCCGGCCTGCGTGACGAGCGGGGCCAGTCCATGGTCGAGTACGCCGGGATCGCCCTGGTTGTCGCAGCTATTATTGCTGTTGTCGTCGCTGCTGTTAGCGGCAGTGGTGGCGGTATCGGCGACGCTATCGTGACCAGGATCCAGGAGGCTATCGAGGGTCTGTGAGCCTCTTTCTGCCTATACGACTGGGCGCACCCGGCAGGCCGGGTGCGCCCAGTCGTATGGTGTTATGGTTGCGTGATATTGCCTTGTCCGTGGTTCGTCTCCCGGGCTTCTGCCCGTAGCTCCTTGTTTGGGGGTCCTCATGGTGCGTCGTCGTTCGCTGCTGATGGTGCCGGTGCTGGCTGGGGCTGGTGCAGTGATGACGGGGTGCGTAGGTTCGGGAGGGTCAGGGGGGCCTGAGAGCTCGTCGGGTGCTGGTGGGTCATCAGGGCGGTCCTCTGATGAGGCGTCGGGCGGGGCTTCCTCAACCGGGCACTCTGCCCTGGTAGGGGCGCAGGAGGCGGAGGCCCGTATGGCGGGGCACCGGGTCACGGTGGGGGTCTCCCCGGTGGTGCGGGTCTCGGAGGAGGCCTCGGTGGTGGTGCTGGAGCTGACGCGCGCCGAGGACGACATGGCTGTGGAGGAGGGGAACGGCAGCAGCGACAACCTGCTGTGGGTCAGTCTCTACCTCAGTGACGACTTCTTTAACTCAACTGGGGCGGTGGGCACTCGTGTGGCTGACCTGGACGGGGGGCGGGTGTGGGTGCCGACCCACGACAAGCCCGGTGCTGCCATCATGCTGGCTGCGGGGGAGCCGGGGGTGGCGTACGTGCCGTTCGGGGCGGTGGACGTGGAGACGGTGTGGGTGTTTGTGCCGATGGCGGGGTTCGTTCAGGTCGAGGTAGTGGACCGGGAGCAGGCGGCTGATGCCGGTGTGGACCTGGAGGAGGTGGAGGCCGCGCTGGAGGAGATGGGCACGGACTCCTCCCTGGCGGGGCCGGTGGGGCTGGAGACCTTTACGCGGGCGCTGGACGAGTCCTCCTCGACGCTGACCACCCAGGAGGAGGTGGTGGTGACCCTGGCCAGTGACGTGACCTTTGAGTCGGACTCGGCCGAGCTGACCAGTGAGGCGGGCTCCCAGCTGGAGGTGGTGGCTGAGCAGGTGAGGCGCTACCCGGGCGGGGGCAGCCTGAGTATCGTGGGCCACACGGATGACGTGGACGAGGAGGACTACAACCAGGGCCTGTCGGAGGAGCGGGCCCAGGCGGTGTCGGACCGGCTGGGCGACCTGGTGGACCTAGGCTCCTGGGATGTAGATGTGACGGGCAAGGGGGAGTCCGAGCCTGCGGTGGAGGGTACTGACGACCAGGCGCGGGCAGCCAACCGACGGGTGGAGATCACCCTGACCCCCACCGAGGGCACCGACAGCCAGGACAGTGCTAGCAGCGCCGCCCCCTCCGCCTCGGCTGATCCCTCGGCGTCTGGGTCTGGTGGGCTGCCGGAGGCCTACGGTCCGGTGGGCCGGGGACCGGAGGGGGTCACGGTCCCCGGGCGCAAGGGTGACGGTGAGCTGAGTGTGGTCCTGGAGCAGGTGACCCGGGCGGGGGGCTTCCTGCTGGGCGAGCTCGAGCTCACCGCCGGACCGGGCGGAACCGGCGACAGCGGCAGCACCTTCCTGGGGGCGTGGCTGGGCGACGAGCGGGCGAAAGCCTTGTCCAACCCTCGGGGAGAGGGGGTTGCTTTAGACACCACCGCGGCCGCCAGTGGTCTGACGCTGCTATCGGGTGGGGAGCGGGTCTTCCCCACGGACTACCTGCCTCCCGGGGGGGACAAGTACACCCCCCTGACCGAGCGTGGTCTGGGGTTTGGTCTCAAGGAGGGGATGGTGACCCGGGTGTGCGTGGCCTGGCCGGACACGGGCCAGGACACGGTGGTCCTGGACCACGAGAGCCGCACCGAGGACGGCGACTACGCCTTCCGCCTCACCGACGTCCCCGTCGTCGAGGCCTGAGAAGACCGCCTGCTCCTCACCTTGCGCTCGACGGGGTGCGTGCTGCCCGTCCCGATCGTGTACTTCGCGAACGCGGTGGCGCAGATGTCCCTGGAGGTGTTCCCCCGGTACGAGCAGGTGGCGCTCCAGCTCGTGGCCACCGGGGTCCTGGGGTCGTGTGCCGGTGCCCTGCTGGTCTGGCTGGTGCGCCGGGGCGCCGCCGGGCGCTGAGCCCGGTGCCGCAGGCCCAAGGGCCGCCAGGACTGAAGTTATGGGGCGCTCGCCCCTGTGCCGCCGGAGCTGGGCGTGGTTGACTGGCGGCAGTCGTGACGGACGGTGCGGGGGGCGCTGCGGGGCGGCACCTCGCCGCGCGCTGCCGCCTCCGTGCCCCGGCGGCGTGTTCCCTGATGGTGCTGGTAAGGAGCTGATGCGGGTGCGTTCCTCCCTGCTGCCCCCGGTGGTGTCCCGGCTGCTCGGACGACCCCGGCGGGCTCGCCGTGGTAGGCCGGGTAGCGAGCGGGGCAGCATCCTGCCCTACGTGAGCGTGGCCTGCGCGGTCCTGGCGACGGTGGCGCTGGCTCTCATGGCAGGCCTGGGTGACGTCACCCTCCACCGGCGTGACGCTACCACCGCTGCTGATGCCGCCGCCCTGGCCGCCGCCCAGGCCTGGGCGGACTCGATCGAGTCCATGTATGACGACGCCTACGGGGCTGACGATGATGACGGGCTGTGGGGGGCCGCCGGCAGCGGCATCGGCTCCTTCGCCGGGGCTGGGGTCAGGGGCGCCGCCAGCCGCTACGCCTCCCGCAACGGTGCGACCCTGACGTCGCTGTCCATCGACTCCGCCCGCAGGCAGGTCACTGTGAGCGTAGAGACGGACACCCCCGTGGAGGCCACAGGTGAGACGATGACTGCCTCGGCCACCGCTGAGGTGGTCCTGGAGGAGGGCGCCTGCCTCAGCGGGGGCAAGGTCGGCTTCGATATCGGCGGCACCTGTGTGACCGCTAAGCCGGGCAAGACCTCGACCTCCACGAGCGGTTCCTCGGCACCACCTACCCCCTTCACGGTGCCCGAGGGCATGGCTGAGAAGGCGACAGTCTCCACCAGGCTGGTGCGCTGATCCCGGGGCTGCCCGGGGGCCTGGGTCAGTCGTCGCCTCTGGTCGGGGGGGCGTGTGCCGCCACCCCGGTCGCAGCGGCAGCGCCTACCGGAGCCTGCCGGACGGGGCGGCTTCCTGTGGACAGGGAGCTGAGGTGACCCTAGACTGCCTGCGGGTCACGACCCTGCATCGCGCGGGTGTCAGGAAGTCCCTGCTTCCTGCTGTCGACGAAAGGAACGCTGCATGCGTCGTCCTCCCCAGGCGCAACGGTCTCCACGATGCTCCTCCCAGCGCTCTCCCTGGCTGGTGCGGTTGCTCCCTGCCCGGTGCCTTGCCACCAGCAGGGGGCGAGCCGCTCACCGCCAGGCGGTGCTTCGGGTCCTGGTGACTGTGGGACTGGCGGCGGGAGCCCTTGCCACCGGGACGACGCCGGTAGCCGTAGCGGATGACGCGGCCGACTCCGGCGCTGAGGCGGTGGCTGCGACCACACGCCAGCTGTCCACCGGCTACCCCGGCTCCTCCGCGGGCTCCGCCACCTCCCAGGGTGATCCTCTGGGCGCCCAGGTGACAGCGCTGCTGAGAGCAGATGCGCAGGCGTGCGCGGCCGCAGGGTCGTGTGACGGTAGCCAGTCGGGCACCGGGTCGGACCTGACCCAGGAGGACAACGCCGGGACGGGCCGGGTCCGTCCCGGGCACCCCCTGGCCAGCGGCGGGCTCGACCCGTCGGTGGAGTCCTCGGGGGTGACCATCTCCCTGTCGGCCGCCCAGGACTACGCCGACCCGGCCCCCTCCGACGACCAGGCTGGACCGACAGGCTCACCGGATCCGCAGGCGGCGCAGGCCTCGGGTGCTGGTGAGACGACCGGGGGCGGGCAGGACCCCGACGTCGCCGGGGAGCCGGAGGACACCAAGACCCCCCAGCCCACCGCTACCGGGACCCCTGACTCCTCGCAGGCAGTCGTGTCAGCCTCCGGCGATGCCGTGGGCTATCAGCGTGCCAGCTCCCTGGAGCCTGACGGCACCGGTACCGTCTCACACACCCTGTCCTACACCGCACAGGTCCTTCCCCCTGCGCCGGATGAGGAGGACGCCTGGGCCGCCTTCGGCACCACAGCGCCGCCGGAGGGGGAGCGTATCTGCGTGGGGCTGCTGACCCTCACCTATGACAGCGGCGGTGACCTGGACAGCCTCGTTGTCACCCACGCAGCTGAGGGCGCCGCAGAGGAGGGCATTGACGGGGTCGATCCGGGAACGGTGGTGACCACCGTGGTCACCACCAGGCTGGAGGTCCCCGTGCTCAGCGACTCCGAGCGTGGACTCGTCACCGCCTACGCGCGTCACGCGAGCCTGTCCTCGGGTGGCCTGTCTGTCCCGCTGACGGCGCTGAGCCCCTCCGCCGACCCGGGTGAGGGGCTTGCCGAGGTCATCGCGCTCCAGGCGACCACCACCCAGCAGGTCCTGGAGGGCACAGCGGTGACTGACAACGGGGGGCCGGAGGCGGTGACTCCCGGGTGGAGCGCGAACCAGCTGGCCCAGGGCCGCGACCAGCTCGCCACCCAGGAGCTCCAGCCATGAGGCGCGGCCTCGGGCGGGGGCAGCCGCACGCGTCTCCTTCCACAGCTCCGCGCACGGTTCTTCCCGCGGATCCCCCTACGGCCCATTCCATAGTTTTTCCCGCGACTTTTCCCGTAATGTTGCCTGTCGTCGTGCTCGCAGCCGTCCTGGTGGCTGCGGGCTGCTCCGGCGGGCAGGAGGCTGGTGCGTCATCCTCGCGGACGCAGGCGGGTGCCGATGCGTCGCAGGCCGCCTCAGCCGCTCCGGGGACGTCGCAGGCCTCGTCCCCGGGGTCCGGAAGTACGGGCAGCTCCACGTCCCCGCAGACGCAGCCCGGCCCTGCGGACGCTGCCACAGATGCTGCGACGAATGCCATGATGGTCCTGCTGCCCGCTCCAGGGCTCATGCTCCGCGTCCCCGCAGACGCCACCACTGCGCAGACCACCGTCTACGAGGACGGTATGCGTCAGATCTACTACGACTCCGCCTCTGCCGCGCTCACGGTTGACGTCGAGTACTACGCGGACGGCTCCGTGTCGGCCTCCGACGTTCTTGCCTCGCAGCAGGAGACCCTGGAGAAACAGGGGGTGGAGGCCAGTACGGAGGAGGTGAGCGTCGAGGGAGCGGATGAGGCGGCCTTGCTGAGGTGGGAGTCCTCGGGACCTGCTCCGTGGTCCCGGGAGTCGCGCCCGGGCACGGTAGCTGTCGCCGGTGCCGCCGTTATTGTTGACGGGACGCAGGGCTACAGCTATGGCGTGTACGTGCTGGCGGACTCGACCAGTACGAGCAGCCTGGAGCAGGCCGAGGCGGTCCTGGAGTCGGTCGTGGTGAGCCCGGTATGAGGCGCGGGGAGAACCCGGCCGGGTCCGTGCCAGGGCGTGGGGCCGCAGGCCAGCGGCAGGCTGTGCGCCGCCGCAGCCTGCTGGTCTCGGGGGCCGGGGGCGCGGCAGCGGGGATGGTTTCTGCCTGTGCCCGCTCGGAGGAGACCGCCCCCAACGACGCGATGCAGGCCGTGGCCGAGGTGGCCCAGCCTCATGACCCCTCCCCAGGCCCCCAGGAGCAGCCCACGGACTGGACCCCGGTCAACGTCTCCGGGATCTCCTTCAGCCTGCTGTCCGCCATGGAGGGGCCCACGCCCCACCGCGACTGGGGACCGTACACGGTGTCCTACGACATGGCCGCCTCCTCCCAGGAGGGCTTTGACCAGCGGCTCATGGTCTCCGCGCTGGACACCACCACGACTGCCGACGGCCTTAGGCAGACGGTGGACCTGGCTGTGGCCGGGCTCGTTACCGGCTACGCCCAGCTCGCCCGTGTCTCCTGGCAGCGTGACAGCGGCACGGCTGTGGAACGCACCGCCTTCTCCTGGGGGCCTGAGGGCCTGTGGTGCGGCTGGACGTGGATTCTTGCCTCAGGTGTCGGCGCGGGTGTGGTGACTCTGCTGGGGACCTATACCGACGACGGGCTGCGCAACGGCGTCGAGGACACCCTGGACCTCGTCAGGAGGCAGTCATGACGCGCTCCTCAAGAAGGGCCGGGATCGCGGCGGCTCTGAGCGCCTCGGCTGGCCTGGCGGCCACGGTGGTGGCGGGGTGCTCCTCCGGTCCCGGCCCCGGGGCCGGGTGGGACAGGCCGCAGGACGGCAGCCTCGCCCTGGCGGTCCCCTCCGGCTGGGACCGGACCGTGCCCCAGTCTGGTCTGTGGACCACGCGGTGGACAGATCCCTCGGACAGCTCCAGCGTGCTCATGACGGCCCAGTCCGTGACCGCTGCCGACGTGTACCAGGCCCTGGACCTGGCAATGAACGCTGCCCGCGCCGTCACCCGCGGCTACCGTCCTGTCGGGGAGCGTACGGCGCTGTCCGACGGGAGCACTCTCCTGGCACGTCAGGACTACCAGACCTCGTGGCCCTATGAGAGCAGGGGGACCACCTGGGCGGTAGGCAGAGGGTCGCAGGTCGCGCTTGTGGACCTCTCCGGCCAGGAGGTCACTGACAGCCAGGTCGAGACCGTAGAGCGGTGGATCGAGCTGCTGTAGCCCCGGCTAGCCCCGGCTGCGGCGCCGTATCCGACGGTACCCTCCGGCACTCTTCGGTACCACGGCTGTGCCAGGTCTGCCAGGTGTGAGAGCTGTCGCCCGGCTTTCGTCCTGACCTGGGGGCACGGTAGTGTGCCCGTGTCCCTGATAGCAAAGGAAGAGACCTCGTCATGACCCAGTCCCCTGTCCCTGGCCAGCCCTACTACCCTCAGCAGCCCTCGGCACCCTCGGCCCCCGCTCCTGGCCAGCCCTACCCATCCCAGCAGTTCCAGGCGGCCCCTACCGTCAGCGCTCCCGCGCCGGGAGCCGGGGCGCCGGGCCAGCCCTACCCGCCCCAGGCCCCTGACTCCTTCTTCGGGAACCTCTTCGACACCTCAAAGGGCTACGTGGAGCGATACGGGAGGGCTGTCCTTGTCGTGGCTGTCGTCGCTATCGTCGTGAACTGGCTCTACTCGGGCTACAACGCGGGGGCCAACCACTTCAACTCCCGCACCTACGAGACTGAGTTCAGCTTCAGCGAGTTCGTGGTCGACCTGCTCATGCGCGCCCCCTGGAACGTGACCCTGATCCTGCTCGTTCGTCTCTTCGTCGAGCTCGTGCGCAGCTCGGTCAGGATCGGGGCGCGCTCCTGAGGCGGCCTGCCGCAGCCCTATGAGCACATGACAGGTACAAGCGCATGAGGAGCACGCTGTGAGCTCCTTCGAGACCGACGACGGCCAGCCTCGCTACGGTAGGCGTGTCAGCCCTGATGAGCTGGCGGCGGTTCTGGCTGAGCAGGGTATCGAGCCTGCTGGGACGGCTCCTGACCCCGCTGGTGGGGAGCAGGCGACGCATACGCTGCCCGCAGCCGTCCAGGCCTCCTCCGGGTGGGTCTCGCCACCAGGTGGCGTGAGCCTGGAGCGCTGGACCAGCAGGTCGGACAGCCGCCGTAGTGAGCGTTCGGTTCGCAGGAGCGCAGGGCGCGGCCGGTGGCGTACGGTGGCCGTCGGGCTGGTGCTGATGCTGGTCGTGCCCTTGGTTCTCGTGGCTGGCGCGTTCCGCCTGGCCGTGGACTGGAGTGGTGCGGAGACGACGGTCCTAGGGACGTCGGGGGCCGTCTACCTTCAGGAGGGGACCCAGGCCATGGTCTACTCCGGCTCCCAGGAGCAGACCACGGAGTGCACGGTTACCGGCCCTGACGGGGCCGCAGTCTCCAAGAGCGTGCCGGAGCAGGGTATTCCCTATGCCCGGTTCACCGCCTCTACCAGCGGGACCTACACGGTGCGCTGTGAGGGTGGCACCGAGGGGATGCTTGTGGGGCCGCCGCTGCGCACCGACCGTCTTGTGATGGCTGGTGCCATGCTGCTGGGGGCGCTGCTGTGCGGTGTCACCGGTCTTGCCGTCACTGTCCTAGGGCTGTCCCGAGGGGTGCGTCAGCGAGCCTGACAGGACAGAAGGCCGACAGGAGCCGGGTGAGGAGGAAGTCAGTTCAGCAGTGCTTGCAGCGCTGTCGGTGCCCGTGTGGGGCCTTCGCAAGCCTTGGCGACAGCACGAGTGCCCCGCACCGGAAGGTGCGGGGCACTCGCCCTGCGATCAGAAGACCGCGATTCCTGGCTCAGGGTCTCAGTCGCGGCCGATCTTTCTGTCGGCGGCGTCGCGAACAGAGTCGATCGTGGCGTCAGCCTTGCCGCCGGTCACCTTCTTAGCGACACCCGCAGCAGTGTTGAGCGTCTTGTCGCTGATCTCCTCCGCCTTGTCGGAGCCCAGAGCCTCGCTGGCCTTCTTCGTCAGGTCCTCAAGTCCCATGGTGGTGCCTCCTTCCGTCGGGTGGCGCGGCGTCGGCTGACGTCGGCCTCGTGGCATATGGTGCCAGGTCTGTGTTCCTGAGGCGAGTACTGGCCTGTGGGAGCTGTGCGTGACGCCGTCACGAGTGACCCGGGGAGTACAGCAGCGCTGCACTCCCCGCGCGTGCGGCAGGCCCCTGCGGTCAGGGGCCTGTCAGGGCTCCTGGTGACTAGCGCGCAGAGCGTCCAGCTCTCTCGTGCGCGCCTGGCGACGGGCGGCGTGCCCGCCCCAGCCCAGGACCAGGAGGGTCAGGCCGATAGCGGCCGTGACGACGGGGCCCGGACCACGCGGCAGCAGGTGGTGCACAGGCCATCTCTCAGCAACGGCGGTGCTGATCAGAGGTGGCAGCGAGACGAGGACAAGGAGCAGCCCGGTGACCCGTGCGCCCAGGGTCGAACGGCCGACAGACGCCCCCGCGGCCACCAGCAGGGCCAGCGCTGCCAGGATGCTGGCGGTGGTCACCAGGCTCAGGTGCACGCCGGGGGAGACAGCGATCCGGTAGTACCTGCTCAAGATGGCAGCGGTCAGGACGAGGCTGCCCAGGACCCAGGGAAGCGAGGCAAGGTGGTCGCGTCGCCGGGAGGGAGGTGGCGTCGGCGTCGTGCCGACCTCCTTGTCCGACTGCGTGAGCCTGAAGGCCAGGCGGCCCTGGACGTGCCCTCCGCGACGGGCTAGGCGCATCCCCCAGGCTCCACCTAGCCATAGGCCTGCCATGACCAGCACCATCCAGGTGTGGGCGAGAGGCCTGGACCAGGGCGCGGAGATAGTGACAATGTGCCCGGGGGCCAGCAGGATCACCATCTGGGCCAGGAGGGCTGTCAATCCGGTGGCCAGGGCTCCCGCCGAGGAGCGGGCCGCGAAGAAGGTGGCAGCTGAGGCGCACAGGGCACCAAAGACCGCCAGCATAAGGACGGACTGGAGGACCAGGCCTGAGGCGTCCCTGGTAGCAGCCAGGCCGATGACCGTCAGGGAGACCGGGGTCAGAACGGTGCCGATGCCTACGGCCAGGGCGTGGTCGCGGCGTCGGCCCCGCGGAGCGGCAGCCGTGCCAGTGCCGGGGGGCGGCACCGGTGGCTGCGCAAGATAGTGAAGGGAGGGGGAGGTACTCATCGAGAGTAGTCTAGAGGGGCGCTGGCGGCGCGAGGACACGCTGTCCCCTCCGGAGGCCTTCCGCAGGCCTGGCACGGGTGCTTACACCCGTTACCTGTTGCAGATGATCACAATGAGATCTCTGCCGTTATGCTAACGGATGGCGTGGTGGCGCGGATCTGGATGAGCCCCCGAGTCTCGGTTCAGTTGAAAACGTGCAAACTCGTGCTTATTGGTCGAGGGAGGTCGCCTCGGGCCTGTTGCCCTGGCCTGGCTGCCTGGTGGGTCCTGCAGTCTCTGCGCGCAGGCGGTGCTGGCTTGCGCCGTGTGCGACAGTGACGCTGTGAACAGTACGACGAGCCCTTCCGCCGGTCGTAGGCACATTCGCGACAGGGTGGAGCCGGAGTCGGCTCCCACCTCCGCTAGACGGTTTTCCCGGGTTTCCCGGGAAGGGGTCGAGGCCGCCGGGGGTCCAGCAGTACTGGCCGCCCTGGAGGCCATCGCGGGTGACCGGCGGGTAGCGCGGGCTGAGGAGGTCGTCCGTGAGGCCTCAGCCAGGCTGAGATGGCACGAGGCCCTGAGGCGCCGGTGGCGCGAGGCGCGGGCTGAGGCGTCCGTGCGCTGCGCGGCCGCCTCGGGGGGCGTGGATGGTGTAGTGGTGCCTGTCGACGTGCTGCGTGAGCATGTGGTGGCGGGGTTGGAGGAGGTGACCACGGGCGACCCGGCCCTGGACGCGGTGGCAGGCCTGTGGCGCGCAGGGAGCCGAGTGGTGGGGTGGATGCCAGACCTGGTCGGAGCCGGACGTCCGTCCGCTCCCCCGGCGCGGGGACTGCTGGCTGCGCTGCACCGTGACGTGACCGCACCGCTGGCGGCCTGCGGCCAGATCGCTCTGGAGGACGTCGCCGCACCACGCGCGCCCGGCGCGCTCCCCCGGGAAGGCGGGTCGATTCAGGCCCCGCAGGGGGAGGAGCTGGTCACCCGGGTCGGTGCGCTGATAGATATGGTGGACGTTCCCGGTGCCCCGGCCCTGGTGCGAGCCGCAGTCGTTCACGCGGAGACAGCGGTGGTACGACCCTTCACCGTGGGCAGTGCCGCCCTCGGCAGGCTCCTCGCCCGCCACCTCGTCACTCGTGACGGCCTAGAGCCCACGGGGACGGCTGTGACGGACCTGTGGGCCGCCCGGTCTCCGGCGTCCTACGCCGAGGCGCTGAGCGCCTACGCCTCCGGCAGCCTGGACGGGGTGGTGTCCTGGGTGCAGTGGCAGGCCGAGGCGATTCTCCATGGCCTGGAGGAGGCAGAGTCCCTGTGCCGGGCGGTGCAGGCTGGGACCTGGAAGGCGGGCTAGCCCGGCGGACCTGACTGTGGACCAGCAGGCTCAGGTGCCCTCACCCCGGGCGGCGGGCCACCAGCCAGGCTGTGGTGCCAGCGGTTGCCAGCACGCAGAGACTGCCTGCCAGCGCGCTGGGCAGGGGGCCGCGGGGACGCGGCAGGGCGGGCCAGCGGGACTGCCACGTGGTACGCAGCGTGACGGGCCGCTCAAAGTCTCGTACCGGCCAGCCCCGGGACTCAGCCAGCCTCCTCAGGCTCCGGTCAGGGTTGACGGCGACAGGGTGCCCGACGGCGGTCAGCATCGGCTCGTCGGAGGAGGAGTCCGAGTAGGCCCAGGAGCGAGTGAGGTCCACGCCGTGGGTCTGGGCGTCCTCCATCAGGGCGCGGCTCTTCTCCTCGTGGAGGAGGCGGCGCCGGATGCGCCCGGTGAAGCGGCCGTCGGCGTCCACCTCCAGGGTGGTCGCCACGGCCCGGTCGGCTCCGAGCACCCGGGCGACTGGCTCGACGATCTCGGCCAGGGAGGCGGAGACGACGACGACGTCGTGACCGGCCTGGCGGTGCCCGGCGATGAGGTCGAGCGCCTCGGCGTAGACGGCGGGCTCGATAGCGGTGGCCAGCGCGCCCTCGACAACCTCCTGCAGCCGCCTGCGTGGCACTCCGGCGGTCAGGGTCGCCAGGCGGTCCATGAGGCGGTTCGTACGGGAGGCGCCTGCTCCTATCAGCAGGTAGGGCAGCTGAGCCACGACACCACGGGCCAGGGCCACGGTGGACAGCAGGCCCGAGCGGTGCATCGGTGTGCTCAGGGCAAAGGCGGTGGAGGTCGCCAGGATGGTCTTGTCAAGATCAAAGTACGCTGCCGGGCGGCCGGTGTCCTGCTCAGGGGTCACGGAGCTTGTGGGGCTCATGGCCCTATCATCACACTGCGCGGCCGTGGTTGCACCAGGTTGCTACGTCTTTTCCCCGTCTTTTCCGCGCCTTTTCCCATATTTTCCGTGCCTTTGCGCGTCCTGCCCGCTTCTGGACCAGGCCTGGCCCGGGTCTGGTTCAGGTCTGGCCCAGGTCTGGACTGCGTCCTGTCCGAGTCTCGCCCGGGCACTGCGGTGCCCGTCCTGCCTCCGATCCGTGCGCGCCTCCTGCTCACGGCTGTGACCAGTCACCACAGGACGCATGACGCGGCCGTTCTTCACAGGGTTGCCGCAGCGAGGTCCTGTGCCGGGGCCAGGACGCGCACCCTGGAGCCCTCATACCCTGCAATGCCCCGTCCCCCGCAAACTTCTGCGTGCTTGTGCCTCGGCTGCGGCCGGAGCCGGAGAGGACACTGATGCCTGACCTACTGCCCCAGCCTTCCCCAGATCCCGCACCGGGCTCCGCCCGTCGGCAGCACCGTGCCGACGGTGGTGCTGGCGGGGCGCGCCTCCTCGCGGTCACTGGTGCCCGGGGCGGCCTGGGGGCGAGCACGCTCCTGCTTCACCTGGCCTGGGCTCTTGGGCGCAGGGGCTGTCGTACGGCGGCTGTTGACCTGGACCCGGCGGGCGGTCTGGGACTGCTCCTGGGCGACGACGTCCTGCCCGGTCTGCGCTGGGCCGACCTGCCGACCCAGGAGACTGCCTTCCGGGCCGCGCGTCTGGTCGGGGCGCTACCGGTATGGCACACTGTGTCGGTCCTCACCGGGGACGCCAGAGGTGGCCCGGCCACAGGGGAGGACGGCCGCCTTCCCGGGTGCGTGCACGCCGTGCTGACAGCAGTGGCCCGCGAGCACGAGGTGGTCCTGGTGGACCTGCCCCGAGGCATGCCCGTCCCGGTGTGCGCCCAGGTCCTGCTGCTCACCGGGCGCGACCTGTCCTCGGCGGTCGCGGCGGAGGTGCTCGTCCCCAGGCTGCGGGCCTCCGCCCTGGGACAGGGGGAGGACACGATCAGCAGCGGCTGCCAGGACGCCGCCCACAAGGGTGCGGGGGAGACCGACCCGGTGAGACTGGTGGTGCGTGGCTCGGGCGAGGACGTGACCGCTGCTGACCTCGAGCGCATCACCGGGTGTCGTGTCCTGGGGTCTGTTCCCAGGGACCGTGCTGTCGTCCAGCGTGCTGCTCGGGGGGAGGACCCCGTGCGCTCACGCTCGGCCATGCGTAGGGCTGCATCTGTCTTGGCGCGACGGCTCGTACCTGGCGCGGGGACGGCCCCTGTCTCCGCGCAGCAGGAGTCGGTGGTAGGGCGGGAGGGCTCGGGGTGGCAGTGACGTCAGGTTCCGAGCTGGCCCGGGTTCGTCGTGCCCTCGCCCACGGGTCCCGGCTAGACCAGGCGCTTGAGGAGGTCACCGACCCTGCCACGGGTGAGGCGGGTCTGGCACGCCTGAGGCACAGGGTGCACGCCGATGCGGAGGGTGCCGGACCGCTCCTGCAGCCCCTTATCGACACCGCAGGGGTCACCGACGTCCTGGTGCTCGACGGCCTGACCTGGATCGACCGTGGGCACGGGGTAGAAAGAGTCGCCGGTCCGGTGATACCGGAGAGCCAGGTCCGCGCGCTCGCGGTACGGATGGCTGCTTCGGCGGGGCGCCGTCTTGACGACGCCAGCCCGGTGGTGGACGCGACTCTGCCGGACGGGACGCGCCTCAACGCCGTCCTGCCGCCCCTGAGCAGCCAGGGCACGGTGATCAGTCTGCGGACCAGGAGGCCGCAAGGCTTCACTCTGGCAGAGCTTGTCGGCGCAGGGACGGTGGCGCCAGGCCTTGACGCCGTGCTGGCCGCCCTGGTGGGGCAGCGGGCCAGCTGCCTGGTCACCGGGGCCACCGGCACAGGAAAGACCACTCTCCTGGCTGCCCTGCTGGGACTGGTGCCCTCCAGTGAGCGCATCGTCTGTATTGAGGAGGCCAGCGAGCTGCGTCCTCGCCACCCGCACGTCGTCCACCTCCAGGAGCGCGGGGACAATATCCAGGGGGCCGGTGCCGTGAGCATGACCTCCCTGGTGCGGGCGGCGCTGAGGATGAGGCCGGACAGGATCGTCCTGGGGGAGTGCCGGGGACCCGAGGTCAGGGACGTCCTGACCGCGCTCAACACCGGTCACGAAGGAGGGTGGGCCACCCTGCACGCCAACTCTGTGGAGGATGTGCCCGCGCGTCTGACCGCCCTGGGGGCGCTTGCCCGTCTCGATGAGGGCGCTGTCGCCTCTCAGGCCGTGAGCGCGCTCGACGCCGTGGTCCACCTGCGGCGTCGACCGGGAGGTCGACAGACTACAGAGCATGAAGGCGTGTCGCCGAGGCCTCCAGGGGCGCGGTGGGTGTCCTCGGTCGGAGTGCTCATGCGGGAGGTCACGGTGGCTGGGGCGGTTCTCACCTGCCAAGAGGCCCTGAGCGTGTCAGCCGACGGCGTGGTGTCCGCCGGGCCCGCCGTCGACCGCCTGGTGTCGCGTGTTGGTGAGGAGCCGGTGTCGGCGGCCCTGCCGCGCGCGTGGGGCAGCTGCCGTCCCGTGGGGAGGCGGTCGTGAGCGGGGGTGTATGGATGGCAGCAGTACCGACTTTCCCGGCGGTTTTTCTCGCGGTCTTCCTAGCGGTCTTCCTGGCGGTCGCGGTCGTGCTGCTCCCGCCGCGACGCGCTTGGGCCGACGCTCGGGGCACGACCCGTCTGAGGCTGCCGGTGCGGGTGACGACATCGCGCCAGGAGGTGGATATCGGTCTGCTGCTGACCGAGGTCGCCAGCCTCTTGCGGGCAGGGGCCTCCCCGGCCCGGGCATGGTCGCGTGCGTTGGGGCGCTGCGGAGTGGTCGAGGGGCTTGACCCCGGGGATGACGGCGTCCCTCCCGCGCTTACGGAGCTGGGGGTCCCGGCTGTGACGCTGACCTGGCCGCGCTGGGAGCAGGGGCACCTGTGCTGGCAGCTGCCCGTCCGCGGCGCGGCGCGGCGACGGCTTGAGGCCGCTGCTGCGGCGGCCCCGGGAGCCGCTGCGGCCTGTCGGTTGTCAGCCTCCCTGGGTGCCCCGTTGGCCGAGGTCCTGGATGCCGTAGCCTGCGGTGTCGCCGAGTCGGGGCGCGCCGAGGCCTCGCGGGTGAGCGCACTGACCGGGCCGCGCACCACGGCCCGTCTGCTGGGGGGCCTGCCACTGGTGGGACTGGGCCTGGGAGTTCTGGTGGGTGCTGATCCGCTCTCCTTCCTCCTGGACGGAAGGTGGGGGTCAGTCCTGGGAGCTACGGGAGGTGCGCTCATGGTCGCCGGGCACCAGGCCACCAGAGCTATGGTGCGGGCGGCCACTGCCTCGGCCTGTGGTACCGACGAGGCGCTCGTCCTGGACCTGGCCTCCGCCTCCCTTGCCGCCGGGGCGTCGTTGCCCGGGGTGCTGGTCGCTCTGGGAGAGGCCGTGGAGGAGGAGGCGTTGTGCGTGGTGGGGCGGGCGCTGCTGCTGGGGGCCGGGTGGGAGGAGGCCTGGGAGGCTCCTGGGGACCCGGTGTGGCGGAACAGGTACGCCAGCCTTGAGGGGTGCCTGCGACCCGGATGGGAGGACGGCGCCTCACCCCAGACGCTGCTGGCGGCCACGGCTGCCACGATCAGGGCGGGTCGCAGGGCCAGGGACGAGGAGGCCGCTGAGCGTCTTGCGGTACGTCTGGTGGTGCCCCTGGGCGCGTGCCATCTGCCTGCCTTTGTCCTCCTGGGGCTTGTGCCCGTCATTGCCTCGGTCGGTGCGGGACTACTGGCCTCATGACGGTAACCTCGCAGCGGTGAGCGTGGTGGCGGGGTGCCCGCTGTCTGGCCACACCCCGTCCGTCCCGTAACCATGTCTGCTGAGCTGCCTGCGGCGGTGGGGTGCGTGCGTCGTGGGCCGACAGACTGGCACGATGTGACCATGGCACTGTCAAAGAAGCTGCTGAGCCGCGACGAGGTCGTCGTGCGGCACATGCGCACCCACGTGAAGGTCCTCCTGTGGCGGGTCCTCCTGGAGGTCGTCGTCCTTGTCGCCGCAGTCGCGGGGTCGGTCCTTGCCCCGCAGAGCTGGAGGCCGTGGGGGCTTGTGGCGCTGTGGGCACTGGCCGCCGTCGTGAGCCTCCCCCTCCTGCTCCTGCCGTGGCTGAGGTGGTACACCGACACCTACACGATCACCACAAGAAGGGTGATCACTCGTTCCGGTATTCTCAGGCGCACCGGCCACGACCTTCCCTTGAGTCGCATCTCCGACGTGCAGCAGGACAAGGACCTCAACGACCGGTTCTTCGGGTGCGGCACCCTTATCCTGCAGACCAGCTCAGACGACCCGCTCCTGCTCAGGGACGTCCCCCACGTGGAGGCGGTGCAGGTCGAGATCGCCAACCTGCTCTTCAACGACGTCCAAGGGGCTGTCCAGGGGGCTGCTGACCTCGCCCCCCGCCGCTAAGCCGGGCACCAGGCAGGCCGTCGTTCCTTCTGCGCCCTCCCTGCCCAAGTGCCTCCACCGCGACCACAGCCTGGGCGACGCCGCTGAGCGTGGCGGCGGTGTCGGCCTTTCGGCTGCAGGCGCACAGCTTATCGGGCTGAATGGCCTCGACCTCCTTGAGGTTGCCGGGGACGGACGCGACACTGCCGCGGTGGTGCTGATACGGGCGGACCTGCCTGCGGCCGGGGTGTGGTCCCGGACGGAAGGGAGGAGCCGCTGCCGAACTGGGGCGGAGCAGGGGAAGCAGGAGTAGAAAGGGACATGAGTGGACGGGACGTTCCCCGTCGACGTCGGTACGTGCAGGTGGTCAGCACCGGGCTGGCCAGCCTGAGGCAGGCTGTGCCCCGTCACGACGGATCAATCGATCATCGTCAACCAGCGTACACACTAAGGAGAGACATGCGTATCAGCGTCCTGGAGCAGATTCCCCTGTTCGAAGGCGGCAGCTCCTACCAGGTCCTTCACGACGTGGTCCACCTGGCCCGTGGCGTGGAGGAGGCGGGCTTCCACCGCCTGTGGCTGGCGGAGCACCACAGCACGGGGGTCTTCCAGTCCTCGGCCCCGGACCTGCTCATGATGCACGTCCTGGACGGTACTCGGCGTATCCGTGTGGGGTCGGGTGGAGTCATGGCCATGCACTACGGGTCTCTGCAGATGGCCGAGCGCTTCGCCACCCTGGCCGCGCTCCACCCTGGTCGTGTGGATATGGGCCTGGGCCGCGCGCCCGGCGGCGACATGCGCACGGCGGGAGCGCTCAACCAGGGGCGTGTCATCGACCCTGACTCCATCAACCTCCTCGTCGAGGAGACGGTGGCCCTGCTGCGTGACGAGCTTCCGGCTGACCACCACTACGCCTCTGTGACGGTGGATCCCAGGCCCGACCAGCTGCCCGAGGTGTGGCTCCTGGGATCCTCAGGCCAGTCTGCGGCGTGGGCGGGCTCCCGGGACCTCAACTACGCCTACGCGCAGTTCTTCACCGGCCGCCAGCAGGTGGAGGTCATGGACCACTACCGGGCACACCTGCCAGCAGGACACCGAAGCGGCCAGACACTGTCGGCTCTGTGCGTCAGCGCTGCCCCGACGAGGCACGAGGCCTGGGAGCAGGCCCTCGTGGCTGCCGACGCCCGCTACGCACTGCGCACCGGCCGTCCAGCTCGCTTCCGGGACCCCTCCACGCTGGAGACCTCCTACCGGGCCAAGGTGGAGGCCCACCTTGAGCGGGACGCGGCCGTCATCGTCGGCACCTACGATGAGGTCGCCTCCCGGGTCAGGGCCTTTGCTGAGAGCCACCACACCGAGGAGGTCATGCTCATCAGCTACATCAAGGACGTCGAGACCAAGATCCACCAGTACACCGAGCTTGCCGCCCGACTGGCCTGAGCCGTCGTGGTGACGTAGCGGCAGTGGCGTGGGGGGAGGGGCAGCGACTGGGACGGCCCTGGCTGCCCAGGCAGACGTAGCGGCAGTGGCGTGAGGGGCAGGCTTGCACCAGCTCAGCCCTTGCGAGGCGCTACGGTCACCTCATGAACGTCCCGGTCTCCCAGTCCGACTCTTCTGCCGACCCCCCGGTGGTGCCCCCACCGCCGCGTGCCACTGCTGAGCAGGCCCTCAGGCTGCGCAAGGACCTGGAGGCCAGCGGCTGGGGTGTGGACGCCGTCGCCCACCTGCTGGGGGAGGTGGGCGATGCTGCTCTGCGCCGGGAGGTCCGCTCCCCCGCCCTGCGGGCGCTGCGGGCCGTCATGGACGAGGACCGGGCCGCAGGCGCGAGGCCCTCGCCTCCGGCCGTCCTGACCGCCTTGTTCATGCTTGGTGAGCCGGTGCTGGCCACCGAGCTCGACCACGTCCTGAGGCGCACTCGTACCCGCGGTGCGGTCGATATCGGCCTGGTCAGCCCGCCTGACGCCGGGGGCCGGGTCCGTGCCCTGGTGGACCTGCGCCCCCACGAGGCTCGTGACGACACCGGGCAGGTGCGCTGGTGGGTGGCTTCCGACCTAGGTGAGATGGTCACCGGCCGTGAGCTGGCACCCGGCCACGTCCTGGGCATCGGCGGGGCGGGGCTGACCCTGGCCGGCCTGGTCCCGCGCACGCCGGTGGGTACCGCCCTGGACCTGGGGTGCGGCTGCGGGATCCAGACGCTCTACCTCCTGCGCCACGCCAGGCATGTGACTGCGACGGACATCTCGCGTCGGGCCTTGGACTTCACTGCTTTCAACGTCGCTCTCGCCGGTCAGGAGGAGCGGTTGGAGCTGGCGGCGGGCTCCCTGCTGGAGCCGGTGGCAGGGCGTCGCTTTGACCTCGTGGTCTCCAACCCCCCGTTCGTCCTGACGCCTGCCGCAGTCCGTGAGAAGGGGCTGGCGCTGATGGAGTACCGCGACGCAGGGGAGGACATCCTGCCTGGTCTCGTGGCGGGCCTGGGTGCCCACCTGCAGGCGGGTGGCACCGCCGTGCTTCTGGGGAACTGGGAGCACTACCGGGGGAGGGACTGGCGCCAGGACGTTGCCGACTGGCTGCCGCAGGAGGCCGACGCCTGGGTCATCGAGCGAGAGCAGCAGGACCCGGTGTCCTACGCGACTATGTGGCTGCGCGATGGCGGGGTGGCTCCAGAGCGGGCGCCGGGGGTCTTTGACGCCGCCGTCGGGGCATGGGTCGGGGACTTCGAGGAGCGGAGGGTGGAGGGGGTCGGCTTCGGCTACCTGGTCCTCCACCGCCCGCAGGCGCCGCGCAGGCCCTGGCGGGTCCTGGAGGAGGTTACCGGGGTGGTGGACGCCCCCCTGGGACCGCACGTCGCCCAGGTGCTGGAAGTCCAGGACCTGCTGGCTGGCCTGGACGACGACGCCGTCGCCGCCTTGCACCCCGTGCTGGCTGCCGACGTCACCGAGGAGCGCCATCTGGTGCCTGGCGCTGCTGACCCCTCGGTGATCATGCTGCGACAGGGTGGGGGCCTGGGACGGGCTGTACGGGTCAGCACTGGGGTGGCCGCCCTGGCGGGGGCCTCTGACGGCGAGCTGAGCGTGGAGCAGGTGGCGCAGGCGGTCGCGGCTCTGACCGGAGTGGAGGCACTGACTGATGCCGCCGCACTGCGTGCCGAGCTCGTGGCAGGCGTGCGCGAGCTGGCCCGCTTCGGTTTCCTGGTCCTGGAGTAAACAAGGTGCGCAGCACAGAAGCGTAGTGCTGTCAAGAGTTTCCAGAGCTGCCTGGTGGCTGCTAGAGCCAGGCGGGGTGTCTAGAAGCGCGGGAGCGCCGCCTGGTCCAGGGCGTCCAGCAGCAGGTCCACACCGGAGGATGGGTTGTCCGCAGGGAACTCAGCCCTGTCCCGCTCGTGACGTCCTCGCAGGCTGCGTGCGCGTTGTGCCGCCTCGGCTCGCCTGTCCATGTAGATTACCGAGTTGATGTGCTTCGAGACGGAGCGGTCGAGCTGGTTCCGCAGCGTGCCGGCCTGAGCGGTTGTCAGGTAGCCCCAGTGATCCCTGTGGTGGAGTATGAGCCACAGCTCGAAGCAGGGGTTGGAGACGGCTGTCCTGACTCCAGCGCGTTCTGCCCGCTGGCAGGCCTGGCGCAGGTGTGGGTGCGGCTCGGGAGCCTCGACGTCGAACACGCACCAGTACTGGTCCTCCTCGGGGTAGTCGCTGTGCTCCTTGTCCCAGCACGCGGCGCGGACCAGCTCCTCAGGGTGCCCCTGGCTGCGGACGACCTGGATCGTGACGCCACCGTGCCCGGCCCTGGCCCGGTACCTGGGGTCGCTTCCCAGCGCGGTGAAGTACTCCTTCTCCGTGATCTCCCCCCTCCAGGTAGAGGTGGAAGACAGGGCGGACTCTCTTGGTGCCGGTGGAGCGGCGCAGCCTGCGTGCCTGGTGCTGCCGTCCGGTTCTCCCGGGGCTCATCCTGTTAGTCCCAGCTCGCGCAGGAGGTCCGGGCGGTGCGTGTCCGGCAGCGCGCCGAAGCGCCCCTCCAGGTACCCCTTCTCCAGGTTCGCCGAACGGCGCACCGCCCTTCCCGCGAAGTCGGAGAGCGCCCCCAGCTCGGTGGAGCCGTCCGGGCGGCGCTGCGTCAGCCAGACCTCGTCGCGTCCCAGGTGGTTGAGAAGGCCGGTGTCGTGGGTGGTGAACAACAGCTGTGCACCGTTGGGGTTGGAGTCCTGGTCCTGGAAGAGACGGAGAAGCTCCAGGGTGAGCACTGGGTGAAGGCTGGCGTCGATCTCGTCGAACAGGACCAGCGCCCCGGTGTCGAGTGCCCCCAGGACGGGGGCAATGAGGCGGAGCCAGCCCTGTGTACCAGCGGACTCCTCTGACAGCGCCAGGGTGGCCCGCTCCTGCCCGGCCCGGTGTACAAGGCGCAGCTCCGGGCCGCCATACCGAGACCTGAGGACGCGACGTCTTCTGGTCGGCTCCAGATCGGGCAGAGGCAGCTGCTTACCTGGGCTAGAGTCAGTGAGGTCTGGCTCCCTGACGAGCTCGACGTCTTCCACCCCGAGGTCTGCCAGGCGCAGAAGTGCCAGGGCGCGCCGTCGCAGCTCTGGGGAGGCCTCGGCCCAGAACTGGCTCGTCATCCGCGGCGAGACGGGGTGTGGCAGCAGTTCGAGGTTCAGGGACCTCCCCAGCGACGTGATGCGACGAAGAGCCTGCCCGCACGCGGAGGTCGTGGGCTCGTCAAAGCGCCGCATGATGCTGAGGGCGAGCACACGGTCAGTCAGGAGTGCCCTGGTCCCGGACAGGGCTCCGAGCCCCCGCTGGAGCCTGAGGGTGCCGCCGTCACGCTCAAACACAAGGCTACGCCGTCGGTGAGGGTAGTGGAACAGGGCCTCGTAGGCTACCCGCTTACTGTCAAGGTCCAGGAGGTACTCGTAGCGGATCCCATCGATGGCCAGCTCCACGGTGAAGGTGGTCTCGCTAGGACCCTCATCGCCCGGGTCACCGAACGCGAAGGGCTGTACCGGGATTTCGTCGTCCCAGCGGGTGACGGAGCCTCTGACCGCGTCGCACAGCCATTGGAGTGCGCGCAGGACGTTGGTCTTGCCTGAGGCGTTCGGGCCCAGGATGCCTGCCGCAGGCAGCAGGCCGACGCCGATGTGGGGATGGGGCCGGACGACGTCGCGGTCCTCGTCGACTGCCACAAAGGTCAGCTCCACAGGCTCGTTGACCGAGCGAAAGTTGCCAACCGAAAAACGGATCAGCATGCGCAGCCTCCCTGCAGTTGAAGGGGCTTGTTTGCACAAAGTCTACGAAGAGCCCCCTGGACCTGCAACGAGGCGCGGGACAAAAGTCGTGTCGTGGCGCCACCGTGAGCACTTCCGCAGTGGAATCGCTGGGACCTACCAGGAGCTCTCCCGGTCACTGCCTCTACCATCGCTCGGTGATGATGAGCTCCCGGACTACTCCAGGCAGGGCGGCACCCCCAGGTGTTACAGCGCCAGGTGTGCGCGGGCGGGCGTTGCTGCTGGTGTCGTGCTGCCTGGTGGGGGTGCTCGCGCTGTGGTGGCTGTTTGTGGGTACCTATACCGGCCAGCGTCTGGAAGCGGCCGCCCTGGAGGGCTCTGAGATCGGCTCCCACTACGTCTCCGACCAGGCTCGCGCTCTCCTGTCCACGGTCTCCATGCCCGCAGCGGTGGTCCTGGTAGCGGTGATCCTCCTTGTCGGCTGGCTGCGTGGCAGCCACCGCCGTGCCCTGTGGGCGGTGGTCGCTGTGGTCGGGGCGAACCTGAGCACCCAGGTCATCAAGCAGTGGGTCCTATGGCGTCCCGACTATGACATTACCGCGCGCTGGGACAACGCGAATACCCTGCCCTCGGGGCACACGACCATGGCGGCCTCAGCCGCCGTGGCCCTGGTGCTGCTCGCCGGGACCCGCTGGCGCACGGCTGCGGCCTGGGTGGGGGCTGGCGCCACGGCGGCCATGGGGTACTCCACCCTGGTGTGCCAGTGGCACCGGCCCTCCGACGTGCTCTCGGCCGTGCTGGTAGCCGTCGCCTGGGGCGCGGTGGCGGTCGCCGCGGGAGCATGGCAGGGCGGTGACCGCGACCCGGACGGGCACGGTGGTCAGCATGACGGTGGTCAGCACGGTGGTCAGCATGGCAGCGGCCACAGCGACGGGGATCGTGACGAGGGTGCTGGCGGTGAGGCAGCCGCAGCCAGGGGCTCGCAGCAGCTGTGGAACACCGTGCTCACGGTCGCAGGAGCCGTGGGCTGTGCTGGTGCCGGTCTCCTGGAGATGTGGGTGTGGTCGCGCAGCGCCGCCCCGCTGACCCGGTGGGACCTCTTTGCCGCCTATACCGCAGGATCGGTGGCGACTGTCGCAGTGTCCTGCCTCGCTCTGGGCGCTCTGGTCGGCCTGAGTGGCTGGCGGCGATAGGTAGGACGGGGTAGGAGCCGAGCCGGACCGCAGACATCCTCAGCAGCAACAACTACCAAGTCTCATAACGGACCGAATCCTTATAGAGGACTGACCTGCCGGTCGCCCTGTGAGAATCCGGTCACTCTGCGAGGAACCGGTACATCCCGGCGTCGGCTGCGATATCCGTGGCAGCCTTCGCGTTCTTGACAGGACTGGCCGGGCGGTTACCGGACCTCGACGGCAGGCAGACTGATGGCGAAGGTGGTGCCGTGGTGCTCGGGGTCCTCCTGTCGGGTCGCTGACTCCACGGTCAGCGTCCCCTGGTGCGACTGCACGATAGCCAGGGCGATCGACATCCCAAGGCCGGTGGAGCCGGTACGACGCTCACGGGAGGTGTCGCCGCGGGCAAAGCGCTCGAAGAGGCGCTCACGCAGGGCAGGTTCGATACCGGGCCCGTTGTCGGCAATCCGCACCACCAGGTGGTTGTCGTGGCGCAGCAGGGTCGTGGTGACCCGTGTCCCCGGCGGGGTGTGCACGCGGGCGTTGGCCAGGAGGTTGACCAGGACCTGGCGCAGCCGGGGCTCGTCTCCCATTACCAGCGGCGGCTCGGGGACAAACTCCTCCTCGGGCTCGGGCTCCTGGCCCTCACAGCCCTGGGGGATCCCGGAGCCGTTCTGCGCGGCCCGATCACTGTTCCCCGCAGGAGGCTCCAGCGCCTCCAGGACCAGCTCCCAGTCGTGGTCGGGGCCTGCAGCGCGCGCGTCGGCTACGGTGTCCACCAGGAGACCGACCAGGTCCACCTCCGTGAGGACCAGCCCGCGTCCCGCGTCCAGGCTGGCCAGCAGCAGCAGGTCCTCCACCAGGGCCGTCATCCTCAGGGACTCCGAGTGCACCCGCTGCAGGGCGTGCTCAGCCTCCTCGGGCAGGTTCGCGTCAGCGCCCTCGCGCTGGATCAGCTCGGTGTAGCCGCGGATGGAGGCCAGGGGCGTGCGCAGCTCGTGGGAGGCGTCGGCCACGAACTGGCGCACCTGCGTCTCCGAGCGCTGGCGGGCGCCCAGGGCGTCCTCAACCCGGTCCAGCAGCGTGTTCAGGGCGGTCCCCACCTGGCTGACCTCCGTGGAGGAGACCAGGTCCTCAGCGGGCACGCGCTCGTCGATGGAGACCTCACCGCGCTCCAGCGGCTGGGAGGCCACGTGCTGGGCGGTGACAGCCACCCGTTCCAAGGGTGCCAGGGAGGACCTGACCATGCTCCTCCCGGCCAGGGCGATCACAAGGGCACCCACCAGCGCGATCCCGGCCTCGATGAGCAGCTGGGTGCGCACCAGCCTGTTGTCGTCCTCCATGGACAGGCCGGTGACGACGACAGCGCCGGAGTCGTCCTTGCTGGCCACGACCCGGTAGTCACCCAGAGAGGTAATGCTGACCGTCATGGGGTGACCATCGGTACGAACTGGCAGCAGGTCAGCATGGGCTTGTGGGGACAGGCTGACATAGTGGCCCTCGGCATCGATATAGGTGGCGCTGCTCACGGATCCCGAGGTGATAATGACGGTCAGCGTCCCCGTGGACTGGCCTGCGGCGTCCAGTCCCGGGGCCACCTCCTCGGTGCTGCCGACGTCAGGGTACTGGGGCGGGCCCGCCGGTCCCTGTTCCAGGCCGTTGCGGCGGTTCGCGGCCCGCTCGGAGGCGGCAGCCAGCTTGTCGTCGAGGTGTTCGGTCAGTGTGTAGCGCAGGGTCAGCGTGGAGAAGGCGCTCATGAGGGCGGCAGTGACAAGGACAAGGCCGAGCACGCTGAGCACGAGTGTCGTACGCAGGCTGCGCAGCCGTCGTGGGCGCGGCAGAGGTGAGGAAGGGGTCTGGTCGTCCTGCCCGGCAGGGCCAGGTGGCTTGGGCGGTATCCCGGGGGGTGCTGCCGTCACGGGGGTCTCAGAGGCTCCCGCCCGAGGAGCCTGCCGGGCCCTGAGATGCGGCGCCTGCGGCCGTGGCGGGTTCCTGGGAGTGTCTCGCAGCGGCTGGTGCGTCAGCGGCGGGCTTGAGCACGTAACCAACGCCTCGCATCGTGTGGATCATGGGGTCCCTCCCCTTGTCGATCTTGCGTCGCAGGTAGGAGATGTAGAGTTCGACGATGTTTGCCTGCCCGCCGAAGTCGTAGTTCCAGACGCGGTCCAGGATCTGTGGCTTGGACAGGACGCGGCGCGGGTTGCGCATGAGGTAGCGTAGCAGCTCGAACTCGGTGGCAGTGAGGTGAATCTCATCCTCGCCCCGCCAGACCTCGTGGGAGTCCTCGTTCATGCGCAGGTCGCCGACCTCCAGCAGGGAAGCGGGTTTCTCCTCGCTGGCTCCCGACCGGCGCAGCAGGGCGCGCAGCCGTGCCACGACCTCCTCCAGGGAGAAGGGCTTGGTCACGTAGTCGTCACCCCCGGCGGTCAGTCCAGCCACCCGGTCGGAGACGGCGTCCTTGGCCGTCAGGAAGAGAACGGGTACCCCGGGAGTGTGTCCGTGGACGCGGCGCATGACTTCCAGCCCGTCGAAGTCGGGCAGCATGACGTCGAGGACGATGACGTCCGGCTGGATCTCCTGGGCCGTCCTGACCGCCGCCGTCCCCGTGCCGGCTGTGGTGACCTCCCAGCCCTCATAGCGCAGGGCGCTCGCCAGCAGGTCGGCCAGCATCTGCTCGTCGTCGACCACGAGGACGCGCACAGGCGACCCGTCCGGGCGCGTGAGGGGCTCAGGGGTGGTGCTCATGCTGCTAATTCCAGCATAAGGCTGCTGGATTCTTTCGAGTTGCCGCCTGGGAGAAGCCTGTGTTATCAGGTTGGGACCACAAACACCCACATGCCTTGGCGGTGTATGAAATGCTGGACCGGTTGCGCCGTGCGACCGATCGTCCTGGTGCCAGAAACCAGGGCACATGTCGAGCGGGGCAGCGTCCGGGTGGCCGCGTCCGCGAGGTGATCCGGTTCTGGTACAAAGAATCAAAGTAGTGTCGGGGCGGAGCCCGTGGTGCGCGCCCCTATACCTGCTTCTGTCGTGCTGGGCCGCCGTGCCAGGCTGTGGTCCTGCTGTTCTATCAGGGCTATGGCAGCGTAGTCTCTTGTACCTGACCGGGTCGCGTCCCGGCTGCGTGGTACGTGAACCAGCGCTACCACCGGCTGCGGCCCGCCATCCTTATAACTACGCTACCAGGAGAGTCATGGAATACGTCGATGGCAACGAGCGCCGCTTCGGTGCCGAGGACCTGTTCTTCTCGACCACGGACGCCAAGGGCGTTATCCGCAGGACAAACCGGGTATTTAACTCGCTGTCCCGCTACAGCTCTGAGGAGCTGGTCGGCGCTCCGCACAACATCATCCGCCATGACGACATGCCCGCAGGCGCCTTCAGGCTGATGTGGGACGAGCTGGAGGCAGGGCGGCCAGCATGCGTCTATGTCCTGAACAGAGCCAAGGACGGGCTAGACTACTGGGTCTTTGCCACGGTCGTCCCCCTTGCCGACGGCTACCTCTCGGTGCGGGTCCGCCCCAGCAACCACGCGCTGTTCACCCCGGTTAGGGAGATGTACGCCCGGGTCCGTGCCGCAGAGCGTGAGTACGCTGACCAGGGGCACAGCCGTCGTGAGGTGGCTGACCGTGGTGCCACCTTGATGTCTGAGGAGCTCAGCCAGGCGCAGTTCCGCGGCCTGTACTCCTTTGCCAGGGCAGCCCTGCCGAGAGAGCTGGCCCTGCTCGTGGTCGAGGGCGTGCGTGTACCCCGCCGCACGGAGTCGGACAGCCCCATGTCCACCATCTTGTCGGCCATGGCGGTCATTGAGCGGGACACCGACGAGCTGATCTACCAGCTCAACGAGTACCAGGAGCTCATTAACGGCCTGGGGGCCTGGGCGACGAGTGTCCGCTCGGTCATCGACCGGGCTAACCGCGTGGGGGCGCTGGTAGGGGAGGTAACCAGCCCGGACCAGGACTCCTCCGTGCCGACTGTCTCAGAGCGGGTCAGGGAGCGTAGTGCGCAGGCCGTGGAGGTTCTCCAGCAGCTGAACTCCTCGCTGGTGGCCCTCTACGAGGTCGCCTCCGAGGTGCGCTTCCGCTCCTCGATGATGCGTCTGCACACCTTGATGACGGGGATCTTCGCCGCCGCGGTCCTGGACGAGACGGAGGTCGACTCCGCCGACGCCATCAGTGACCTAGCTGAGGCGCTCCTGGTGGACCTTGAGCCGCTTGCGCCGTCCTGCCAGAACGCGGCCGACCTCGCTGAGCGCCTGGACGCGGACCTGCGGTCGGTGGTCAGCAACCTCGACCGGGTCAAGCGTCCGTTCCAGCGCTGGATCCGGGCGCTCCAGGACGAGGGTGCCCAGGCCCTGGCTGAGGGCGTGGACGCTGCTGCTGTGCTCCAGGAGGCGGTCGAGCTCGGGGAGCAGGGCTTCCCCGAGACTGCCTCCCTGGCCGAGTTGGCAGCGAAGGCGCGCGGGGTCGTCGTGACCCTGGACGAGCCTCTTATCCGTGAGCGTGTCTCCACGGTTCGCCAGGCCCTGGCGCAGATGGGGGGATAGCCGCTGCCGAGGGTGACCGCCAAGGCCGGGGCACGTCATGCAGTGCCGGGGTCCTGGCGGTGCCAGGGCGGGGCGTAGCGGCTCCCCGCTGAGCGTCATGTTCCACTGACCGGAAGAGAGCACCCATGGAATCGCAGATCGGATACGAGCGGCTGTTCGACCCGCAGGACATCTTTTTCTCGACGACGGACCTTAGAGGCGTCATCCAGAACACTAACAGGACCTTTGACGTCCTCTCCCGCTACTCGCGTGAGCGCCTTATCGGGTCACCTCACAATATCGTACGGCACCTGGATATGCCTGCGGGTCTGTTCCGGCTCATGTGGGACGACCTCCAGGCGGGCAGGCCCGTGTGCGCCTATGTCATCAACCGGGCGGTGGACGGCCTGGACTACCGGGTCTTTGCCACAGTAGTTCCCCTGCGTGACGGGTTCCTCTCGGTGCGGATCAAGCCGATGGACGCGAGCACCCGGACCCAGGTGGAGGAGGCCTATCGGCGTGTGCGGGCCAAGGAGCGCGAGCTGGCCGCCCGTGCAGCCTCACGGCGGCAGATCGGCGAGTACGGTGCCCAGGAGCTGTCCACCGAGCTCGCCGCTCTGGGGTTCGGCTCCCTGTACGAGATGACCGAGGCCACTCTCCCCCGCGAGGTGGCGGCGCTGGTGGCTGCGGGGGTACGTGTTCCTGCCGCGGCCCCGGACGTGCTGGGGCCGGTGGCTCGTATCCTCAGCACCGTGGCCGTGATCGAGCGGGAGACCAACGCCCTGGTCTACGAGCTTGACGAGTACATGCGGCTCATTGTCGCCATGGAGGCGGCTCACGACTCCATCTCGGCGGCCCGGGGGCGGATCATGCGTATCGGTCAGCTGGTCTCCCAGGACGGAGGGGGCGGTGCGCGTACCCGGGCTCAGTCCCTGGCTGAGCGGATCAGTGAGCTGTCCGGTACCGCGGGCAGCGAGCTCGGCGGGCTGCCCCGGCGCCTGCGCTCCATGCACGAGGCGGTCACGCAGCTGCGCTTCGCCGTAGCCCTGATGCGGCTGCTGACCCTCATGGTGGGGCGGTTCGCCCAGTCCATCCTGGACGGTTCGGAGGAGGACGCCGTCCGCTCGCTGAGGGACCTGTGCGAGGCCCTGGAGTCGGGGGTCGCGGGCCTGGGGCCTGTTCTGCGCAGCGTGAGCACCCAGGTCGGCGAGCTGGACGACGCCCTGCGCGTGGTTACCTCCAGCCTCGACCGTGCTGCCCGCCGCCTGGGCCAGTGGGTGGATGCCCGTGGCGGCAACGGGGTCTCCGGCTCCCCCGTGGTGGACGAGGTCGCCTCCCTGGCGTCCCAGGGATTCCCTGAGGTGCGGTCTCTCGCCCAGCTTGCCGCGGAGTGCCGGGGACTGGGCCTGCCCTACGACGAGACCGCGACCACACAGAGGCTCGCCACGATCCGTGGCGCGTTGTCGGAGCTGTCCTGACGGCTGGCTGACCTGGTCTGGGCGTGTAGTTCCCGGCGTGGCGGCAGGTGCGGTCCGCAGCAGCCGTGGTTCCCACGGCCTCTCCACGACCCCACGACCTCTCCACAACGACGTGGCTGCTGCGAGGTACCAGCGGCCGCAATACGTTACAGTCAGCTGGGAGGGGGTCGTCCCTGTCGGTTCCCGACCGGCTCCCAGACGTCTGGGACGCGTAGGCGTGCCTGGTTGTGCGGCTGATGCACAACGGGGTACAGGCGTGTCCTGGCTGAGGGCTTGCCAGTCGGTCTGTCTCGCCACCACCCGTCACGCCCGCCTGTGAGGAAGGTCGCCCGTGTCCACCAAGCTCGTCATCGTGGAGTCCCCCAACAAGGTGCGTTCTATCGCCGGGTACCTCGGGGAGGACTTCGACGTCGAGGCCTCCGTGGGTCACATTCGTGATTTGCCGCAGCCCTCCGAGCTGCCCGCCGCTATGAAGAAAGGGCCCTACGGCAAGTTCGCCGTGGACGTGGAGGACGGCTTCACCCCCTACTACGTCGTCAACCCGGACAAGAAAAAGACAGTCGCCCAGCTCCGGAAGGCGCTCAAGGAGGCTGACGAGCTCTACCTGGCCACGGACGACGACCGGGAGGGTGAGGCAATCGCCTGGCATCTCCTGGAGGTGCTCAAGCCCACGATCCCGGTCAGGCGCATGACCTTCACGGAGATCACCCGCGAGGCGGTGGCCCGCGCCCTGGACAGCACGCGTGACCTGGACACCCACCGGGTGGACGCCCAGGAGACCAGGCGCATCCTGGACCGGCTGGTCGGCTATGAGGTCAGCCCGGTCCTGTGGCGCAAGGTCAGGGCGGGGCTGTCGGCCGGGCGGGTCCAGTCCGTGGCGACCCGCCTGGTGGTGGAGCGTGAGCGCGAGCGGATGGCCTTTACCTCGGCCTCCTACTGGGGGGTGGAAGCTGAGCTGAGCACCGTGCTGCCCGGGAGCCCGGATACCCCCGAGGCGGCTGCGCCGTCCCAGCAGGAGTCCCAGGACCAGCACGACTCCGTCTTCTCTGCCCGTCTGACGACACTGGACGGGCGGAGGGTGGCGACCGGACGCGACTTCAACGACGACGGCCAGCTGCGGCCGGCTGCGCTGAAGGCCTCTGTGGTCCACCTGCACCAGGCGGGAGCGGCTGCTGTCGCCGAGGCGGTCGGTCGCGGGCAGCCGCGGGTAGCCTCTGTCGAGGACAAGCCGTACAAGCGCCGTCCTGCTGCTCCGTTCACCACCTCGACCCTCCAGCAGGAGGCCTCACGCAAGCTGCGGATGAATCCCCGTGAGACGATGCGTGTGGCCCAGGGACTGTATGAGAACGGCTTTATCACCTACATGCGTACTGACTCGACGGTGCTGTCCTCCCAGGCTGTGGAGGCGGCCCGGGCGCAGGTGGCCGAGCTCTACGGCTCCCAGTACCTCCCGCAGCGCCCCAGGGTCTACGCCTCCCGGGCCAAGGGTGCTCAGGAGGCGCACGAGGCGATCCGTCCCGCTGGTGACCACTTCCGCACCCCGGCCCAGGTCAGTGGTGACCTCAGCGGCGCCCAGTTCCGTCTCTACGAGCTGATCTGGAGGCGTACCGTGGCCTCCCAGATGGCTGACGCCGTCGGCTCTACCGCGACGGTGACTGTTGAGGTGCCCCTGACCCCAGCGGCGGGTAGTTCCCGGGACGCCGGGCCGACGTTCTCAGTAGCGGGGCTAAGCGCCTCGGGCACGGTCATTACCTTCCGTGGCTTCTTGGCAGCCTACGAGGAGGGGCGTGACGCTGAGCGCTATGAGGACTCCTCCGGGGCTGGCAAGGCCGATGCGGGCAAGGACGTGCGCTTGCCCGCCATGACGGAGGGACAGGAGCTCGCTGCCCTTAGGGCTGAGGCCTCTGGGCACGAGACCACCCCACCTCCCCGCTACACGGAGGCCTCCCTGGTCAAGGCCCTGGAGGAGCGCGAGATCGGGCGTCCCTCTACCTACGCCTCGATCATGTCGACGATCTCTGACCGCGGCTACGTGGACCACCGCGGTCAGGCCCTGGTGCCCACGTGGCTGGCCTTCTCCGTCACCCGCCTGCTGGAGGAGAACTTTGCCGAGCTCGTCGACTACGACTTCACTGCCTCCATGGAGAGGGACCTGGACCGGATCGCCGCTGGCGAGGAGGACCGGGTGGCCTGGCTGTCCCGCTTCTACAACGGCTCGCAGGGGAACAGCGGCGCTGCGGGTGCTGAGGGTACTGCAGGCCCCGGGGGCGATGAGGATGCTGGAGGTACTGAGGGCACTGGGAGCACGGAGCTGACGCTCCACGGTCTCAGAGGTCTGGTCGCCGGGCTGGGGGAGATTGACGCGCGGGCGGTGAACTCTATTGACCTCGGTGAGGGTGTCACCTTGCGCGTGGGGCGTTACGGCCCTTACCTGGAGGACGCTGAGGGTAGGCGGGCGAACGTGCCTGCCGATGTCGCCCCCGACGAGCTCAGCCTGGATAAGGCGCGCGAGCTGTTCGCCCGCGCTGCCGACGACGGCCGCGAGCTGGGGGTCGACCCGTCCACAGGCCACATGATCATCGCCAAGGACGGCCGCTACGGACCTTACGTGACCGAGGTCCTGCCTGATCCTAGGGAGGAGGGCGCCGACAGCGCGGTGGCGACGGGCGCGGGCAGCCAGGGCGGTGAGGCTACTGACCCCGCCGGGGCTGCGACGTCGTCTGCTAGGTCGGCCAGGGCGTCCCAGACCTCAAGGAAGGCGAGGACGGCGAGGCCCAAGCCGCGTACGGCGAGCCTGCTGAGGTCGATGGACCTGGCCACGGTCACCCTGGAGCAGGCCCTCGACCTGCTCAGTCTGCCTCGGGTGGTGGGGCAGGACCCGGAGTCCGGGGAGGACATCACTGCGCAGAACGGCCGCTACGGCCCCTACTTGAAGAAGGGCTCGGACTCGCGGTCCCTGGAGACCGAGGAGCAGATCTTCTCCGTCACCCTGGAGCAGGCCCTGGAGCTGTTCTCCCAGCCCAAGCGTCGTCGGGGGCAGTCCGCTGCGCGGCCTCCTCTGCGTGACCTGGGCACGGACCCGGCCACGGGGCGCCCTGTCGTCATCAAGGACGGCCGCTTCGGGCCGTACTTCACCGACGGGGAGACCAACGTGACTCTGCGCCGGGGGGACGACCCGGCCACGGTCATCGCCGAGCGCGCCTACGAGCTGCTGGCTGAGAAGCGGGCCAAGGGGCCTGCCAAGAAGCGCGCCACCCGTAAGACGAGTACCGGCAGGACGGGTGCCAGCAAGGCCAGCGCCCGCAGGACGGCGGGAGGCACGGCTGGGACGCGTAAGGCCGCAGGCGGTGGGACGACGTCAAAGACCGCCAGCAGCAGGGGGACCAGCACCGGGACGGCCAGCACTGACGGAACCGGTCAGAGCTAGGAAGGCTGGTACCGCCTGAGGTGGGGCGGTGCGCCGAAATGTACCAGCTACTGAAAGGTACATGTACCAAATCCTCAGAGAACGACTGGCACGTTGGTCGTCTGTGAGGAATTGGTCGTTTTCGAGGAGTCGGTCCCGGGGAGTGTTTACCTGTCAGGGCTGTTCCAGCCTGTCCTCCAGCCCAGTGGTCGTCGTGGGTGTGGGGCAGGTCGGCCGCACCGAGGCGGCCTCTCTCGGGCACGAGGCCAGCGGTCGGCGTGGGCGTGGGGCAGTTGGCGGCCTCCACACCGTGTAGCGGGCATGTAGCGGTCGTCGTGGGTGTGGGCCAGGTATAGTTGTTATGCCTGTTCCAGGTGGGGTGGAGTGACGGGGGTTTGCCTGGCGCGGTTCAGGCCTGGGTGGAGACCGTCAAGCACAGGTGGAGCGGTGTGAGCCAGGCTCACAGGCCCGGGGCAGGAGCGCTTCGGCAAGGAGTTCCCCCGGAGGGGTGCCAGGCTCACACGCCCGAGGCGGGAGCACTAGCGCGCCTGCGTGCAACTGAGGCGGGTCACGCGTTCAGGGCACGAGGCTACTGGTCGGCCTGCGGCTCGGTCACGACTGGTCGGGCACGACGCTCGGGGTGGGAGACTGTCAGGGTGAACTGGAATGAAATCGGCTCCTGTTGACGTCTTTCGGCCTGGCGAGATTCGTGGCAGCCTACCTTGTACGATTCCCGCTGAAGTGGAATTCACTTAATGGATATCCAGCCTCCACCCAGAAAATGCGACGGAAAGCACAGTATAAGGTCTTCTGGTCGAGGCGTGGTTTCCGGCTGTTGTCCTGTCGCTGATCTGCGACAGGCTCGCGACGCGGCCGCGTCACGCGGTCACTAGGCTTCACAGCGACAGCGCGGTGAGTGTTCCCGCTGCGGTGAGCGTCCCTGGAAAGGAATCCCTGTGCGTGCTTCTTGCTCTTCTCGTGTCTCTCGATACCTGCTGGCCCCTGCCGCAGCTCTTGTGCTGGGGCTGTCCCTGACGGCCTGCTCGGTGTCGGTCGGCGGCTCCGATGGCGGTGGGGCTGACTCTGCAGGTTCTGGTGACGCTACCACCACCGAGGCGGCGCAGGGCCAGGACGGCTCCAGCGGCTCCGACAACGCCAGCAGCTCGGCAGACTCTGAGGGCGACGCTGGCTCGGGCACCTCCGACAGCGACACCTCCGACATCACCGATCCTGGCTGGCAGGACGCCATCAGCAACGGGACCAGGCAGACCGTCTCCGGCTCCTACGCCGTCTCGGGGTCGGGGGAGAGTTTCAACCTCGTGGGTGACCTCGACGGTGAGCTGGGCGTCCTGGGCTCTGAAGTCACGGTTGCTGCGGAGAACGTGGGCACCCTGGCCGTTGCGGGCAGTGACGTCACCGTCTACGTGCGCAGCGTCAGCACGGTCATGATCACTGGCTCTGACGTCAAGGTCTACTGGCTCAGCGGCACTCCGGACGTCACCGACATGGGCTCCGGCAACGTCGCCACCCAGATCGGCTAGGACTGAGGTAGTCCAGCTCCTGCGCTGCCCCTGGCGGCGCTGGCGCCCGGCCTGGTCAACGCCCCCGGTCGCTGCGGTCGGCGTCACGGGGGTGGTGTCAGTGGCTGGGGCTGAGGTTGCCGAGCGCCCCCAGGACTCACCGAGCACCACCGAGGAGGATCGCGCCCATGTCAGCGCCCACCCCTGTCCCGTCCGCTCCGCAGTCGGTTGCGTCCGCGACTTCTGCGGCCCCCACGGCCCCCACGGCCACCGTCCTGCTCGTCGATGACGAGTCAGCCATCCGCCGCTCGCTGGGCCCCTACCTGGAGCGCAGCGGCTACCGGGTGCTCCTGGCCTCCGACGGGGTAGAGGCGCTGGACCTTCTTGCGGCCCGCGACGTGGATATCGTGGTCTCCGACGTCCTCATGCCCCGTATGGACGGTCGCGAGCTGGTCCGCCGGATCCGGGCGGGCGGGACCTGGACCCCGATCATCCTCCTCACCCAGGTGGACGCCTCCTACGAGCGGGTCTCCGCGCTGGACGACGGTGCCGACGACTATCTGTCCAAGCCCTTCGACCCGGCCGAGCTGGCCTCGCGCATCCGGGCGGTGCTGCGCCGCACCCAGGGGAGCACCCAGCCGCTGACCTCCGCTGCGCGCCTGGTGGCTGGGGACCTGGTGCTGGAGCGAGCCTCCCGGCGGGTGACGCTCGCGGGCAGGGAGCTGTCGCTGACCCCCAAGGCGACCATGCTCCTGGACTACCTCATGAGCCACCCCGGGGAGCTGCACACTCGTGAGGCCCTGCTGGCGGCCCTGTGGGGGATCGACTTCGCCGCCTCGACGCGGGCGGTGGATCACCGTGTCCGCGAGATCCGCAAGATCCTGGGGGACGCGGCTGGGCAGCCCACCTACATCGAGACCGTTCCCTCGGTGGGGTACCGGTTTCGCGCCAGGGTCCACGCGTGAGGGGCTCCCTGCCCGCGCCTGGGCCTGACGGCTCCCAGGCGGTGGCTGCCGTGCCAGCTGTGTCGACCACGTCGGAGCCGCCGGGTGCGCCAGGTGCCTCCAGGGCCACGGGTGGGAACGCCCCCTCGCGCAGGCCCTGGCTCGTGGCCTGGAGCCTGGCTGTGCTCGTCGTGGTCGTGACGACAGGAGCCGCGTTCCTGACTGTTCCGCACACCACTATGACCCTGACTGCGACGCTGCCGCTGCTGGTGCTCGAGACGGGTACGGTCTTGCTGGCCTCGGCCCTGGTCGTGGTCCTGGTGCGCTGGCGCCTGCGCGTCGCCGGTGAGCGCGCGCGGCGCCAGGCCCAGGAGGAGGCCTGGGCGCAGCACCAGCAGTTCCTGCGGCGCCTGGACCACGAGCTGAAGAACCCCCTGACCGCCGTGCGGGCGGCTGTGGCCGACCTCCCCCAGATCATGCCCGCCGACCTGCCAGCCCGGGCCGACGTGGTGGACGCCCAGGCGCGCCGTATGGGCCGTCTTGTCGCCGACCTGCGCAAGCTGGCCGACCTGGAGACCCTGCCCCTGGCCCTGGAGGACGTGGACCTGGCGGAGACCGTCCAGGACGCTGTCCAGGCCGTCGCCGAGGAGGCCGCCTCCAGGAACCAGGCGGTCCGTATGCGCGTGGACCTGCCCCAGGTCCCCTGGCCCCTGCCCCACGTGCGCGGCGACGGCGACCTGCTCTACTCAGCGATCTACAACGTGGTGTCCAATGCCGCGAAGTACACCTCCTCAGGGGGCACCGTTGAGGTCCGAGGCCGGGAGGAGGCGGGCGCGGTAGCGATCGAAGTGGCTGACACCGGTATCGGCGTGCCCCCGGCGGACCTGCCCGTGGTGTGGAGCGAGTTGGCGCGCGCGGGCAACGCCCGCGGCCTGCCCGGCTCCGGCCTGGGCCTGCCGCTGGTGGCCACGATCCTGCGACGCCACGGTGGGCAGGCGAGGATGACCTCCCGGCAGGGGGTAGGGACCCGGGTGTGGCTCTCCCTCCCGGTAGCGGGGCCGCCACCAGGCTGAGGGTGCGACCGCCTGGCCGCCGCAGGGCCGGGAGCGGGCGGACAAGGCAGCGCTCCCGGCGCGAGGAGAGCGTCCGGTCCCGTCTCCCCGGGGCCAGCGGGTGCCGGGCAGGCTGTCGCGAGGCTGCGACAGCACGGAGACGACAGGGCGATAACGGGACCCTAGAGTCCTCCTCATGACACACCACTTCCCCGTACGGCGCCCGGCCGCCCTGGTCTGCGCCATCCTTGCTACCGTCTCCCTGGCTGCCTGCTCCCTGGACATCGGCGGGTCCGGCTCCGGTGGCAGCGGCTCCGAGGGCGACACCGGCTCTGGCCCCCAGTCGGCGGCCCAGGAGCCGCGGGGCTTGGCAGGCTCATCGGCGTCCTCCCAGGCGTCTGCGGAAGGGTCAGCCTCGCCCGTCCCCGGAGGGGAGAATGCGGTATCCGGCTACGCCGTCGGGGAGATCCCGCCCGTCCCCATGTTCACGCTGCCCGACCTCAGCCTGCTCACCGAGTCCTCTGACGTGTTCACCCCCGACCTGACCCAGGAGGTCGACTCAGTCCCCGGGGTGAGTGTGGGGCCTGCCCGCTGCGAGGAGCCGGGTGTGCTGGCCTCGGGCTCGGGGCACACCGTGCTGGGTGGTGACGGCTCCGCGGTCACTTCCTCCGAGGGCTCCTCCACGACCAACAACGGCGACGGCTCGGGGGCGTACTCTGACCCCACGGTGACGATCACCAACAACGGTGACGGCTCGGGCACGTACTCTGACCCTACGGTGACGATCACCAGCAACGGTGACGGGTCGGGGACCTACTCCGACCCCACCCTGTCCGTGACGGTCAACGGGGACGGGTCAGGAACTTATGCGGACGCCGGGGTGACGATCACCAACAACGGCGACGGGTCGGGCACGTACTCTGATCCCACGGTGACGATCACCAACAACGGGGACGGCTCCGGTACGTACTCCGACGCCACCTTGTCCATCACCAACAGCGGCGACGGGACCGCTCTGGTCGCCAGCCCCACTGCCACCCTCACCGTGGACGCTGACCCGCTGCCCCAGGTGGGCAAGGTCGGCTCCTTCCCCTCGATCGACGCCATCCAGCCGGTGACCTCCTGCGGGACGCTCATCACCCTGGAGGACAGGGTTCTCTTCGACTTTGGCTCCTCCGAGGTCCGCGATGACGCCTCCCAGACCCTGGGCAACCTGGCTGAGGTGCTGACCAGCTCGGGCGCCCCGGCTATCCAGGTCCACGGTCACACTGACTCCGTGTCGGACGAGGCCTTCAACCAGACCCTGTCTGAGGAGCGCGCCCAGGCTGTCGTTGAGGAGCTGGCTAGCCAGGGTGTGACCGCCTCCATGGAGGCCACCGGCTACGGGGAGACCCAGCCGGTCGCGTCCAACGAGAACGAGGACGGCTCGGACAACCCGGCGGGGCGCCAGCTCAACCGCCGCGTGGAGGTCTTCATCCCCGCTTTCTGAGCCTGGCTGGCGGGCTGTCCCTTGCCGTCCCTGATCTGACCTGAACCGGAGTTTGTTGTGAACCTTGTGACCCGTTTCCGTCCTGTCCTGGCTGCTGGCGCCGCTGCGGCCTGCGTGGCCCTGAGCCTGGGAGCCTGCTCGATCTCTGTGTCCTCGCCGGGAGGAGGTGACAGCTCGTCACAGTCCTCCCAGCCGACCCAGGCAGACACCGACGCCAAGGCTACGCAGAGCAGCGAGGCCGCTGAGACCAGTACCGAGGCGTCTCCTCGCTCTGCCGAGGCCGAGGAGTCTCAGCAGGACGAGCCGACGTCCCAGGCCTCTGAGGTCCAGGTGCACAGCAGCGCGGACGCGTCTGAGCAGGAGGGGACTGACGCGGTGCCCGGTGCCCGGGACGAGGAGGAGGCAGAGGTGGGCTTGGGCTCCGCCGACCGCCCGGGCGCCTCGGCGACCATTACCGACTCGGACTGGTTGTTTGAGGAGGGGTTTGTTGACAAGACGGTGAGGTGCGACAACGGTCCGCTGTTGCTGAGCCAGCGGTCCGAGGAGGTGCGTGTCACGGGTGACTGCACCACCCTGACGGTTACGGGGGCGTACACGGTGGCGATTGCCGAGTACGCCGACACGGTGGTGATCAACGGTGACGGTATCGAGGTCTACGTGCGCGATGTCAACCGGGTAGTCGTCAGTGGCAGTTACAGCACCGTGGTCTGGGCGGGTCGGACCCCCATCATTGAGGACACCGGCTCCGGCACGGAGGCTCGTCCTGCGGAGAGCGACTGACCTCCTGCCCGGCTGTGCCCTGCCAGCCGGGCAGGTGCGAGCGCCCAGGGCGGCCCTGACTTGACCCGCTTCCGTTCATACTGTCTATAGTGTCTATGTACGGAAGGGGGTGTCATGCCGCTGACGGTTGTCCTGTCGAACACGGCGGGGGTTCCGATCTACGAGCAGATCGCCCAGCAGGTACGTGACGCGATCCTGACCGGGCGGGTCGAGGCCGACGAGGCCCTGCCCTCCATCCGGGCGCTGGCCCGGGACCTGCGCGTCAGCGTCATCACCACCACGCGGGCCTACTCCGACCTGGTGGCCGAGGGCTTCCTTGCCAACGTCCCTGGCAAGGGGTACTTCGCCCTGCCTCGTAACTCCGAGCTCGTGCACGAGCAGGTCCTGCGGGAGGTGGAGGAGCACCTCGACCGCGCGGTCGAGCGGGCCCGCCTGGTCGGGCTCAGCAGCGAGGAGCTGCACACCATGCTCGACACCGTCATGACGACATCCCAGGCCCCCGGTGGGGAGCCGGGAGAGAGCGCGAAGGAGAGCTAGTGAACCCCATTGAGGTCACTCACCTGACCAAGCACTACCCAGGCTTCAGCCTGGACGACGTCACCTTCTCGGTGCCGCAGGGCTACATCACCGGGTTTGTCGGCGCCAATGGCTCGGGCAAGACCACGACGATCAAGGCTGTCCTGGGCATGGCCCTCCCGGACTCCGGCACGGCTGCCTGCCTGCCGCACGAGCGTGTCGGTGTCGTCTTCGACACCGCGCCGTACCACGCTGAGTGGCGGGTGAGGGATGTCGAGAGCGCCCTGACGCCCTTCTACCCCACCTGGAACCGTGAGGTCTTCGCCCGGGAGCTGGCTGCAGCCCGGCTGGACCCGCTCCGGAAGGTCGGTGCGGGGCACCCCTGAGCACCTCACCGGTGCCGTGCGGCAGGTGAGCCTGGGCGTGCGCAGCACGTCGCTGGGCTGGGAGGCTCTCATGCCTGCCAGCGAGGCCGAGGCTCTGGCTGACCGGGCGGTCGTCGAGGCCCCCAGCATTGAGGAGCTCGCCGTCTACATCGCCAAGGGGGACCGTCGTGGCTGAGCCAGGAACGGCTAGCACGGGTGATCGCAGCAGCGCGGTCATGAGCACGGTGATGGCGGCGGTCCGCCTTGACCTGCGCCTGGTGCCGACGTGGTACCTGCCTCTGGTAGGGGTGGTGTACCTGCTGTGGGTGTGCGCTGGCTGGCTGGCCCGGCTCCTTGGGGAGGGGAGTTTTTCTTCTGACCAGAACCCGGTGACGAACCCGGTGGTGTGGTGTGCGGTGATGGTCTCCCAGTCTCCACCCAGGTGACCCTATATTGTCGTGATGGGCATGATGTTACTATCTCGGCCGTTTGCGTTCCCACCGGCATGAAAGGAGTGCCATCATGCACACACGTCGTCTGTACACACGCCGTCTCGTGGTCGCGGTAGCCGCCGCCATGCTCCTGCTGGGTCTGGTCCCTGCCAGCGTGGCGCAGGAGCCCCCGCCCTCCTCACCACGTCCCTCGGTGAGTGTCAGTACCCAGGTGACCCAGGTCGGCAGCTACGTGGCCTTCTCCGACAGGCTCTCCTGCGAGCCTGTCCCCGACGCCGAGGGGGCCGGTGAGGCCGGTGAGGCTGTCGTCCGCCTCGACGGTGAGGTCGTGGCCACCAGTAGCGTCGGTCAGCTGAGCGGGGGGTGGTTCGCCTCGGTCAAGGTTCCTGACCAGCCAGGGACCTACACCTACGAGGCCACCTGCTCCGGCCCCGGGGGCACCGTTACCTACGCCCCCCAGGAGGTCCGGGTCCTGCCTACCCGCCCCGAGGGCGTGAGTGCTCAGGTCGGAGAGCCTGTTCGCGAGGGGTGCACCGTGTCGGTGCCGGTGACCACCACCGGGGCCTACACCTTCCAGGCCAGGGTCTGGGACGACCAGACCCTGTTGGAGGAGACCACCTGGGACACCCAGGACGACACCACGACCCTCATCAGCTGGACCATCACGGGGCGCCCTGACCCCACGTTCCCTGACGACATCTTCTTCAGCGTGCTCGTCAACGGCAGCGTCAACGTCAACGAGGAGGAGCCACGGCGGGCAGGAGCCTCCGTGTCCTACCCGGACGAGGTCGCTGACCAGTGCTCTGCCGCCGTCCCTGTGACCGCCGCCCTGGTCGGGGACCCTGCCAGCCTGGGTGCGGGCCAGACGGTGACGGTCCAGGGGGAGGGGCTCCTCTCCGGCGAGGACGTGGACGTGGTCCTGGAGGAGACCGGCGAGCGTGTTGGCGGTGTCGCCACGGGCAGGACGCCGCGCAGCCGCACCGGGCAGGACCCCTACTCGGTCACGGCCACACTGCCTGACGACCTGGCCCCCGGCGACTACGTGCTGGTGGTCCAGGGAAGGACCTCGCAGCGCACGGCCCGGCTCCCCCTCACCGTGTCGTGACGGGGCCTGCTGCCTGCAGCCTCCCAGGCTCCCCGGCTACCCTGAGCGCGTGACCACCTCAGCCGACCGTAGCGTGCACAGTGACCGTGCCGGCTCCCGCCCCGGACTGTTCATCTCCTTCGAGGGGGCCGACGGCGTCGGCAAGACCACCCAGCTGACGCTCTTGGCCGACGCACTGACTGCGGCGGGGGTCGAGGTCGTCGTCACCCGGGAGCCGGGTGGCACCGAGCTCGGCTCCGACGTGCGCCGCCTCCTCCTGCACGGAGGCCACGTCGACCCGCGCGCGGAGGCCCTCCTCTACGCCGCGGACCGGGCGCACCACGTCGCCACGCTCGTGCGCCCCGCGCTGGAGTGCGGCGCCGTGGTGCTGACCGACCGCTATCTCGACTCCTCCGTGGCCTACCAGGGGGCTGCCCGCAGCCTGGGTCCCCACGAGCTGCGTGACCTGTCCCTGTGGGCCACCAGCGGGCTCCTGCCTGACTTGACGATCCTGCTCGACGCCGATCCCGACCTGGCCTCCCGCCGTACGCAGGATCGTGGGGAGGTCGACCGTGTGGAGCGCGAGGGCGCGAAGTTCCGTGCCGCGCTGCGGGAGCAGTTCCTTACCCTGGCCGCCTCCGAGCCCGAGCGCTTCACCATCGTCAACGCCGCCCGCAGCGTGGACGAGGTCGCCGAGGACGTCACCTCTGCCGTGTGGGGGCTGCTGGCCTCCAGCGGTCGCGCCAGCGGGGACGGGGCCGCATGAGCGTGTGGGACGACGTCGTCGGCCAGGAGGAGGTGGTGGGCGTCCTGTCGGCGGCCGCCCGGGCGGCCCGGTCCCTCGCCCACAGGCGCCAGGAGGCGGCTGCTGCGACCACCCCTGGCCGCGACGACGACCCGGATGCCGGAAACGCTGGCAACGCCGGGGACTCAGCCATGGCCCACGCCTGGTTGGTGACCGGGCCTCCCGGCTCGGGGCGCTCCAACGCGGCCAGGGCTTTTGCCGCCTCCCTCCAGTGCACCGGGCCGGTCCCCGGGTGCGGCCGATGCAAGCCCTGCCGTGACGTCATGGCGGGGTCCCACCCGGACGTGGTGCGCGTGGCCACGGAGAGGCTCATCATCACCATGGAGGAGGTTCGGGGCCTGGTCGGGGAGGCGCAGCGCCGTCCCTGGGCCGGCCGCTGGCGGGTGGTCCTCGTGGAGGACGCGGACCGCATGGCGGAGCGGACCACCAACGTGCTGCTGAAGTCCGTGGAGGAGCCCCCGCCGCAGACCGTGTGGCTGCTGTGTACGCCCAGCGCCGACGACGTCTTGCCCACTATCCGTTCCCGCTGTCGGCTGGTGACCCTGCGGGTCCCCTCGACGCAGGCGGTCGCCGAGCTCCTCGTGCGCCGTGACGGCGCCGACCCGCAGCTGGCGCAGCAGGCGGCACGGGCCAGCCAGTCCCACATCGGGGTGGCCCGTCACCTGGCCACGGACCCTGGCGCGTGGGAGCGCCGCCACCGGCTGCTCATGTCGCCGGTGTCGCTGCGCAGCGTTGGTGACGCGGTCCTGGCGGCCGCCTCCTTGGTGGAGGCGGCCGAGACGGAGGCCAAGGAGGCTACGGCTGAGCGTGACGCCCGGGAGAGAGCCGAGCTGGCCCGTGCCCTGGGGCTGGAGGAGGGAGGCAAGATTCCTCCAGCCCTGCGTGCCCAGGTGCGCCAGCTGGAGGAGGACCAGAAGCGGCGCGCCCGTCGGGCACGTACCGACGTACTGGACCGGGCCATGACTGACCTGCTGTCCTTCTACCGGGACGTGCTCGCCATCCAGCTGGGTAGCGACGTGGAGCGTGTCAATATCGACCTGGCGGACACGGTGGACCAGGTGGCCCGCACCACCGGTGCCCAGCAGTCCCTGGCGCGGATCGCCGCTATCGAGGAGTGCCGCTCCCGCCTGGGCTCCAGCGCTGCTCCGCTGCTAGCGGTGGAGGCCCTCATGGTCCAGCTGCGCCCCCAGGCCTGAGTGCGCCGTCCTGGTCCAGGATCGCGCTCGAACCGCCTGACCCTGAGGAGATCTGGGAGAGGTCGTGGAGGGGTCGTAGAGAGATCGTGGAGAAGAGGAGAGCACGTGTCAGCGACCAGTCCCGTTCCAGGCCCCGGCTCCTCCTACGGGCCGCCGCGCCTGGTGCGTCGGCCGAACCTGTCTGCCCGCGTGAACGGGGGCCTGATGATCCTGATCGGGCTGGCGATGTGCGCCATTCTGACGCGCATGGTGAGCGCGTTCCAGGAACCCGCAGGGGCCGGGTCGTTCCTGCTGTTGATCGGCCTCATACGCACTGTGGGCCTGGCGATGGGCCTGGGGGCTGTCGTGGCCGGGGTGGTGCCGTTGCGGCAGCGCACGGTCTTTGACGCCACCGGTATCCACTCCCGGGGGCTCCTCCGCACCAGGCACCTGCCGTGGCCCTGCTCGCGGGCCGCCTTCGTCGTCGACGTGTCGGTCCGCCGCGACCACGCCAGCCCGTCGAGAACAGGTGTCTCCCGGCGCGGGGCAGTGACGGTGCTCGGCCGGGTGGAGGTCTCAGCCGGTGGCCGCCGGACCAGGCTGGCCGCCCCGCGTGTCTCGGCGGTCGGCAGGGAAGGGGTCCGGGACCGCCTTGAGGCAGAGGTCGACGAGATCTGGGCGTGGGCACGGGCCAACGGGTACGTCTGCCCCGTCGGGGCCGTCCCTGGCCCCGACGGGGCGCCCGGCGCTGTGGTTGCCACGGAGACGAGCAGTCCCGGTGGTGTGTCGGCCGACCCGTCCCTGGTGAGCCAGGAACCGCTTGTCCTCAGAAGGAGGCTGACAACCTGGCTGCCGCGCGTGGTCCTTGCCGTCGTCTACGCCGTGGTGGGATGGCTCGCCTCCAGCGTCATCCTCCCCCGGATTCAGGAGGCACACAGCGTGTCTGCCGACCCTTCCGTCGGCTCCGTCCGGCCGCAGGGCTACCTCCTTGCGACCCTTCTTGTCGCGGTGCCACTCCTGCTTGCTGCCGTCCAGCTGTTCCACGCTTACAGGAGCGCGTGCACGCGTCTGACGGTCACCCGGGAGGGTCTGTCCCACGTCGACGGGCTGCGGGCCAGGTGGCTGGACTGGCCGAGGTCGCGGTCCTCCATCTTCGTCACACTGCGCGCCTCCGGCGGGCGCACCACTGCGGCGGTCGTCGTGGTTGCTGCTGATGGCTCCGGTGCCCTGCTGCCCGCGCTGGCCTGGAGGTCCAGGGATGAGCGTCAGGCGATCCTGTGCGCCCTGGAGGCGGTAGAGACGATCTGGATGTGGGGTGTCTCTCGCGGTGTGGTCCATGATGACGGCGTCTACCAGCCTCTGGCCGACCTGGAGGCGGAGCAGGCCCGGGTGAGAAGCGCGCAGCGAGCTGACTACCTCCTGCGAGGGACGCGGTGAGCGAGCCGTCAGCCTGCTGAGTCGGCACCTCGACCCGCCCCCAAGCAAGGTTTGTGACGTCAGCTGGCTATGTGCGTGTCCCTGGCCGGCTGCGTGGCAGAGGCGACCTCGCTGGCGGCCCAGGAGGCCAGCAGCCGCATGGCGTCGGCGCTGGGGCTGCCTGGCTCCACCCCGTAGACCACCATGGTCAGGCCCGGGCTGCTGGTCATCGCGGTGGACTCGCAGACCAGGTGCATCTGCCCGACCACCGGGTGGTGCACCAGCTTGTCCGCCCGACACACGTAGCGCACGTCGTGGCGTGCCCACATGACGGAGAACTCGCGGCTGTGAGTGGACAGCTCACCGACGAGCGCCGTTAGCTCCGGGTCGCCGGGGTTCGAGCCTGCCGCCAGCCGCAGCATGGCCACCAGGTCCTCAGCCCCCTGCTCCCAGCGGGGGAAGAAGGAGCGCGAGCGCTCGTCCAGGAACATGAACCGGGGCATGCTCGGTCTCGCGCTGCCCCTGCCACTACCGTTCCTGGCTAGCCCGGGGGCGGGGTCAACGAACAGCGGGGAGTAGAGCGCCCGGGCCATAAGGTTGGTGGCCAGGTAGCTGCCGGTGGCGTCGTGGACGGCTGCGGGCATCGGCATGGAGTCCAGGATCCACTGCACCCCGGGACGTAGGGCGCTGTCGGCCTGGTGGGAGCGGTGGCTCCGTACCTGCCCGCTGGGGCTGGCCGAGCGGGCCAGGTCGTGCAGGTGCTGGGTCTCCGCGTCGTCCAGGAGGAGCGCCTGGCTCAAGGCGTCCAGGACCTCCCGGGAGGCTCCTGACAGGTTCCCGCGCTCCAGGCGGGTGTAGTAGTCCACGCTCACGCCGGCCAGAAGGGCTACCTCCTCGCGGCGAAGCCCCGGCACGCGCCGGTTCCCGGCAGTGACAGGAAGCCCGGCCATCTGCGGTGTCACCCTGGCGCGGCGCGTGGTGAGGAACCTCTTGATCTCCTGGCGGATGTCCATGGGAGCCAGGCTACGTGGTGGTGCCCCCTGCCGGGAGGTTCCCTCGGGTCCCCCCCAGGGGCACGGGACACAGGTACGGATGGCTCCGCCCTGGGAAGGAGAGACGCGAGCCTAGCGTGCTCGTAGGCTCGCCTCGTGAACACCTCTACGACCAGACGCCGTGTTCGTCGGCCCCTCGCCGTATCGTGCGCCCTGCTGCTCGCGTGCACGGGCCTGACTGCCTGCCAGGGGGGTGAGCCTGTCGCGGCGACCCCTGCCTCTGCCGATGCCTCTCCGCAGGTCCCGGTCGGCCTGGAGACCTACTACTCCCAGGAGGCCGACTGGTACCCGTGCAGCGACGGCATGGACAAGACGCAGGAGGACACCGGCTACACCTGTGCCACCGTCTCTGTCCCCTTGGACTATGACGACCCGGAGGGGGAGACCATTGACATCGCGATGAAGAGGCGCGCCGCCGACGGGGAGTCGGCGGGCGTGCTGCTGGTCAACCCCGGTGGCCCTGGCGGCTCGGGGGTCACTATTGTCGAGAACGTGAGGGAGCGGTTCTCCCGGGACGTAACGGACAGCTACGATGTCGTCGGCTTTGACCCGCGTGGCGTGGGGCAGTCCACCGCCGTGGACTGCTGGACCGACGCTGAGCTCGATGAGCGGCGCAGTGGCACCGACGGGCAGGAGGAGAACGCCTCCCCCCAGCAGGCCGCTGCCGCTGCCCAGGAGGACGAGGCCGCCTGCCATGAGGCCACCGAGGTCCCCGGGCTCCTGGACCACGTCTCAACCGAGAGCGCCGCCCGCGACCTTGACGTCCTGCGCGCTGTCAACGGCCAGGACGTGCTGACCTACCTGGGCTACTCCTACGGGACCTACCTGGGGGCGACCTACGCCGACCTGTTCCCTGACAACGTGGGTCGCATGGTCCTGGACGGTGGCCTTGACCCCGCCCTCAGCCTGGACGAGGTCGCCCAGGGCCAGGCTGAGGGCTTTGAGCGGGCGCTGCGCGTCTATGTCGAGGACTGCCAGTCCGGGCCGTCCTGCCCTCTTAGCGGGGACGTCGACTCCGGGGTCGAGCAGGTCCGCCAGCTCCTGGACTCCATCGCCACCTCCGCGATCCCCACCAGTGACTCCAGCAGGTCGCTGACCCGCCCCCTGGCGCGCTCCGCTGTCCTGGGATCCCTCTATGACCCCGACACCTGGGGGGACGTGCTGACGACGGGGCTGGGCCAGGCCATGGGGGACAACCCGGACGGCTCGACGCTGCTTGCTGTGGCTGACGCCTTCGCTCAGCGGGACAGTCAGGGCGCTTACCGGGGCAACAGCTCGGAAGCCATCACCGCTGTCAACTGCCAGGACTACCCTGTCGAGGGTGACGAGGCGGCCTGGGAGCAGCAGGCGCAGGCCGTGAGGCAGGCCTCGCCTACCTTTGGCGAGGAGCTGACCTACGCCCACGCCTACTGTCAGGGCTGGGACCACTTCTCCGGCAACGAGAACAGCGAGGTCACGGCCAGCGGCGCCGCCCCGATCCTGGTCGTCGGCACCACGGGCGACCCGGCGACCCCCTACGAGTGGTCGGTCTCCCTGGCCGACCAGCTGGAGTCTGGTCGGCTTCTCACCTGGGAGGGTGAGGGGCACACGGCCTACGGCCGTGCTGGCGAGTGTGTGGGTGACGTTGTTGACGCCTACCTGCTGAGGGGGGACCTGCCGCAGGATGACCTGACCTGCTCCGGCGACTGAGCCCGTGTCGGCGCCCGTGTGCTCCCTGCCCCCGCCGAGGCGCTCGGGCTAGCCGGGCTGCTGGGCCTGCTCGGTCAGTTCTCCGGCAACTGAGCGCCCCACGGCGGCGGCCAGGTCGGCTCCGCGCAGACCCTGGCTGAGCAGGAACTGGACCTTGGCGTAGGTGGCCTCCAGGGTCATGTCTGCACTGCCGACCGCTCCGGCGCGGGCCAGCGCGTCACCGGCCTCGTAGTGGCCCAGGAGGACCTCAGCCTCCTGGCACTGGGAAGCGACGACGACTGCCGTACCTGCTGCGACGGTCTCCTTGATCACGGTGGTCAGGCCGGGCTCCTGGCTGGGGACGTTGCCCACGCCGAATGCCCGTAGCACGACGGCCTCCGGTTGGGGGGTCAGCATGGCCTCCAGCCGCTGGGCGGTGATACCGGGAGCCAGGTCCGCCACGACCACGTCGTGGCGGGTGTAGGGCAACGCCCTGGGCCAGCCTGATCCCTGGGCCTGCGGGGGCGACCACTGCCAGGGTGCTCCTGTCATGGCCAGGGGCGCGGCGTTGGGGGAGGTGAAGCCCTTGAAGGCCCACGACGAGCTCTTGGTGGCACGGTTGCCGGCCAGGAGGCGGTGGCCGAAGAACAGGGCCACTGTCTCCAGGCGTCCGCTCGTGGCCGCTCGCAGTGCCCCGGTGACGTTGGGGGCGGCGTCCGAGCCCACGACGCCCAGCGGCAGCTGGGAGCCGGTGATGACCACGGGGCAGGGGAAGTCGGTGAGGGCGTAGGACAGGGCGGCGGAGGTGTAGGCCATGGTGTCGGTGCCGTGCAGGACCACGAAGGCCTGGTGCGGGTCCGAGGCGGCGTGGGCGCGCAGGTCCTCCACGACAGCCTGCCAGGACAACGGCGTCGCGTTGGAGGAGTCGATGAGCGGGTCCAGGGCTGTCATCGTCACGTTCTGGGCGAGGTCGGTGCCGTCCAGGAGGGTGGCGAGCCACCCCTCTAGGTCTGCGCCCGGGACCAGCCCACGAGGGGAGTCCACCATCCCGATGGTCCCCCCGGTGTAGGTGATGTGGACGCGCATGTCAGTCCTCCCGGGCTGGGGCGGCCGGGTGCGGCCCGGAGCCTGGGCCGCAGGAGGCGGCAGGACCGTCAGTACCGCCGGGGTCAGCGGAGGCTGCGGTGTCCTCAGCCAGGACCTCGTCGAGGAGGTCCCCACGGATGCGGCCGCGCACCGCGTACCAGCCAGCCACCATCATGACGACGATGGCGGCGAACAGCGCCAGCGTCCAGCGTCCGGCAGGGCTGGTGAGGTTGGAGGCCACCACGATGGTGAAGAAGAGGAGGGCGGCGTAGGTGGACCAGGGTGCCCAGGGCATCTTGTAGTCGGGCCGGGTCTCCTCCCCTGCTCTGACTTTTCGCAGGTAGGCGAGGTGGGTGACCAGAATGGCCGCCCAGGTACCTGCGATACCGATTCCAGCAAGGTTCATGACGATCTCGAAGGCGTCCTCGGGCAGGTGGGCGTTGAGCACGACCCCCAGCAGCCCCAGCGCGGAGGTGAGGGTGATGCCCCCGGCAGGTACCTGGTTCCTGTTGAGCCCCGCCGCGACCCTGGGTGCCTCTCCCGCCACGGCCATTGACCGCAGGGTGCGTCCGGTGGCGTACAGGCCGGCGTTGAGGGAGGACATGGCTGCGGTGAGGACGACAACCTGGATGATGTCTCCGGCGTGGGGGATGCCCAGGCCGGAGAAGAAGGTGACAAAAGGTGACTCGTTGGCGGAGTAGGCCGTGTAGGGCAGGACCAGCGCCATGAGGGCTACCGACCCTACGTAGAAGACGAAGATGCGCAGGATCATGGAGTTGATGGCCTTGGGAAGCACGCGTTCCGCGTCCTTGGCCTCCCCAGCGGCCACACCTACCATCTCGGTGCCCCCGAAGGCGAACACCACACCGAGCGTCAGCGCGAAGACGATTGGCAGGCCCTCGGGAAAGATGCCGGAGTTGTCGGTGATGTTGTGGATGCCTGCGGTGGACTCGCCGACCGGAGCCCCCACGAGGATAGCCCAGATGGCGGCCACCATGAATGCGACGATGGCGGCGACCTTGATGAGGGCGAACCAGAACTCAGCCTCGCCGAACATCTTGACATTCATCATGTTGAGGGCGAACACGAGAGCTAGGGCGACCAGCGCGAGAACCCACTGGGGTATCACGTGGAAGGCGCTCCAGTAGCGCAGGTAGAGGGCGACGGCGGTGATGTCGGCCATGACGGTGACCGACCAGTCCAGGAAGAACAGCCAGCCGGTGACGAAGGCGCCCTTCTCCCCCAGGAACTCCCGTGCGTAGGAGACAAAAGCCCCGGAGGAGGGCCTGCGGATCGCCAGCTCGCCTAGTGCTCGTACCATGAGGAAGGCGAACAGGCCGCACACGGCGTAGGCGATGGCCAGGCCGGGGCCGCCCTGGGCAAGACGTCCACCGGCGCCGAGGAACAGGCCGGTGCCGATGGACCCGCCGATGGCGATCATCTGGAGGTGACGGTTCTTGAGGGACTTGTTGTAGCCGGTGTCCCCTCTGTCTTGGACACAGGGCTCCTGCCCTGGTGCAGAGCCCCCTCCGGGTGAGGTACGAGGCGGGTGGGAGGTCTGTGCCATGGCTGTCCTTCCGGGTCGGAGGTCATGCGGCGCGTGTGCTGGTAGCCGCTGTGCGCCTGTCTCGTGGAGGGTGGGCGGACACCGCGGCGTCCTGGCAGCCCGCTCCCCGGTGCTCCGCTGGGAGCGCAGACAGCTGCGGTGCCGTCGGCGCCGACCAGGGCGGGGGCGGGCCTGCTGGAACCAGGCTAGCGTTTTTCCCTAGGTGCGGCTGTGCGCCGGGCGGTCGCGGCTGGCTGTGCGCTCCCTCAGGTGGGCAGAAACAGCGGCTCTGCCGTGAGGCCGCAGACGGCCCTGTCTGGTGGTCGAGGTGTTCCTGCTGTGTCCAGAAACACCGTCTGCTCGTCCGGGTGCAGATTGCACGCAGGGCTCTCGGACCGGTATGTTCGGCACGCCCGCATCCAGCGGTGCGCCGCCTTAGCTCAGTCGGCAGAGCGATTCACTCGTAATGAATAGGTCGTGGGTTCGATTCCCACAGGCGGCTCGACCGGCAGCCTGGCACCATGTGCCAGGCTGCCGTCGTCTGTAGTGCCTGTGCCTGCGGGACAGGGCAGCACGCTGCGACATTACTCGGGCCCAGGAGGGAACGACAGGAGAGGTCGGGGCGGTGCAGCCTGCACGCGTCGGCCTGTAGAACCTCGCGACGACTGGCCGTCGGCTGTCGGTACCCATCCTGGGAGGATTCTGAGAAAATAGGTGGCTGATATTGAAAAGCCCTCCTGCTGCGCTCCTGCCGGGACGCGGCTGACCCATGGTCCCGTCATGTTCTTCCCTGCTGGTGCCGTGAGCACGTCCTTGTCGGCTACGCCTGCTTTCCCTCCGAGGCTGCTATCCGGATAACCCTGTGGAGTCGGCGAGGTTAGAGGGCGTCGTCTGATGACGAGTGTTGCATCAATTCTGGAAGACGTTTAGTCTAGATGCCGTCCGGAGCGGGATTCGCTCAGGTAATCCCGCACCCGTATCTGATTGAGGGACCATGGCACAGAAGACGCAAGTCATCCTTGTCGACGACGTCGACGGCTCCGAGGCGACCCAGACCATCACCTTCGCGCTTGACGGCGTTACCTACGAGATTGACGTAAACGACGAGCACGCGGCCGCTCTTCGTGAGTCTCTTGAGGAGTGGGTGGCAAAGGCTCGTCGAGTCGGCGGGCGGCGTAACACCCGGCGCCGCTCCTCTGGGTCGTCGGACACGCAGAAGATCCGCGAGTGGGCGCGGGAGCAGGGTATGGAGGTCTCCGACCGCGGGCGTGTCTCGGCGGAGATCCGCGACGCCTACTACAAGGCCCACTGAGAGGCGCGGCGCGAGGCTGCGTCGGCCGCGCAGCCCGTGTGCTGACGCCCAGGTCGTGGACGTGTGCCGTAGCCAGGGCGTACTGCCCTGTGACTCGGGTCCTCGGCGCCCTGGGACCTCTGGGGTCTCGCGTCGCGGAGCGCGGCCTGGCAGGATAGGCCTATGGCTTACACCCTCGTGCTGCTCCGCCACGGCGAGAGCGAATGGAACGCAAAGAACCTCTTTACCGGCTGGGTCGATGTGCCGCTGTCAGACAAGGGGCGTGCAGAGGCTGTCCGCGGCGGCGAGCTTCTCAAGGAGGCGGGAGTCCTGCCCGAGAAGCTCTTCACCTCCGTGCTGCGCCGTGCCATCATGACCGCTAACCTGGCTCTGGATGCTGCGGACCGCCACTGGATTCCTGTGGAGCGGCACTGGCGTCTCAACGAACGTCACTACGGCGCCCTGCAGGGTAAGAACAAGAAGGAGATCCGGGACGAGTACGGAGAGGAGCAGTTCATGCTCTGGCGTCGCTCCTACGACGTCCCTCCCCCGGAGATCGAGTTAGGCTCGGAGTTCTCCCAGGACTCGGATCCCCGTTACGCCGGGGAGCCCATTCCTGCCACGGAGTGCCTGAAGGACGTGCTGGAGCGTCTGCTGCCCTACTGGGAGGGCACGGTCGTCCCGGAGATCCGGACGGGCAGGACCGTCATGATCGCCGCCCACGGCAACTCGCTGCGGGCAATCGTCAAGCATCTTGACGAGATCTCCGACGAGGACATTGCCGGTGTCAACATTCCGACCGGTATCCCGCTCGTCTACGAGCTCGACGAGGAGACTCTCAGGCCACTGACCAAGGGTGGCCGCTACCTTGACCCTGAGGCCGAGGCCAAGATCGCCGCAGTGGCTAACCAGGGCAGGTGAGTCGGTGCGAGACGGCGGCTGCTGAGGCTGTCGCCGCTCGCTTCTCCGGCTGTCTGGGACCCTACTGGGACTGAGACGTGGGCCGTGCACCCCTGCAGCCGGGTGCACGGCCCACGTGGCGTGTGGTGGTGGGTCAGCGCCGGTGCAGGGCGTCGGCGTCCTCGTTGTCGTGGGTCTCCGGCAGCGACGCCCCTGAGACCAGGTAGGCGACTCGGCGGGCTACGGAGGTGGAGTGGTCCCCGAACCGCTCCAGGAAGCGGCCCAGCAGGACCGCGTCGATAACCTGCTGGCGGCTCAGTTCGTGAGCTGGGTCCAGGATCATCTGGAAGGACCTGCGGTGCAGGGCGTCCAGCTTGCTGTCCCCGGCCTCGATCGTCTTGGCCAGGCCCAGGTCCCTGGTCTCGATCAGGCGGGCCACGTCCCTGCCCGCGCGGACAGCCAGGTCCGCCATCTGCAGGAGGAGGCCGAGGACCGGCTCAGGGGCGGGGGGCTCGGGGTAGCGTCCCCGGGCGATTGCCGCGACATGGCGGGCCAGGTCTCCCTGGCGCTCCAGGGTCTGGGCTACCCGCAGGGCGGACAGGACGTGGCGGAGGTCGCCGGCAACCGGTTGCTGGCGGGCCAGCAGCATGACGCACAGGTCGTCGATGTCACGCTGGAGGTCGTTGATGCGCTCGTCGGCGTCAATGACCTGCTCGGCGACAATGATGTCGCCGTGACGCAGGGACTCCGCGGCGCGCTCGACAGCGGTGGCGACCTGGTGCGCCATGGACTCAAGGTCAGCGCCCAGCTGGCTGAGCTCCTGGTGGAAGATCTCACGCACGACATGCTCCTTGTCCTTGATTGTTCCTCGGCTGTTCCTTTGCTGTTCCTCAGCCTCGTAGGGGGCGTGGGAGGCCTGCGAGGACGGCCTCGGCTTCTAACCTAGAGGACGTGGAAGCTGTCTGGTTGCTCATCGCTGCTGTCGTTGGGGCGGCAGCAGGGGTGGTCGCTGTCCTGGCCGTGGGCGGGGCGCGCGGCAGGAGGCGCGGCCAGTCCTCCCCGCAGCCGGGAGGACTGGCCGGGACCGATACGGTCGTCTCCGTCCTGGCGGCCCTGAGCTCCACTGTCGTCGTCCTGGACGAGGACGACGAGGTCCTGCGAGCCTCAGCCAGCGCCTACACCTACAACATCGTGCGCGACGACGCTGTGGCCGAGCCTGCCGTGGCCGCGATGGTGGCAGCGGTGCGGGCCACGGGATTGCCTCAGGAGGCTCCCGTGACGGTGGCTCGGGGGCCCGTCAGCGGTGCGGGGCAGTTCTACCTCCAGGTGCGGGTGGCTGGGCTGGGGCAGGGGCGCGTGCTCGTCCTTGCGGAGGACCGTACAGCAGCACGGAGGGTGGAGGAGATGCGCCGGGACTTTGTCGCCAACGTCTCCCACGAGCTCAAGACTCCTGTCGGTGCGATAGCGCTGCTGGCCGAGACCGTGGAGGAAGGCGCTCGTGACCCTGCCCTGGATCCGGGTTTCGTGAGCGACTACGCGGGGCGCATACGCAAGGAGGCGCGTCGCCTGGAGGTGCTTGTCCACGAGATTATCGAGCTGACGCGGCTCCAGGAGGGTGACGCCCTGGAGGAGCCCGAGGAGGTCGACCTCGACGAGGTGGTCGCCGAGGCTCTGGACCGTGTCAGGGTGGAGGCGGAGGCCTGCCAGGTCGAGCTGGTCTCCGGGGGTGTGCCGGGACTGCGGGTCCGTGGCGACGCCGCTCTTATCACCACGGCTGTACGCAACCTCCTGGACAACGCGGTGCGTTACTCCGGCCCCCGTAGCCGGGTGGCTGTGGGCACCTCCCTGGACGAGCGTGACGACGGCCTGGTGCGCGTCGCGGTCGTGGACCAGGGCGTCGGGATCAGCAAGGACGAGCAGGACCGGGTCTTCGAGCGGTTCTACCGGGTGGACAGGGCACGTTCGCGCTCCACTGGCGGCACGGGGCTGGGGCTGAGCATCGTCAAGCACGTCGCTGCCGACCACGGAGGTGCTGTCGAGGTGTGGTCCGCCCCGGGGCGGGGCTCGACCTTCACCCTGGTCCTGCCCCGACTGCGCGGGCGGGAGACTGGGCTGCTCCAGGGGCCGGCAGCGGGAGGGCAGTGACGTGACGCGTATCCTCCTGGTTGAGGACGAGGAGAACTTTCGTGAGCCGCTGACGCTAAGTCTGAGGCGCGACGGGTTTGAGGTGGTCCAGGCCGTGGACGGGGTCGCTGCGGTGGAGATCTTTGAGGCCGCCTCCGCCCCCGGTGGCTGCGGGCCGATAGACCTGGTCCTGCTGGACCTGATGCTGCCACGCCTGAGCGGGACCGAGGTCTGCCGCCGGATCCGGCGCGGCTCCGCAGTGCCCATCATCGTGCTCAGCGCCAAGGACTCCGAGGTGGACAAGATCGTGGGGCTGGAATTGGGTGCCGACGACTACGTCACCAAGCCTTACTCCTACCGGGAGCTGGCTGCCCGGGTCAACGCGGTGCTACGACGCAGCCGGGTGGCCAGCCTGCGGCAGGAGGAAGGGCTGGTGCTGGAGGCGGGACGCGTCGTCATGGACCTGGGGCGTCACGAGGTGCGGGTTGACGCAGAGGTGGTAGCGATGCCGCTGCGTGAGTTCGAGCTCTTGGAGCTGTTCCTGCGTCACCAGGACCGGGTTCTCACCCGCCGCCAGATTATCGACGAGGTATGGGGTACTGACTACGTAGGTGACACCAGGACTCTCGACGTCCACGTCAAGCGGCTGCGTGCCAAGATCGAGGCGGACCCCTCTCGTCCCACGATGCTGGTCACTGTGCGCGGCCTGGGCTACCGGCTTGTCCCCGCCCCTGGTACCTGACCTCTGTGTTGCGGCGCGGGAGGGTAGGACTCCTGTGAGATACGTCCCCGACGTTACGGCAGAGTTCCCTGATAAACTAGGGCTCCACAAACAACCTGGAGAGTCATCCCTATGACCTTTGAGATCGGCGAGACCGTTGTCTACCCCCACCACGGCGCAGCTCGGATTATTGATATTCGACAGCGCAAAGTGCGGGGAGAGTCCAAGACCTACCTGCAGCTTGAGGTGGCTCAGGGGGATCTGACAATTCTTGTCCCTGCGGAGAGCGTCGAGCTGATCGGGGTTCGTGACGTCGTCGATGAGACCGGTCTGGAGAGAGTTTTTGACGTTCTGCGGGCCCCGCTGACAGAGGAACCCACCAACTGGTCGCGGCGTTTCAAGGCCAACCAGGAGAAGATCGCCTCCGGTGACGTCATCAAGGTGGCTGAGGTGGTTCGTGACCTGTCCCGCCGCGACACGGACCGGGGACTGTCTGCCGGAGAGAAGCGGATGCTCGCCAAGGCCAGGCAGATCCTGGTCTCTGAGCTGGCTCTGGCCCAGAAGACCCCGGAGGAGGTTGCCGAGTCCCGGCTGGACGAGGCGCTGGCATCCTGATCTCGGCGGGCACGACGGTTCCACGCTACTGTCCCCTGTGTGAGCCCCACCCGCCCTTCCAGCTCTCCTGCCATGTCACTTGCCCCTCCCGCGCAGGGCGTGGTGGCTGTCTTGACCGCAGCCGGCTCAGGCCGTCGGCTGGGGGCGGGAGGCCCCAAGGCCTTGGTGAGGGTGGGAGGGCTGTCCCTGCTACGTCGTGCTGCCCAGGGGCTTGTTGACTCCGGTGTGGTGGACCATGTCATAGTGACCGCGCCAGCCGCAGAGCTGGACCGCTTCCGCGTCGAGGTAGACGCGGTGGCGGCCGAGGCTGTCGAGGTCGTGGCGGGCTCGCCCGTCTCTCGGCAGGCCTCGGTCCGTCTGGGTCTGGAGGCTGCGCTGGACAGGATGCCGGGTGCCGAGGTGGTGCTGGTTCACGACGCGGCCCGGGCGCTGACCCCGCCGGAGGTGACGCGTCGGGTCGTGGCTGCGGTGCGCGCGGGCCACGGTGCGGTGGTCCCCGCCCTGGCCGTTGCCGACACGGTCAAGGAGGTGGCCCCCGGGCTCGTCGCGGCCCAGCCCGGGCCGGCGTACCTGTCGGCGGTGCCGGACCGTCCTGGGTGCCTGGAGTCGGGAGGTGAGGAGCCGCCCGGGCCCTGGGCCGAGGCCGTCGTCGGCACGCCCGAGCGTGCGCGGCTGCGCGCCGTGCAGACCCCGCAGGGCTTCTCAGCCGGTGTCCTGGTGTCGGCCCACCGGGCCGGCGCCGCCAGAGAGGTGGACGAGGCCCTGGCGGCCTCGGACGATGCCGGGCTGGTCGAGGCCCAGGGCGGGCGGGTCGTCGTCGTGGCCGGGCATGAGCAGGCCTTCAAGATCACCACGCCCCTGGACCTGGCCCTGGCTGAGGCTGTCCTGCGCGACGAGGATTCCCGTACGCGCCCGCCCTCGTCCGGGGAGCAGTAGTGTTCCTACCATGACAAAGCCTGCCCCGCCCTCCTCACGACTCCCGGCAGACGCAGGCGCGCCGCGTGCCTGCCCCTGGGCCTCCTCCCCGCGCCGCTCGTCGCTGCTGACCTGGCCCGTCCTCGCCTGGGGGCTGTGGGACTGGGGGTCGGCGGCTTTCAACGCCGTCATCACGACCTTTGTCTTCACCGTCTACCTCACCAGCGAGGCCTTTGGTCCCGAGGCCTCCACCCAGTCCGCGCTCAGTACCGGGCTGGCTGTGGCGGGCGTGTGCATCGCACTCCTGGCACCGGTCACCGGCCAGCGCGCGGACCGGGCCGGACGCACCGTGTTCTGGCTGGCTGCCTACACGGCTGTCGTGGTGGCTGTGTCCGCGGCGATGTTCCTGGTTCTGCCCCGGCCGGGCTACCTGTGGCTGGGGATCGTCCTGCTGGGGGTGGGCAACGTCTTCTTTGAGCTGGCCACCGTCAACTACAACGGCATGCTGGGTCACCTGGCTACCAGGGACAGGATCGGGGCCGTCTCCGGCCTGGGGTGGGGCATGGGCTATATCGGGGGCATCGTCCTGCTGCTCATCGTCTACGTCGGCTTCATACAGCCGCAGGTGGGGTGGTTCGGCGTCACTGGCGAGGACGGCCTGGACGTCCGGGTGTCGGTGCTGCTGTCGGCCCTGTGGTTTGGAGTGTTCGCCCTACCGGTCGTGGTGACGCAGTCCGGGCGGGGCGCCAGACGCCGCCGTGCTCGGGTCGCCGTGGCCAACCAGGAGGAGGCCAGCCGGGGTCAGGAGCGACAGGCAGCCACCATGGAGACTGGACCTGACGACCAGCAGGAGCAGGTGCCCAGACGCCGTGAGTCACTGGTCGCCTCCTACGTGGGCCTGTGGCGCACCCTTGCGCGTCTGCGCCATGACCACCCGGAGGTCTTGTGGTTCCTCCTGGCCTCCGCCGTGTTCCGTGACGGGCTGGCGGGCGTGTTCACCTACGGCGGCGTCATCGCCCAGGCGACCTTCGGCTTCTCTGCCGGGGACGTTGTCGTCTTCGCCGTCGCCGCGAACCTGGTGGCCGGGGTGACCACAATTGCTGCCGGACGTCTGGACGACGCCGTCGGAGCCCGTCGGGTCATCCTGGGCAGCCTTGCCGTCCTGGTGGTAGCAGGGGTCCTGGTCTTCGTCCTGCACGACGCGGGAGCCGGCGTCTTCTGGGCGCTGGGACTGGTCCTGTCCGGCTGCGTGGGGCCGGCCCAGTCGGCGTCGCGCTCGTTCCTGGCGCGGCTTATCCCGCCGGGCCGGGAGGGGGAGGTCTTCGGGCTCTACGCCACCACCGGGCGGGCGGTGTCCTTCCTGGCACCCATGATGTACGGGGCGTTCCTAGGGGTGGGCGCCTCGGTCGAGGGCGCGAGTGCCACCCACTGGGGGGTCCTGGGAGTAGTCGCGGTCGTGCTGGCGGGCCTGCTGCTCATGCTGCGGGTCAGGGACACCGACGGGCAGGTCGCCCTCGGTGGCGCCGGGGCGTGACGCTGGGCCGAGGGCAGACTGTACGCCGGGCGTGCGGGTCAGAGCGTGCCTGGAGCCGCTCAGCCTGCTTGCGGCGGGGTGGGCTTGCCTGTCGTGCTCCTGCGTCCAGTTCCTGCGTCCAGCCGGAGGCGCTGGCCTGCTGGTCTGGCGGGCAGCGTGCTCCTAGCGCCTGCGGCTCAGGCGTTCCACGTCCTCCTCGGACAGAGGGCCCTGAGTGGTCCCGGCTGAGCCGTCCTGCCGTGTCCAGGAGACAGCCAGGCCGTCGCGATAGCCAAAACGGGCCAGGTGGGAGCCGACCACCTGCTCCAGACGCTCCTGCTCGTCCTTGGCGGCCGACAGCGCCATGACCAGGGTGTCAGCCTCGCAGGTGAGGTCGACGACACCGGTCACCGGGCCGTCGAGATCGAAGGCCAGCCGTCCGGTGGACGTGGTGTCGTTCCACTCGGCCTGGATCTTGCGGGTCATGTGGTCCACGAGCTGCCGCCCGTAGCGTGACGGGCTGCTCGTGGCGACGCGGGCGGTCGAGTGGTGGTCGAGGACAGGGTGATCCGTGCTGTGGTGTGGTGGGCTAGTACTCATAAGGGAAGAATAACCTGTGTGGTGCGGAGGTCGCCAGCAACGTGCAGCGGGGCTGGCGCCGCTGACCGGGGTGGCGCGGAAGTGGGTATCGAGGTCGCCCTGGCTCGGCCCGGTGAAGACGAGGACCCCGCCCCGTCGCCCCGGGGCCTTGACTGGCAGCAGGCGGCTGCCTGATACATCCGTCAGGCTGCTACGTACTGGACGATCGAGGGCTCCCCCTCGGCAAGCAGCAGCAGGCGGGAGATGATCGTGGTGAAGTGCTGCGAGGCGCTGTGTGCCTGGAGCGCGGCGTCGTCCCTCCAGGTCTCCAGGAAGGTCAGGCGGGTGGGCTCCTCACGCGAGCGCAGCAGCTCGTAGGAGATGTTGCCGTTCTCGGCGCGCGAGGCTGACACGAGGGGCTGAGCCGTCTCGATGAACCTGTCGACCTGGTCGGAACTGACCGCAAAGGTGGCGATGACGTGGATCATAGGTGTCCTTCCTGCGATGTGGGACGGGTGGGTGTGCGGTGCGCGTGGAGGCGGTGGTCACGTACCCGGAGGAACGACGGCACCGGGGCATTCTGCAAGGTGCCCGCACAGGTGCGATGCGCCACTGTGATGCCGGGCGGGCCTGGTCCTCAGGCTTCTTGCAGCCAGGTCCGGGACCGCCGCCTACCTCAGGTCCTTGACCGCGTCCTCAAGGATCCGCAGCTGGGCCAGGGTCTCCTCGGGCCGCACCAGCGGCGGGGCGCCGTGGGCCACGGTCTCGTACAGGGCGTCGTAGAACATGGAGTAGGACGACCGCACGGTCTCCACCCGCTCCTCGTGCATGCGGCTGTCGTCGTCGTAGTAGCGCAGCGTGCCCCACTGCTCGGGCGTGTCGAGGCCGAAGTCGTCGTGGCCGGCCGGGAGGTAGAAGTGCTTGAGGTCGCGCTCCTGCTGGTCTTTCTCCACCTTGATGAAGGTACCGCGGTCGCCGTACACCTCAAAGCTCGGGCGCTGGATAGCGGCCGTGTAGCTTGCTGCCGCGGTCGCCTTGATCCCCAGGTCGTCGTAGTAGAGGTCGAAGTCGAAGTACAGGTCGGGACGTCCTGGTCCGTAGAGCTGGCGGGCCTCGGCGTGCCAGCGGTCGGGCACGCCGAGCCAGTCGATGAGCTGGTCGACGCAGTGGCAGGAGTGGCCGTACACGATACCTGAGAGGCGGTCGTAGACGCCCGTCCTCCCGTGCTCAACGAACTCCTCGCGCCAGTAGTCGTAGTGCGTGACGATCTCGAACACCTTGCCCAGCTTGCCCGACTCCATGACCTTACGCGCCGTGAGATAGTCCGAGTCGAATCGGCGGTTCTGGTAGCACTGGACGGTGACACCCTGGGCGTCGGCGAGCGCGTAGAGCTCCTCGGCCTGTGCCACGGTGCCGACGAAGGCCTTGTCGCACACCACGTGCTTGCCCGCCTTGAGCGCCTGCCGACTGAGCTCGTAGTGGGTGGAGTGCGGCGTGCTAATCTCCACCACGTCGATCTCGGGGTCGGTGAGCACGGCCTCCAGGTCACAGGTGTAGGTCACGTTGGGCAGTGCTGGCCACACGTCGTGCCTGATGTGGCGTGCGTGCACGGTCTTGACGCGGAACTTCTCAGGTAGCGCCTGCGAGAAGGGGATGTGGTACCGGTTGGTCCCCTTCCCGTTGCCGATGAACCCGATGCTCAGGATGCGCCTTGCCATGCGGTTGTCTCCTGCCGTTGTGGTGCTCACGACACTAGCACTCCCTTGGGTGTAGGAGACGGCCCGGCGTGGGACTGACCTTCGTGCTACTCCTGGGCACTTCCTCGGGGGGACGGACGGCGGTTGTCGACTCGTCCACGGCTTCGCCCCTAGGCCGAGGACGCCCCTGACCCATCCAGGGCTGCTTTGGCAGCACCGTCTCCGGGTCGTGGAACCGCAGGAGCCTCCCCAGCGGGAGACTGGCGGGGTCTGGCGGACTGCTGGGCCTGTGGCACCGACGTCATGGAGACCATACGTCCCGGGCGGCGGTGTGGTGGCGCCGGTAGACTTTTGTTCCCGAGCCTGATAACGAAAGGACCTGCATGAAAACCCGGTTCCTGGTGCTCACGGCTGTTCTGCTCCTGCCGCTGACGGCCTGTGCCTCCACTGCGGAGGACTCGGCAGGCGCAGACCCCTCCGTTCCGGGCGCCTCGGCCGAGGTGTCATCCTCGGAAGGCGCCGCTGCGGACGTCGCCCTGGAGGACCTGGTCAGTCTCACCCAGCCCGAGGGGACGCAGGACAACTCCCAGGAGGGCTACAGCATCATCTTCGTGGACCCGGACGACGACCTGGCTGGCAGCGGCGTCATCGACCTGGGGGCCGGTGAGCCGAGCGAGGACCAGGCTGTCTCTGAGATCGCTGCCGCCACGGACCTCGGGGAGTCGGACGTCACGAGCTCGGGCGCAGTGGACGTCGATGGCGAGGACGCCCAGGTCTACACCGGCACCACGCAGACCGATGGCCAGCACGTCGCGGTACGGGCAGCCATGGCTACACGCGAGGGCCGCAGCGTCGTCGTCTTGGTCCAGCGCACCGGGACCTCAGCCGACGCCGCTGCCTCCGCTGCCGAGAAGGACTTCCTCACCTTCGTCAGCGGCATCTCCTGGAAGGTCTGAGACGAGGTTGCCGACTCAGAGGGTCGGTACAGCAGCAAGGTCTGTGACCCTGCTGCTAGTGGTTGCCAGTGCTGCTGCCGTGGTCCGTGGCTCGCCAGGACCTGCGCTAAAGGACGTGCGCTAGGCGCTTGCGCTGGAAGGGCTCCAGCCTGTGGCGCAGCTGTGTCTGCCGGTGCCTCCACCGTAGCGGTACAAAGCTCCCGGTTCCCGGCCCGTCGGGGTAGGACATGTATGGCCGTTATGGGCAGGTCGGCTGTCTTTACGCAACGGTGCGCATGCACAAGTTTTATCGGCTGGTCTGGTTTTATCGGCTGGTCTGGCTGGGACGGGACCTTACGTGCCGGGTTGAGGTTCGGGGCGAGGAGGACGTGCTGTCTGCCTCTGTCCGCGCCCTGGGAGATACGGCTCTGCCTCTAAGCTGGGCTGTGCCGACACGCATGCTCTGAGGGGCCGCGAATCCGTCGGTTCGTCTTCCCCGCGCAGAACATGACTTGGCCCGTGTGCCCGGCACCGAAGGGCGCCGGGCACACGGGCCCAAGCCTCACGAGGGGCCTTCCCGCTCCCGGGCTCCCATGCACCCGGGGAGGTGGCCGCCTCCTTCGCCAGAGCGGCGTCACGCGGGCTCCCTAAGACCCGGCAACTCCTCGGAAGACGACCCGTCTCAGGGCTCCCCAACCCTCGGGGCCGGTTCCGTCCGGCGGCAAGAACTATGTAACCCTGCCACCCTGAAAGGAGCCACGACCGCTGTCTGAAAAACTCCTGGGAAGTACGGCTGGCTAGGGAGCCAGGTCCTCCACGACCTCGGACAGGGCCTTCCTCGTGGCCTCCATACCGGGGACGAAGCCGTACACGGTGGCGGCCTGCGCCACCACCGACACCGGCCGGTCCAGCTCGCGCCTGAGCAGGGAGGCGAGCTGGACCGGCGCGTCCTGGGCGTACATCGGGTGCCCCGCCTGCGTGGCCGCGTCGGCAAGACGCTGCCAGGCACGGGGGTCGTCCACGAGGTCACGGACCGTCCGGACGGCCCGGCTCGCGGCGTCGGAGCCAGCGTGGCTCGCGGGCAGCGTGACTACACGCTCGTGCAGGCCGTGCCCCACGGTCTCAGCCTCGGCTCCCGGCAGCACCAGCTCGGCCTGCGCTCCGACCGGAACCTGGACGCGTACGTGCAGCCGTCCGGCGTCGCTCCGCCAGGAGGCGCGCGCCGTCCCGCCTGGGAGGCGACGGACCACGCTCGCCGAGGAGAACCCGTGACCGACCTTCGGGGCCACCCGAAGCCGCCCGCCCCCGGGCGCGACTACCTCCAGACCCGCCAGGTCGCTCACCAGCCACTGGGTCACGGCCCCCAGGGCGTAGTGGTTGAAGCTGGTCATCTCCCCGGGGTTGACCGAGCCGTCGGGCAGCATGGAGTCCCAGCGCTCCCAGGTGGTTGTGGCCCCCATGGTCACTGGGTAGAGCCATGAGGGGCACCCTGTCTCCAGGATCAGGCGTGCCGCCACGCCGGGGTGCCCGCCCTGCACCAGAGCCGCAGGTACCAGCGGGGTCCCTACGAAGCCGGTCGAGATCCTGAAAGCCCGGGCGCGGACCAGGTCGGCCAGGCGGTCGCCAGCACCCTGGACGCGCTCAGGTGTGTCCAGCAGCCCCCATGCCAGGGCCTGGGCATAGACAGTGGCGCAGTCGGAGACGATAAGCCCGTTCGCGGTGACGTAGGCGTCCAGGTAGGCCTGGCGCACCTCGGCGGCCAGGGCACCCAGGCGCTGGGCGTCCTCGGGACGCCCCAGGGCCTCGTAGGTGTGGGCGACGACCTGGGCGGAGCGGGCGAAGTAGGCGGTGGCCACCACGTCGGGATCGGCCTTGGCAGCCGCAGGCTCCTGCGGCGGGGCGTCGGGGTCGAGCCAGTCGCCGAACTGGAAGCCGCCGCGCCACAGGCGTGAGGGGCCTGCGGCGGCGGCCACGCCCGCGACAAAGCGCTCCATCGCCTCGATACCAGCCTTCAGAACGCCCGTGTCGCCCGTGGCCTCGTAGATGGCCCAGGGCACCAGGGTGACGGCGTCGCCCCAGGCGCAGGTGAGCTGAGGGCTGTCCAGTACGTCGGGGACGACGACGGGCACAGCGCCGTCCGGAGCCTGGGCCGATACCAGGTCGCGGCACCAGGACGCCAGGAAGGCGCCCGCGTCATAGAGGGACAGGGCGGTGGGCGCGAAGACGGCGATGTCACCCGTCCACCCCAGGCGCTCGTCGCGCTGCGGGCAGTCAGTAGGCACGGTAATGAAGTTGCCGATGGTGGACCAGCGCGTGTTCTCCACCAGACGGTTGACCAGCTCCTGGTCGCAGGAGAACCAGGCGGAGCGCTCCATACCTGCTGAGACCACGCGGGCCGTGGCAGCCTCCATGAGCACCATGTCCGTACGGTCTGTGCTGGTAGCGGCCCCTTGACGGCCCGAGGTGCCTTCCTGGCCCGGGATGCCTGCGCGGTCTGCGCTGCCGGTGTCCTCACGCCTTGTCGGCTCCAGGCCCTCTACCTCGACGTAGCGGAAGCCGTGCTGGGTCAGGGTCGGGGCGAAGACCTCGGGGGTCTCAGGGGTGGCGGTACCCGCGAGGATGACCCGGTCGGTGCACTGGGCCCGCCTCAGCGGGCGGGTGCCGAGCTCGCCGTCCTCCATGACCTCGGCGTGGCGCAGGGTGATGGTGGTCCCGGGCTCACCCGAGGTAACGGTGAGGCGGACGTGTCCGGTGAGGTTCTGGCCGAAGTCCAGGACCTTCCTGCCCGACGGCGTGGTGATCACCTGCTGAGGCCTGAGCTCGCCGACCACGGTGGGCAGCGGCAGGATGGTGGGCTCCAGGTCTGCCTCGGGCAGGTCCAGAAGCTCCACCGGGGCCTCGGCGGCGACCTCCCCCAGGGCGGGCAGGCGCAGGTCGGTGGTCTGGCCGTTGTAGAGGTCGTTGGCGGTGACGTTGGAGGGGCGCCAGGTCCAGGCGGCGTCGGTGCCCACGACGGTAGTGGAGGTGCCGTCGCTGATCTCCAGCTGGGCCAGCAGCCACAGGGCCTCCCCGTAGACGCGGTCGCGCATGTACCAGGTCAGGTGCCCGCGGTACCAGCCGTTGCCCAGGACGACGGCGATCTCGTGCTCTCCGGGGGGCAGCAGCCCGGTGACGTCGTAGGTCTGGACCAGGAGTCGGTCCCGGTACTCCGTCCACCCGGGGGCGAGCTCGTGGGCGCCGACCCGAGTCCCGTCGACAAAGACCTCGTAGACCCCGCCTGCGGTGACGTGGAGGCGGGCTGAGGCAGGGGCACCGGTGGTGGTGCCGGTGGTACCGGGCCGCTGCGGCACCACGAGGCGGCGCACTAGGACGGGGGCGGCGTCCTCGCGCCGGTTGCCGGGCGCGCTGACGGGGCGGGCTGTCCAGTCACCTCGGTCGAGCAGGCCGGTCTCGACGACGGCAGGCTCGGACCACGCAGAGAAGGCGCCATCGGCTCCGGCGACGCGAACCCGCCATGTGGCGCGCTCGCGGGAGGACAGGGGAGCGGCGGGCCAGGGGACAAAAGTGGAGGTCGGGCCGTGCAGCGTGAAGGTAGAGGTCGGGGAGGCTGGGTCTTCTGGGCTGGCTGGCTCAAGCGGGTCGGCTGAGTCAACCGGGGCAGCGGAGGTCTGGGACGGGGCTGTCTTGGGTACCGGGACCGTGAGCGGGGACGTACGGGTCACCTCGACCTCGGCCACGGCCTGCGTCCAGCCGGAGGGGGCGGTGGGGACCTCCCAGGACAGGGACGGAGACGGTCCGGTTCCGCCGAGGACCTCGTAGCCCGGGCGGTGGTGGTCGACCCGTAGCCTGGTGGGCGCGGCCAGGTCGCCCACGGGGTCGGTGAGTCGGGGGGCGCCCTCGTCCAGCAGGGTCACCTTCTGTGGTGCGCGGGCCAGGCCGGTGTGGTGGGGGTGGTGGAGGTCGTCGTGCGCGGGTATGTGATCAGTGGACATCAGGATCTCCAGGGTCATCGTTGAACCGTTTCATGACTGTAGGTGCTCCCGGCTTCCACGTCAACAGCCGACTAGGAAGGGCTTGCTGCTCCAAAGGTGCGGGTAGACGATGCGGGTAGACAGAGAGAAACAGAGGGAAGGCGCGCAGAAGCGGCCGGGGTCGTGCAGGGCACAGCTACCCTGGTCCATACCCTGCCCAGTGGTGCTGGGCGTGACAGTCCCCGCCCTGGCTGTCACCTTGTCCTCCGTTCCCGGCTGCTCCCCGTCCTCTTCCTCACCTGACCCGGTCCTCACCACAGGAGACACTCCATGATTGACACCGACCCCTTTGCTACCTCCTCAGCACCCAGCCTGCCGCTGTCCGTGCCCGGCATCTCGTCAGCCACCCCGTTCCCCGAGGGCTTCCTCTGGGGCGCCGCCACCGCCTCCCACCAGGTGGAGGGCGGCAACACCAACAACGACGTCTGGCTCTACGAGCACGTGCCGGGCACCATGTACACCGAGTCCTCCGGCGACGCCTGCGACCACTTCACCCGTTACCGCCAGGACATCGCCCTGCTGGCCTCCCTGGGGCTCAACGCTTACCGCTTCTCCCTGGAGTGGAGCCGTATTGAGCCCGCTCCCGGGGAGTTCTCGGCGGTGGCCGTGGAGCACTATCGGGACGTGCTGCGCGCCTGCCACGAGCACGGGCTCACCCCGCTGGTGACCTACCACCACTTCACCTCCCCCCAGTGGCTCATCGCCCGCGGCGGCTGGGAGGACACCGGCACTCCCGCCCTGTTCGCCCGCTACTGCCGCCACGTCACCGAGGAGCTCGGGGACCTGTTCGACATCGTCTGCACCATGAACGAGCCCAACCTCGCCGTCCTCCTGGCGGAGATGGGCATGTGCGAGACCGAGCCCTCCCAGCGGCTCGGAAACCCCACCTGGGAGGGGGCTGCGGCGGCCCTGGGGACGACGCCGGACAGGGTGGCGGGATTCCAGCTCAGTGCCACCAAGGAGGCCTACGAGGTCAAGCTCGCGGCCCACCGCGCCGCCGTCGAGGCGATCAAGGCCGTCAGGCCCGCGATGCAGGTGGGGTGGACCCTGGCCAACTCCGACTTCCACGCCGCACCCGGCGGTGAGGAGCAGGTGGCGCGCGTGACCGAGGAGAACAACCTGCGCTACCTGCGTGCCAGCCAGGGCGACGACTTCGTAGGCCTCCAGACCTACAACCGCACCGTGCTCGGCCCCGAGGGTCCGGTACCACCGGAGCCGGGGGCCACCCTCAACCAGGGTGGTGAGGAGATCTGGCCCTGGGCCGTCGGGGCGGTGGTGCGTCAGGCCTGGGATGCGCTCCAGATGCCGATCTACGTAACCGAGAACGGGTTGAACACGGAGGACGACACCCAGCGGGTCGACTTCCTGCGCACCGCGATCGGCGAGGTCGGCTCCGCGATTGCCGAGGGGGTAGACGTGCGCGGCTACATGTGCTGGTCGGCCATGGACAACTTCGAGTGGGTCCTTGGCTACGGCCCCAGGTTCGGCATCATTGCGGTGGACCGCTCTACCCAGGAGCGCACGCCCAAGCCCAGTGCCTACGTGCTCGGCAAGATCGCCCGTACAAACGGGACGTGCCTGGGCGGGGACTGAGCCTGCCGGGGCCTGGCGAATCCTCACCGCAAGCCGATTCCGCTGGCATTCCTCATGGCCGGAGAGGCCATTATCCAGGTCGGCCGGGCCCTGGCGTGGTCGAGCTCCTTCCCAGCGGCTCCTTCGGTGCTGGTCAGGCCCGGGCGGGTCACGGCCACTCCCGTGGAGGCGTGCTGGTGGCCCACGGTCACTCGGGTGGGCGCGGGGGCGCTGGTCTCGGTAGCCGGGGAATCGGTGGTCGGGGGGTGCAGGCACTGGTTCTACGGTTTCTACGGTGCGCACGACGGCTTCTTTCAGCGTCTGGGCTCAGCAGGTACGGTGAAGTCGAGACCGGCCTCCTCCCCGGCGGCGACGTCGGCCTCGGCGTGGGCCTCGACGGCGAACTCGTTGCGCTGCGGCCCGTGGAAGGCCCACACGGCGACGGCGTAGCCGGTGGCGGCGATACCCAGCAGCCCCAGGTAGAAGAGCCTGGGCTCGGAGCGCAGGAGCACCGGTGTGACCGAGGCCGCCAGGGCCGCGACCACGCGGGCGACGGCGATGACGGTGCCCTGGGCGGTGGTGCGCAGCAGCGTGGGGAAGCGCTCGTTGGCCCAGACCTTCATGATCCCCTCGAAGGCGAAGGCGCTGCCCGCCATGTTGACCAGCTGGTAGGCCACGAGGGTGGCCAGTGAGAATCCGAAGACGGGATAGATGAGCAGCGACGTGAGGAACAGTGCCGCCCCGGCGTAGAAGAAGGGCATGCGCCTGGGGGTGTCGATGACCCGCATGGACCAGATCGCGAGCAGGATGATCGCCGGCATGGTCAGCAGGGCGATCCGGGAGTTGAGGGCGACGTCGACGTCAGCGAGGTTGACGGCGATCCAGGTGGTGAACTGCCCCCCGGTATTGGCCGGGATGTTGATAAGGGAGTAGAAGATGATGAGCGCGTAGAAGGGCTTGGCGTAGGGGCCGGTAAGCAGGGAGGTCAGTGAGGATCGCTGCGCCCGGACGGTGGCCTGGCCTGCCCGGCGCTCGGCCCGGGCCTCCAGCCAGGTGGTGGACTCCGGGAGGGACAGGCGTCCCAGGAGGGTGACGGCAGCGACCACGCCGACGTGGGCGAACATGACCTGGGCGCCCGTACGGCCCCAGTTGCCCACCACGGAGGAGGTGGTGATGGCCCCGATGATGCCCACTGTCCACAGGATGTTGGACAGGAGGATGATCTTGCCGCGGTTGTCGTCAGTGGCGGACTCGGCGATGGTGGCCAGAGACACCGGCAGGTCCGCCCCGGTCCCCAGCCCGGCCAGGACGGTCCCAACCAGCAGCAGGCTGAAGCCGGGGGCCACGACGAGGAGGACCGCACCGACCACGATCATCACCATGGTGACGGAGAAGACGTGCTTGCGCCCGAAGCGGTCCCCCAGCCAGCCTCCACTGAGGGCTCCCAGGGCGATGGAGAAGGTCAGGGTGCCGGAGAGCACACCAACCTGCTGGTCGGACAGGCCCAGCGCCATCTGGTAGATGGCAAAGGCGATACCTGCTGAGACGATCGTGCAGGCGTCGATGTAGGAGGCCATGCCGGAGACGATCCCCACCCACCAGGGGTTAGGGCCGGTTCGGGTAGCAGAAGTCGTGGTGGTAGTCATAGGTGTTCTCCTTTGAACGGGATGGGACTGGGCGGGTGTGGTCGTGTCGGGGGAGCTCACAGGCGGTGCGGGTCGTAGACGATGTTGGGGGCGTCGTCGGCAGGCGGGCCGGGGTCGCCGTGAGACCGTGTGACGGCACGGGCTACCAGGCCCCCCATGTCCTCGAAGCGGAAGGGGACCGCGTCGTCGTCACCTGCCAGGACCCGCTCGCACAGGGTGCGCAGGTCCTCCAGGACGGTCGGGGTGATCTCACCGCTGCCGTGGGAGACCAGGACCCGGTCGTAGCGTCTGGCAGCCCGGGCCGTGAGGCGCTCCAGCATGGCTGCATAGCTGGTGAGCGTGGAGCTCTCCGGTAGGAAGAGGAAGGTGAGTTGGTTGGCCGCGTCGCCGGTGATGAGGACTCGCTCCTCCTCCACCAGGAGGGCCACTGAGCCGGGGGTGTGCCCCGGTGCCTCCAGGACCTCGACGGTGAGGCCTCCCAGCCCGATGCGTTCGCCATCGTGCAGCGGTACCAGCCGGGTGGGGTCCACCTCCGGTGCCAGGACCGGGGCGGGAGCGTCGCCGGGTGTGTCGGCGTGGGCGGAGCGCACCGCGTTGTGGAGCCGACGGGAGGCAACCTGGTGCCGGGCCAGCACAGGCAGGTCGGCGGGGTGCATGTGCACGTCGGTAAGCCCAGAGGCGCCGAAGGCGTGGTCGATGTGGCCGTGGGTAAGGACCACGGTCAGAGGAAGGTCTGTCAGCGAGGTGACGAAGGCGGCCAGGTCACCTACCCCGTAGCCGGTGTCCACGAGCAGGGCGCGCTCGCGACCGGTGACCAGGTACATGTGGACGTCGCGCGGGTCGTGGATGCGTGTGATGTGGCGGCTCACCCGTGTGTCGGTGAATCCGGGGGCGAGGAGCTGCCGGGAGTCGGCTGGTGGTCTGCTCATGGGCACGTGAGTCCTCACAGCAGCGGGGTGCGCACGCCGAAGGCCTCGACGACAGCACGCAGCTCGGTGTCAGTGACACCCTCGCCCAGGTTGCCGCTGGTCATGTTGCGTACCTCGTACATGGCCCCGGTCTCGACGTACTCCACCGTGTCGACGGCGGCCAGAGGGGAGGTGTCGGAGCGCACCATGACGCCGTGCTTGGACCACACGACGATGACGTGGTCTCGCAGCGCCCTCACAGTGTTCTCCATGAGCTCCTGGCTGCCAGGCACCATGAAGTCCAGCACCTCCGCACCTGCGGGGACCTGCACGATGGTCTCCGGCTCCCACCGCAGGATGCGGCGGTTGAACTCACGGGTGCTGCGGATGTCCTTGATGTGGGAGAGCTGGACCAGGTGGGGCGGCTGGGCGTGGACCACCGCCTGGAATCCCAGCCCGCGCTGCTCCGCCTGGTCGTTGTGGATCGCCAGGTGGGAGTTGAACTCGCTGGTAGGGCGCTCGTAGGCCCGGTCGGGGTGGGTGTACCAGGTGGCGGTGGTGCCGCCGTCGTCCACGACGAAGGCCGAGATGGTGGCCTCAGGGGAGTCGGCGACGTCTCGCAGACGGCAGCCTGAGCCGGTGACCAGGACGGTGCGCCCAGCCAGGGCCGGGGCAGGCAGAGGCAGCCCGGTGGCCGGACGCACCTGCGGGAAGCGGCGCTCCAGCCCGAGGTCCTGCGCTCCGGCGTCGACGTAGACGGAGAGGTTACCGGCTCCGGCCTCCACGGCCGCCATGTGGTCCAGGCGGCGTCCGGCGGCGCCCATCTGGGTGAGGATCTCGTTGAGTGTGGGGTCCGTGGCTGTCGTGGTCATGAGGTGCTCCTTGGCATCTGGGTGGTCGGGGTAGGCGGGGTGGTTCATGGTGGTCGGGGGCGGTCCGGGCTGCCGTGGACAGGAGCGGGTAGGCCGTGCCGAGGGGTCAGGCAGTGGGGGCCTGTCGTCCGAGGAGCCGCTGCTCGGCCTCCTCCCAGGCGCTGGAGGCAGCGGGTGCGGGCTCGTAGCGGGTCAGTGTGCTGGAGGCCCGGACGAGGTTGCGCAGGTCGCTCAGGTCGCCCTGGACCAGCCCGGCCCCGCGCGCGGCAACCACGATGTTGCCCAGGGCGGTCCCCTCTGCGGGCCCGGCGACCACGGGCAGCCCGGTGGCGTCTGCGCACAGCTGGCACAGGAGTCGGCTACGGGTGCCTCCGCCGACCATGTGCACCACGTCCACCGACGTGCCCGACAGGGCGGTGGCCTCGCGCACGGCCCGGCGGTAGGCCAGGGCCAGGGAGTCGTCGATGCAGCGCACGTACTCGCCCGGGGACCGGGGGGCTGGCTGCCCGGTGGCTCGGGCGACGTCGTCGATGCGGGCCACCATGTCCCCAGGGGCGAAGAAGACTGTGTCGTTGACGTCGACCACCGTGCGCAGCGGGGCGGCCGCTGCTGCCGCCGCGTCCAGGTCCTGGTAGGAGGTCTCCAGGCCCTGTGCCCTCCACGTGCGCACCGCCTCGTTAAGGACCCACAGCCCCATAATGTTCTTGAGGTAGCGCACCGTGGCGTCCACGCCGAGCTCGTTGGTGAAGTTGGCCTGCCGGGAGGCCTCGGAGAGGACCGGGGCGTCCAGCTCCAGGCCGACCAGCGACCAGGTGCCGCAGGACACGTAGGCGAAGCTGCCTGGATCCCCCTCCCGGGCTCCTGCGCTGTCCACGGTCCTCCCGCTGCCTGGTGAGGTCGAGGCCGGTACGGCCACCACCGCGCTGGCCGTGTCGTGGGAGCCCACAGCGATGACGGGTACGGGAGAGCCTCCCGGTCCGAGCACGTCCAGGACCCCCCGGTCGATCGTGCCCACCACGGTGCCCGGCTCCACCAGGGCAGGCAGGACACCGGCCAGGTCCAGGCCCAGACTGGTGCGCAGGCGGTCTAGGAGGGGAGCAGACCAGGTGCGTGAGGAGACGTCGACCAGCCCCGTGGTGGAGGCGTTGGTGACCTCGGCGACCTTCTGGCCGGTAAGCCAGTAGGCCAGCAGGTCAGGCAGGAGCAGCAGGGTGCGGGCGTCAGGCAGTCCGCCGTCACGGGCCTGGGCCACCAGCTGGAAGACGGTGTTGAAGTCCTGGACCTGCAGGCCGTTGACCGCGTAGAGCTCATCGGCCGGGATCGTCTGGAAGAGGCGTTCCGGTGCTCCCCGCGTGCGCGGGCAGCGGTAGGAGGAGACCTGGCCGGTCAGGGCGCCGCGGTGGTCAAGGAGCCCGTAGTCCACCGCCCAGGTGTCGATCCCGACGGCGCAGAGCGGTCCCACCTCATGTGCTGCGGCCAGCAGGCCCTCGCGGACCTCGCTCCACAGGTGGAGCACGTCCCAGTAGAGCCTCTGCCCGTCGGCCGTGGGCAAGGGCACCGGGCCGTTGAGGAAGCGGCGGGTCTCGGTCAGGTGGACACGCCCGTCCTCAAGGGTGCCCACGATGACACGTCCGGAGGAGGCGCCCAGGTCAACGGCTGCGACGTGGACGGGCTGGGCGCTGGTCATGGCTGGCATGGTCGGCTCCCTCCTCAGGCGCCCCAGCCGGCGGCGGTGCCACCCACGCGCTCGGCGCGAATCTTCTCCAGGTAGCCAGAGCCCAGGAAGGCCTCCATGGGGTCGGGCGCCAGACCCTGGGACTCGCGCAGCTCGGCCAGCAGCGGGCGCACGTCGGTGCTGTAGGCGTCCATGAGCACCGCGTTGGCGCTCAGGACGTCACCGCTGGCCTGCGCGGCTGCCAGCGCCTCCCGGTCCACCAGGAGGGCCTTGGCGGTGGCCTCCTGGACGTTGAGGGCCGAGCGGATCTCCCCGGGGATCTTCTCTTCCAGGTTGTGGCACTGGTCCAGCATGAAGCCCACACCGGAGTCGGGGGCCAGTGCCCCGGCGGAGACGATCTCGTGCATGATGCGGAACAGCTGGAAGGGGTCGGCCGCGCCTACGATGAGGTCGTCGTCGGCGTAGAAGCGGGAGTTGAAGTCGAAGGCGCCCAGGCGGCCCAGTCGCAGCAGCTGGGCGACGATGAACTCGATGTTGGTGCCCGGGGCGTGGTGGCCGGTGTCCAGGACCACCTTGGCGCGCTCACCCAGCGCCAGGCAGTGCACGAGGCTCGTCCCCCAGTCCGGTACGTCGGTGTGGTAGAAGGACGGCTCGAAGAGCTTGTACTCCAGGACCAGCTGCTGGTCCTCGTCCAGGGCGGCGTAGATCTCTGACAGGGCCTCGGCCAGGCGGTCCTGGCGGGCGCGGATGGAGTCCTGACCGGGGTAGTTGGTGCCGTCGGCCAGCCAGATCTTGAGGGTGGGGGAGCCGGTGGCGCGCATGACGTCGATGCACTCCAGGTGGTGGGCCACCGCCTTGCGGCGGATCCTCTCGTCCGGGTTGGCCAGGGAGCCGAGCTTGTAGTCCTCGTCCTGGAAGACGTTGGAGTTGATGGTGCCGATGGTCACGCCCTGGTTCTCGGCATGGGCGCGCAGCGCCTCGTAGTCCTCGACCCTGTCCCAGGGGATGTGCAGGGACACGCGAGGGGTGACGCCGGTGAGGCGGTGGACCTGGGCGACGTCGTCGATCTTCTCGTAGGGGTCGCGCGGAACCCCGGCGGTAGTGAAGACCCGGAACCGGGTGCCTGAGTTGCCGAAGGCCCAGCTGGGCAGCTCGATGGTCTGGGTCTGAAGCAGGCTGAGGGCCTCTGCGCTGAGGTCGCTCAGTGAGGGGGTGGTGGACGGCATGGGTCTCTCCTGATCTCTGTGTCTTCTCTGTGTCTTCTCTGGGTCTCTGACGGTGCGGGTTGTCGGGGGTGGGGGCGGTGATGTGGAGGGCGGTTGCCCGGGAGGGCTGTGGACCTGTCGGTCTGACCGCTCCTGGGCGGGTCATCCCGGAGACAGGCCTGCTCGCGTGCCGGGGCTGGAGCTCCCGGACGACTGGGCTGGGGATGACGAGGAGGGCCTGATCGCGTGCCGGGGCTGGAGGGTCATGGTGGGTCGGGAGGGGCCTGTCAGGCGTTCTCGTTGGTGACGTGCTCCCCGTAGCGCTCCAGCTCGATGTCCTCCAGCGAGCGTCCCTGGGTCCGGGGCGCGCCGACGGTGCCTACGACCGTGGCCACCACGAGGAATCCGATGAGAATGAGGCCGTCGATCACCAGCCCGTTCTCCCGGGCCAGGATGACGGGGAAGATGAGGGAGATGAGGCCGGAGGCCAGGCGGACGACGAAGAAGACGATGCCCTGGGCGCCCGAGCGGTAGGGGGTGGCGAAGAGCTCGGGTGACCACACCGAGTAGAACGCCTGCGCCGACGGACCGGCTGACAGCCCCCAGATGATCGTGTAGCCGAAGGCGGTCCACGCGGCGTCGGAGGGGCCGAAGACCAGGACCACCCAGGACACGAGTGCCAGGGCGCCCCCGGCCAGGTAGTGCCACCGGTAGGGCACGCGGTCCACCAGCTGCATGAAGACCAGGGTGGAGACGATGACGAAGCCCCAGGACAGCATGGAGAACAGGTCGGTCTGGAGGGTCTCGTAGCCCATGGAGTCCAGGATGGTGGGCAGGAAGATGCCGTTCTGGCTGGCGGCCTGGTTCCAGCAGGTGTAGATGACGGCCAGGAAGACCAGGGCGGTGATGTTGACCCGCCGGGAGAAGAGCTTGCGGAAGGCCTGCCACATGGACGGCGGCCTGGCCTGGGCCCCGCCCTTGGCGGTCTGCCAGGTCCCGGACTCCTCCAGGCCACGGCGGATCCACCAGGTAGCCAGGGCGATGACCACCAGGTGGGCAAACACCAGGCGGGAGCCGAGCAGCCCCAAGGGGGTGAGCGCAGCAGCCAGGCCGAACCCCAGGAAGGGACCGAAGGACCAGGCCAGTTGGGTGGCGCCGATGTGCTTGCCTCGCTGGTTGGTGGGCGCGAGCTCGGCGATGTAGGTCCAGCCCGCGGGGACGGAGGCCCCCACTGCCAGGCCGATGATGACGAACCCGGTAAACAGCATGGGCAGGTTCGCCGTGAGGGCCACAATGATCCCGCCCAGGGCGTAGAGCAGCAGGTCATAGGTGTAGATGAACTTGCGCCCGTACTTGTCGCACAGCGGCCCGCCGATGAGGGCGCCGATGGCGGCGCCGAAGGCGTTGGCGCTGAAGGCGGCCAGGAGCCCGGCGACGGTGCCGTCGTCGTCGGGGAAGTAGGCCTGCCTCCAGAAGGTCAACGAGGTGGCGATGGCAATGATGGAGCCGGAGTCGATGTAGTTCGACATGGAGACGGCGGCGGTGGCCTTCCAGCCGGTCAGCGGTCTGCGCGCCATGGCCGGGGCCTCCTTGCTGGCGGCAGGTACGAGTAGCGGGGGACAAGCGTGGTGGAGCCGGTCATGGAACGTCCTTGTTCGTCGTCGGCGGGTCGCCAGCCCGCAGGCCGCTAGCCGGGCAGCGGGACGCCCGGTTGGTAGCCCGGGGGAGGCAGATAGGTGTGAATCGTTTCAACCAACGTTAGCACTCTCCTTTCGTCGTGGCAAGGTCGCTTCCGCCCACCTTGAGACGAGACACCCTGGGCGGGGAACGGGGGAGACTGCTGGGAGGAGTTGTTCAGGTGGTGGACACCTCCGGCAGGCTGCATATCTGACGGCGTCGACGGGCGGGCAGGCGCGGGCAGGCGGGGTGCCGGTCAGGGTGGGCTGACGGGGTCGGCGCCAGGCAGGCCAGGTGGGCGGGACGACATGCTCGGCGGCATCGCGGTCCTGCCGGGACGTTGTTGCCGCGCGCGACCCGGCCCGGTTGGCACTGGCTGCTTTTGTCAGGCAGACTCTGCCCGGTAGCGCCCCACAGACCGCAACTGACCCAGAGAGTGCCGATGCCTGCCTCCCGCCCCTCTGTCCGAGATGTCGCCAGGCTCGCCGACGTCTCCGTGGGGACCGTCTCCCACGTCCTCAACCACCCCGAGCGTGTGGCGACTGCAACGCGTGAGCGGGTGGAGTCCGCCATCGTGGAGCTGGGCTTCGTGCGCTCACAGACGGCACGGGGGCTACGGGCGGGATCCTCCTTCGCCGTGGGGGTTATTGTCCACGACGTCTCCAACCCCTTCTACACCGAGGCGGCCCGGGGGATCGAGGACCGCCTGCGTGAGGACGGCTGCGTTCCCATGCTGTGCTCCTCCGACGCCGACCCCGGGCGTGAACTTGACGTCATGCGCCTGCTGGCTGGGATGGACGTGCGCGGCGTCATCATCACCCCTGCGGCCTCGACCGTGGACAACCTGGGGATTCTCAGCGCGCGGCGGATACGGGTCGTCCTCCTGGACCATCCGCCGGTGGAGGGGGTCTCTACCGTCAGCGGGGACGACGTCGCTGGCGCTCGGTCGGCGGTCACCCACCTGCTTGACCGGGGTCACCGGCGTATCGGCTTCGTCAACGGCCCGTCCGTCATGAGGCAGTCGGCCGAGCGTCGCCAGGGGGTGCTGGCCGCGCTCGGTGCCGCAGGGCTGGATCAGGACGACGTGCTGGTGGAGGTGGAGCCTGTGGTGGACGGGAAGAGCTTCACCGCTGACGCCGGCGCCGTGGGCGCCGCGCGGCTCCTGGACTCCCGTCCGGCCCCGTCCGCCCTCTTTTGTGCCAACGACCAGATGGCCATTGGGGCGATGCGGGAGATCCGCCGCCGCGGGCTGGGCATCCCCGGCGACGTTGCTGTCGTGGGCTATGACGACATCCCTGTGGCCTCCCAGCTGATCACCCCTCTGACCAGCGTGAACCAGCAGATGCGCCAGATGGGCGCGGCGGCAGCGCAGATGCTGCTGTCCCAGGAGGGGGACAGGCACGAGGTCTTTGCCCCGGCCCTCGTGGTCCGTGCCTCGACCGCTGCCTGAGGGGCCTGCCGCCGCCCGCAGGGGTGGTTGCCGTTCCCAGCGGGGCGGGCAGCAGGGGGCAGATGCTACCGGACCGGCTGGTCAGCGGGGTGCGGAGAAGCGCACGGCGGTGCCCGAGGCCGTCACCATGAGCATGCCGTTGTCGCTGCCCAGCGTCTCGTAGTCGATGTCCACCCCGACGACGCCCTCGGCACCGAGCTCCTGGGCGCGCTGCACCATCTCGGCCAGCGCGGTCTCACGGGCCTGGAGGAGCTCGTTCTCGTAGGACTGAGAGCGGCCTCCCACCATGTTGCGGATTCCCGCAGCAAAGTCCTTGAACATGTTGACTCCCGCGATGGTCTCCCCGCACACCACGCGCAGGTACTGGGTGACAGGGTAGCCCTCGACCGTAGGGGTGGTAGTGACAATCATGGAGGCTCCTTCTGCCGCAGCCGGGTGGGTTCCCGGCGGGCGGCTCGTCGTGGTCTGGGAACATGGCCCGAGGGCATGACTCAAGGACATGGCCCGGGCTCGCCTCCCGGGACCCTGCCCGGGAAGCGACCCGAGTCAGTGTAGAGGCTGCGCCCGCGCACGTCAGGGCGGGGTCAGTGCCTACCTGCCGGGCTGCCCGCTGGAGCGGTGGGCTGGTGGCGGGCCTGGGCCAGGAGCCGGGCGTAGCGCTCGCCGATCTCCTCGTGTGCTACCGGCGCCCCGTCTACGGTCCAGGTCAGCAGGTGCCTCAGGCTGAAGTGGCGCGAGCACTGTGAGCACGACAGCGGTGTGCTCGGGCGCCGCATCCGGTCCACCTCGTGGCCTGCGGGACACGTCCCCACCCAGGAGCCGCGCAGCCGTGGTGCCTGTGGAGCGACGAGCCGCTTCCCGGAGGCGCCTATCCTGCGGGCCTGGGCCTGCCAGACGGCGTCGTGGCCGTGGTGGGCGCCCACGATGGCGTGGGCGATCTCGTGCAGGACGGTCTCGCGGACCTCCGCCTCCGAGTAGAGGGTCATGAGGTGGCGGCTCAGGGTGATACGACGGCGGGAGTGGTCGGTCTGACCGGCGCGACGCCTGGCGCGGTCCAGGCCTAGCTCCCAGTCGCCCACCCCGTAGGTCTCCATCAGGCGTCGTGCCAGTGTCAGGGCGTCGGGGGCGTGCACGGACCAAAGTCTAGCCGGTGGGCTGGCCCGGGGCCGACGGGGTCCCCGCCCCGGTGGCTATCGCTGCTTGTTCCAAGCGCCTGAGAGGCCAGGCCCTGGTCATGCCACCTCGACCTGCCGTCCTGTTACGTCCCGCCCTTCCCCTTGTTCTGCCCGGCTGCACCCTGTTCCTCGGCGCACTTGGTGTGACAGCATACTGCCGATGTCCCACTCCTCCACAAGCTCGCGCCCGCGGGCCCGCCGCACGGCCCGCGGCGCGGGCTCCTCACGCCAGCCGCGACGGCTGCGCGCCTCACGCCAGGGCGCGGTGCACCGCCGACGGCCCTCCCGGCGCGGCCCGTCCCGGGGGGCTCGCGGGTCCGGTGGGCTCGTGCACAGCCCGCTGGGGATCGTGGTCGGTGCCTTTCTTGTCACGGTCCTCGTGGCGCTGCTCGTGCTGCGGCTGGCGGGGCGTGAGGAGGTGGGTCTGGGCCAGGAGCCGGCGGGCGGGCCCGCTCCGGTTGTCCCGGACACAGAGGGCTTTGACGCCACTCGACTTATTGACGACGAGGTCTTCTACGACTCCGAGGCGATGTCCCTGGCCCAGGTCGAGGCCTTCGTCTCGGAGGTCAACAGCGGCTGCGTGCCGGGTCTGGACGGGACACCGTGCCTGGCGCAGGCTACCTTCGAGATCGAGCACCGGGAGCCGTCGTCCTGGTGTCCTCGCCCAGTATCGGCCTCCTCAGGCGGCAGCGCGGCCCTGGTGGTGTGGGAGGTGGCCCGGGCCTGTGACGTCAACCCGCAGGTCCTGCTGGTTCTTGTCCATAAGGAGCAGGGGCTGTTGACGGCCTCCGGTGCCTCTCTCAGCGCACGTGACTACGAGGCCGCTGCGGGCTACGGCTGTCCCGACGGCGCCGACTGCGACGGACAGTGGTCCGGCTTCTTCCTTCAGCTCTACGGGGCCGCTTCCCAGTTCCAGCGCTACCGTCTGGACCCCGGGGGATACGACGTGGTAGCGGGTGTGCCCGCCGAGGTCTCGTACTCCCCGCAGGCTGAATGCGGTTCCGCGCGGTTGACAGTCGCCAACCAGGCGACGGCCGGTCTGTACAACTACACTCCCTTCCAGCCGAACGAGGCGGTGTCTGTCGGCGGTGACGGCTGTACCTCCTGGGGAAACTGGAACTTCTACGGGTACTTTCGTACGTTCTTTGGTGACCCGACACCGTCCAGGTCCTCCTGAACCGCTGCGGGCGGCGCGTCGGCGTCCCTGAGGCGGGGCCTGGTGAGGCGGGTCTGTGACCTGTGGCTGGTCTGTCACCCGGCCCGGTAGACGCTGCGGTGGCGCGCCGGGACAGCCGGCAGTGGTGGGGTTCGGGTCTCTTGGTGCGAGCGCACATAGTGAGGGCGCTTATAAGAGCGTCATTCTTGTCGCCGATATTGATGGATATCGTTTTGTTGCAGGGCGTCACCGTTTTGATGCCCCTTTTTCAGGCTATATTCAGTGTTCCTTTAAGTATTCTTTCAGGGAATGTCGGCAGAGTTTTACTCACCGCTGGACGGGGGCTGCCGCGAGGTACTGGGGAGTACTGCTGACCGGTTGTCACCGAGTCCGGGCCACAGCCAAGGGAATGTGCCTGGGCGTCCCAGCGAAGGAGGACCCGCTGCCGAATGGGAACCGGTAAGCGACCTCGATGCGAAGGGCCCGTCCCCGGTTGGTCCATACCGGGAACGGGCCCTCGCCGTGTCCTGGACAGTGTGTCCTGGACAGTATCTGCGGTGCCTGTGCTGCCGGTTCCTGCAGGCGGGGAGCCGGGAGGGATAGCAGGGCGGTCAGGCCGTACCGGAGCACGCGTGCACGCGGCGGGAGCGTCCCGTACGCACCGGTGCTTCGTGCCTCGCCGACCTCGTGAGACTATGCGGCCATGACACTGCCGCTGCTCTCGCAGGCTACCTGGGCCGCCACGTCCTGGGTGGTCGTGGAGTACCTCATTAAGGTGGTCGCGCTGGGGGTGGTGCCAGAGAACCGGCGTCCGTCGTCCTCGACAGCGTGGCTGCTGCTGATCTTTCTGCTTCCTGTCGTGGGTTTTCCTCTGTACCTGCTTATCGGCAGCCCGTGGGTGCGCGGCAAGCGGCTGGAGCAGCAGAACGCTGTCAATGAGGTCGCCCTGAGGTATACCCGCTCCGTCCCGGACGTGCCAGCCGACGCGCTTCCCAGCAGCGCCGTGGCGGGAGTGCTGCGTATGAACCGCGAGCTGACAGGGCTGCCGTGCGTGACCGGTGAGGTAGTCGCTGTCCACACTGACGCGGTCAGCACCTACGAGCAGATGGCGCGTGCCGTCGATGCCGCCACCTCCTACGTCCACGTCGAGTTCTACATCATGAGCTGGGACGAGGTCACGGATGGCTTCTTCGCAGCGCTGGAGCGGGCAGCCTCGCGCGGGGTGACGGTGCGGCTCCTCCTGGACCACCTGGGCAGCCGCAAGTACCCGGGGTGGAGGAGCCTGGGCCAGCGTCTGAGCGACGCGGGTATCCACTGGCACCTCATGATGCCGCTGCTGCCGCTGCGGGGCAGATGGCGTCGTCCGGATCTGCGTAACCATCGCAAGATCCTGGTTGTCGACGGCGAGCGCGCCTTCGTGGGCTCGCACAACGTCATCGACCCGACCTACCGGCTGCGGCGCAACCGGTGGTCAGGGCGCACCTGGGCCGACCTGTCGGTCGAGGTCACCGGTGAGATCGTCCAGGAGGCCCAGGCTGTCTTCGCGATGGACTGGTACTTTGAGGCCGACGAGCAGCTGGCAGAGCTGGAGATGGCCTTTAGCGACCAGGCCCCGAGCTCCGCGTCACGCGGGGGGGCGGGCCCGCTGGTTGGTGCACCGGCATCTCGTCCGGGGCGGCCAGGTGCGGTCGTCAATGCCATGCAGCTGGTCCCCTCGGGGCCCGGGTACCCCACCCAGCCTAACCTGCGGATGTTCCTCGGACTCATCCACGGGGCACGGCACCGGGTGTCCATCACCAGCCCCTACTTCATACCTGACGAGGCCCTGCTGGCGGCCATGACTTCTGCGGCTTACCGGGGAGTCGAGGTGGAGCTGTTCGTGGGCAAGGAGTCTGACCAGTTCGTCGTCAACCACGCCCAGCGCTCCTACTACGGGATGCTGCTGGCCGCAGGGGTGAGGATCTACAGGTACCCGGCTCCCACGGTGCTGCACGCCAAGTACATGACGGTGGACGACGAGGTGGGGGTGATCGGTTCCTCCAACATGGACTACCGCTCCTTCGCGCTGAACTACGAGGTGATGCTCCTTGCCTTCGGCGGGGACATGGACGACCTGCTGCGGGCCAACGACGAGCGCTACCGCCGCGTCTCCTCCGAGCTGACGGCCCAGGAGTGGGCGCGTGAGCCCTGGTACCGTCGCTACGTGGACAACGTCTGCCGCTTGCTGTCGGCCGTGCTGTAGCCCCTCCCTCGTGCTGGGCTGTGCTCGGTGAAGGAGGATGGAGTCATGAGCTGTCTTGCACGTGTCGTGTCCGGTCCGGCCGATGGCCCGGTCCTCCTTCTCCTGCACGGTGTCACCGGATCGGCTGTCTCGCTGGCTGACGCGATTGAGCACTGGGCGGGGCTGGGCTACCGGGTGGTGGCTGTCGATGCCCGCGGCCATGGGCTGTCACCCCGGTGGACGCAGGGGGACCTGGCCCGGGCGGGGGAGGTCCTCGTCGAGGACGTCGTCGGCGTCCTCGACGAGCTGCGAGACTCCTGCGGACCTGGGACGCAGGCCGCTCTTGTCGGCGGGGGCGTACCCGAGGACGGGCAGGGGGCTGCTGGCTTCCGGGGCGGCGCGCCGGTGCTGGTCGGGCACTCCATGGGTGCGGCTACGGCGATGGCGGTGGCGGTGCGCTGTCCTGGGAAGGTAGCGGGGGTGGTCCTGGAGGACCCTGCCCTCTACGGCACGCGCACCCCCGAGGAGCTGGCCGTCCGGGGGGCCGCCCGGGAGCGTGCGCGTGCTGCCGAGGCTGCGGACCCGGCGGCGGGGGTGGCTCGCGGTGCCCAGGTGCTGCCCGACGCAGAGGTCCTGCCCTCGGTCTGGGCGTCCCAGCGATGTGACCCGGCGTTTCTTCTCAGCGGGGTGGTGGCCCCGGCGCTGCCGTGGCGGGAGGCGGTTGCGGCGCTGAGGGTGCCGACCCTGCTGGTGACAGGAGACCGCCCGGGAAGCGCCCGTGTGGGGCGGGAGGGGCTGGCGGTGGTGGAGGCCATAGCCAGTCCGTGGGTGGAGACCGTCCTTGTCCCCGGGGCGGGGCACCAGGTACGGCGTTCCTGCCCCAGCGCCTTCTACGACGCCGTGGACCGCTGGCTGGCGCGGCAGGCAGCGGCAGGGCGTCGAGGTGCCGGTCAGCATCCTGTCGGGGGGCCTGTCTGAGAAGCCCGGTGTCGTTCCTGCCGCAGGAGCTGCTTCCTCGCGGTGTCGCGGGGCGTCCCGGGAACCACAGGTGCGTGCGTGCGGGCAGCCTCCACAGGGCCGACGGCGGCGCAGGGACGACGTCCTTCGATGCGCTCAGCCTGGAGAAGCGGGCACGGTGCCCGCGGGGCGCCCCGACCGCGCCCCAAGCACCTAAGGAGGACTGTATGCGCAGGACGCTGGGCACGTTATGGGCGTGCCTCATTCTGACTCGGCCCGGGCTGAGCCAGTCAGCCCCTCGGGCTCTTGTCATGAGGGGGAGCAGGCATGGCGAGGAAGGCATGGCGACTGCCGAGTACGCCGTCGGCACCTTGGCGGCTGCCGCCTTCGCAGGCCTGCTCCTGGCCCTGATCCGCTCCGGTAGCCTCACCGGGGCGCTGCAGGCCCTGATCGAGTCGGCCCTGTCCGTGGGCTGATGCGATGTGTGGCTTCATCCCCAGGGAGACCGGCCCCGGGGTCCTCCGGCCCCGGGAGCAGGCAGGGAGGCAGGTCCCGAGGTGGCGGGAAGAGCGGGGCATGGTGACTGCCGAGCTGGCAGTGTCCCTGCCTGCTGTCCTTCTTGTGCTGCTCCTGACCCTGTCCGCGGTGAGCGCCGGCCTGGCCCAGATGCGGGTGGCCGACGCCGCCCGGACCGCGGCCCGCCAGGCCGCCGTGGGTGCCCAGGACGTGGAGGGCCCGGCCCAGGCCGTAGCGGACAGGGTGAGCCTGCGTGTCGAGACCGGTGAGCTGACGTGTGTCACCGCCTCCCGGCCCGTGTCCGGGCCGTTCTCGGTCCTGGGGCTGACAGTCACCTCCCGGGCCTGCGCCTACACGGAACCGGGTGTTCCGTGAGGGCAGCCGTAGGAGTCCTCGGAAGGCAGGAGCCCGGGAGGCACAGGCAGCCTCCTCCAGTGCCCCGGCCGGGACCGCAGCGGGAGTGCCGGTGGAGGTACTGGTGGAGGCGCTGGCAGGAACCTCTGCGGTCCGTGGCGTCGCGCCGGGTCTACGAGGACGACCGCGGGGCGGGGACCGTGACGGCGCTGGGGGTGGTGGGGGTGCTTCTGGTCCTGGCTCTTGGCGTCATCGGTCTCGCCCAGGCCCAGGCGGCCTCGGGCCGGGCGCGGACGGCTGCCGACCTCTCGGCGCTCGCAGGTGCCACGGTCGTCTCCTCGGTGACTGCGCCGGGAGATCCCTGCGACGCGGCCCAGCGGGTGGCGGGGGCCAACGGTGCCCGGTTGGGTGAGTGCACTGTCAAGGGGGAGGACGTGACCGTGAGTGTCACGGTACCGGTGGAGGTCCTGGGAGTTCCTCGTCACGCCCAGGCCCAGGCCCGGGCCGGCCCCCTCAACGCGCTCCCCGGCCTTTGAGCGCTCCTCTGGCTGCTGTCACTGCCACCATAGTGGCGACGGCCTGGTGGGCGCCCTCCTTCTGGTAGGCCGCCTCTGGAAGCGGGCGGCCTACCAGAAGGACGCCCGTCACTCCTGGCTCGTGTACTGGTGAGGCTGCTGCGGCTGAGCAGGCGGCTGCTGGTCCTGGTTGGCAGCAGGCTGTTGGAGAGGTGGCGGGCCAGGCTGTGCGGAGGGTGCCGTCCCCGTTGCGGGCGGCTCCGGGCTGGCTGGCGCTGCCCGATGCCTCCTTCTACGGCGTAGGAGGATGGTGGTGGTCACGGCCCCGACCACGGCCAGGAGCGCTACCCCGCCCAGAGCCACCCACGGCAGTGGCGAGAACGAGGAGTCCTCGGCCTGGGCGCGCAGCGTGCCCTCCTCCTCAAGGACGTCCGACCAGGTGACTGAGCTCCCGTCGATCTCAGCGTTCCCGGAGGCCTCAGTCACCTCTCCCGGGAAGGTAATGGTGAGGCTGACGTCCATAGGTCCGTAGAACGACTCGATGGTCTCCCGAGAGGTTGTCCCGCGGTCGAGCTCGACGACGTAGCTGCCCTCCTCGTGAGACACCGTCGTGCTGGCGTCCATCTCATCCAGGGGGACGTCAGCGCTGGTGATCTGGCAGGCGGGCTGGCCCTGGTGGTCGGTCCAGGTGAAGGCCGTCTCCTCGGCAGTGTCAGGGAGGGGGGCGGTGGCGCCCAGCATGTCGGACATTCCTTCCGCCGAGCAGTCCGTCTCCGACAGCGCGCTGTCCCACACCACGACCGAGGAGCGAACTGTGTCCTTGTCCCCGTCGATCGTCATGGTGATGTGAGCGTCGCAGGAGGTGAGAAGCAGCGCCGCAGAGGCAAGGAGTAAGGCCGCGGTGCAGCGCAGGCGCATGGGAGAACGTCTTGTCATGCCCGAATTCTTATAGGGATGAGGTGTGTCCAGGCAAGCTCGTTGTCTGCTTCCGGATACCTGGATGACAGGGCACTACAGGGATACAGAACCCTGAGACCTCATTGACGCATGCTTGTTGCAGACTCTTTTCTCCGTACGTGCCCCGGCTGTCGCGGAGCGCCTCCGGTCGGAGGGTGTCCGAAGACCAGGTGACGCTGAGCCAGGTAGCTGGTGACGTAGACAGTGCTGTCCGTAAGGACCTTGGCCAGGCCCAGAGGTATCCCGATCCCGGTCAGGGCGAGCAGCAGCAGGTAGCTGGCGGCGACAAGGCTGCAGGCCAGGACGGCGTAGCGCGCCACGGTGCTTCTCGTCGTTGCCTGCCCGGCCCCGAAGACCCGACGGTTCATGAGGTAGTTCGCGGTAGCGCTGATCAGGCGCGCCGCTACCACCGGTCCCAGGAGGCGGCCGGTCAGCGCGTGAAGCACCACGACCACTAGCCAGTCGATACAAAACCCCGCCAGGGACGTGGCCGTGAAGGCCAGAAGCGGTGCGTAGACCCTGAACGAGTCACGCAGCGGCCTGAAGTGGCTGGAGGTGTTTCCCGGCTCGTAGACGGTGGCGATCTCCACCTGCTCCACGTCCAGGCCTAGCCTGTGCGCTCGCAGTAGCAAGGCCAGCTCGTACTCGTACCTGTTGCCGCCGACCTGCTGAAGCCAGGCCAGCTGTCCTGCCGGGTAGCCGCGTAGGCCGGTCTGGGTGTCGTGCAGCCTCCACCCGGTAACGGCACGAAGCAGCAGGGAGGTCACGGTGTTGCCGACCCGGCTGCGCAGGGGGACCGGCCCACGGAACCGGCGTACCCCCAGGGTCATGTGCCTGCTGTGGCGTACACGCGAGGCCACGTCGGCAATGTCCTCTGGCTTGTGCTGGCCGTCGGCGTCGGCGCACACGACGTCCGCCTGGGGCCACAGGTCGCAGGCTCGTGCCAGTCCGCTGCGCAGGGCCTCGCCCTTGCCCCGGTTACGCGCCAGGGTGACGACGTGGGCGCCATGGGACCGGACGGTGGCAAAGACCTCGGCGTAGTCGGGGCCGGACCCGTCGTCCACGACGAGGACCGCGCAGCCGGAGCACCTGTGGAGCACCTGACGCACCAGGTCGGGGAGGCGGCGGTCCGGACGGTAGGCGGGGATCAGGACTACCAGAGTGGCTACCGGGGTCTGCTCTCCCTCCGGGCGCGGGTCCCGCTGTGGGTCCTGGAGGCGGGGGTGTTGGCCCGGCTGGGGGGAGGCCGCAGGCAGACCTGCCGCCGCCTGCTGGGGGCTGGTACGTGGGGTGGTACACGGGGACGTGGGGACCAGGGCCGGCGTGGTTGTCGTCATGGTTGTCGCAGCCATGTCATGAGCCGTTGGCGATGTAGAGGATGTCCGAGGTGGCTCTCTCCCCTCCGTTGGAGGGCCGGTTGAGGACCGAGCCGTTGAGGTACAGGGTGGACGAGCCTCCTCCGTCGAGGTTGTAGGCGGCCTGGCACCCCAGGTCCACCATGATCTGGGCGAGTTCGGTCATGGTGACTCCGCGGGAGTAGCCTCGGTCCCTGCCGTCCACCACGACGAGCACGAGGTGGTTGGTCCCTACCCACCCCACTGCCGTGCGGGGCTGCTCGCCCTGGATGGAGTGGTTGCCGACGTTGGTGTCCACCTCGACGGAGTCGATACCCGGCAGGACCGCGGCGTCCTTGACCAGGGCGGGACCGAAGGACAGCGTGTTCCACGCCCCCGCGGCCAGGAGCGTCTGGGCGTCGGTACTGGTCTCGTCATAGACCTCGGCGCGGCCGTCGGTGTAGAAGACCATGCCGTCACGCGCGCCGCTGTCACGGTAGACGGTGCCGTTGCGGATGAGGATCCCGTCGGTGCGGAAGCCGTAGTAGTCTCCGTTGACCGCCAGGACGGCGTTGTGCTGAGCAGCGATCTCGCTGGGCCTGGCGGTGATGTTGGTGCCGTAGGAGTTCTTGGCGAAGGCGCTGCGCAGGGTAGTGGCGTGGGACAGGCTGACGTCGGCGACGTAGTAGGTGACCGCCTGCGCCCCGGACCCGGTGGTGACCTGGTGGGTCTCAATGCTGGTGGCGGAGGAGGAGTAGCCGGTCTCGGTCACGCTGACGGACTCGGCGTTCACAGAGGCTCCGGAGGAGGTGACCGAGCTGTTGCGCGCCTCGTAGGCGGCGACGTCGTCCACTTCGACGTGATCGATGACAAAGCGGTTGAGAGCCCAGGTGCTGGCCCCTGTGGCGACCAGGCCCAGGGCGGCGGCACCTCCCAGCAGGAAACGGCGACGTGCGTGCCTCCGGGGTGCCCGGATGATGGTCCGAGCTGCCTGCGGCGTGTCTTCTGGCGGGGTGGCTGGAGCGCTGTCGGGCGTGTCCGGGTCGGGGCCGTGCGGGCTGTTGTGCATGGCGCAACCCTGACGCTCAGGTGTGTGCCGCCCGTAGGTTCACCGTGTGCGTCTGCTGTGAGGGGAGGAGGCCGTAGCAGATCCTGACGGAGCCGGGGAGGCCGGGGAGGTTGGGGAGGACGGGGAAGGAGGTCGCGAGCGAGGCGATGGGGAGAACCAGGTGCGGGGGTTGCGGGAGTGAGAGGCGTCATGCTCTGCGAGGCGGAATAGAACACCCGGCCCTAGAGTTGAGTCGGGCAGACTCAGAGATGATGTTGACAAGACCATGCTCAACAACAATCATGAGCGCATGAGGCTCAACCTGCTGACGCTCTGCGTCAGACATGGTGGCCCGTGCTGACAACTTCACCCGACCTCAGCGCCCCGCGCACCAGCTGCACGGTCCTGCGAAGCCACTGGGCTCCACGGGCCGTGTACCGGCCAGGGCGCGACAAGAACAGTAAGGAGAGCCCGTATGGCACGCGCCGTCGGTATCGACCTGGGAACCACAAACTCTGCGATTGCCATCCTGGAGGGTGGCGAGCCCACCATCATCCCTAACGCTGAGGGCGGCCGCACCACTCCGTCGGTCGTCGCCTTCTCCAAGTCTGGCGAGGTGCTGGTCGGTGAGGTCGCCAAGCGTCAGGCCGTCACCAACGTGGACCGGACCATCTCCTCGGTCAAGCGTCACATGGGCACGGACTGGTCCGTCACCATCGACGACAAGAAGTACACCGCCCAGGAGATCAGCGCCCGTATCCTGGCCAAGCTCAAGGCTGACGCGGAGTCCTACCTGGGGGAGTCCGTAACCAACGCCGTCATCACTGTTCCGGCCTACTTCAACGACGCCGAGCGCCAGGCCACCAAGGAGGCCGGGACCATCGCCGGGCTGACTGTGGACCGTATCGTCAACGAGCCGACTGCCGCTGCCCTGGCCTACGGGCTGGACAAGGGCAAGGAGGACGAGCTCATCCTCGTCTTCGACCTGGGTGGGGGAACCTTCGACGTCTCCCTGCTGGAGGTCGGCAAGGACGAGGACGGCTTCTCCACCATCCAGGTGCGTGCCACCAACGGCGACAACCGCCTGGGCGGTGACGACTGGGACGCCCGCATTGTCGACTGGCTGGTCAGCCAGGTGAAGTCCAAGAGCGGTGTGGACCTGTCCAAGGACAAGATCGCCATGCAGCGCCTGCGTGACGCGGCCGAGCAGGCCAAGAAGGAGCTGTCCTCGGCGACCTCCACGGACATCAACCTGCAGTACCTGTCCATGAGCGAGGCTGGTCCTGTCCACCTGGACGAGAGGCTCTCCCGCTCCCGCTTCGAGGAGATGACTGCGGACCTCATCGAGCGCACCAAGGTTCCTTTCCACAACGTCATCAAGGACGCCGGGGTCTCCCTGTCCGAGATCGACCACGTGGTCCTGGTCGGAGGCTCGACCCGTATGCCCGCGGTCACCGAGGTGGTGCGCGAGCTGACCGGCGGCAAGGAGCCCAACAAGGGCGTCAACCCTGACGAGGTCGTCGCCGTGGGCGCCTCCCTGCAGGCCGGTGTCATCCAGGGCGACCGCAAGGACGTGCTCCTGATCGACGTCACGCCGCTCAGCCTGGGCATCGAGACCAAGGGCGGGGTCATGACCAAGCTCATCGAGCGCAACACGGCCATCCCCACCAAGCGCAGCGAGGTGTTCTCCACCGCCGAGGACAACCAGCCCTCCGTCCTCATCCAGGTCTACCAGGGTGAGCGTGAGTTTGCCCGTGACAACAAGCCGCTGGGCACCTTCGAGCTGACCGGCATCGCCCCGGCGCCCCGGGGCATCCCCCAGATCGAGGTCTCCTTCGACATCGACGCCAACGGTATTGTCCACGTCTCCGCCAAGGACCGTGGTACCGGCAAGGAGCAGTCGATGACCATCTCCGGAGGCTCGGCCCTGCCCAAGGAGGACATCGACCGTATGGTCAAGGAGGCTGAGGCCCACGCCGAGGAGGACAAGAAGCGGCGCGAGGACGCCGAGACCCGCAACGCCGCTGAGCAGCAGGCCTACTCCATCGACAAGCTCCTCAAGGACAACAAGGACAAGCTGCCCGACGACGTCAGCTCCGAGGTCTCCGGTGCTGTCGAGGACCTGAAGAAGGCCCTGGAGGGTGAGGACATCGAGCCCGTCAAGGCGGCTCAGGAGAAGCTGAACACTGTCGCCCAGAAGGTCGGGGAGGCGCTCTACGCGGCTGACGCCGCTGCCCAGGCCGCCGGCAGCGAGGGCGAGGCCGCCTCTGCGGGAGCCTCCGCAGGCACCTCCGGAGACGACGAGGACATCGTGGACGCGGAGATCGTGGACGACGAGGACTCCAAGTGAGTGCCGCCGGTCCTGTGCCTGAGGGCGAGGGGGTCGACCCCGAGCTGGAGGCGGCGGTGGAGTCCGCTTTCGAGGAGGTCCCCGAGGAGGTCCGTGACCGTCTCCAGGACGGGGCTGCTCCCGGGGAGGCGCCTGCGGCGCCAGGTGCCGGGGAGGGGGACGTGCCGCAGGGGGAGGAGAACCCCGACCCCCTGAGCCAGGCTCGGGCCGAGGCTGCTCAGGCGGCCGAGGACCTGGCCCGGGCGCGTGCGGACCTCTACAACCTCCAGCAGGAGTACCAGGGCTTTGTGCGGCGCTCCCGCGAGGCCGCGGCCGGGCACCGCCAGGCGGGTGCGGCCGGGGTCGTGGAGGCGCTGATCCCGGTCCTGGACGAGGTCGAGTTGGCTCGCCAGCACGGAGACCTGACTGGGACCTTCGAGACCACGGCCACCAAGCTGGAGGCGGTCCTGAGGGACAAGTTCTCCCTGGAGCGGTTCGGGGCCGAGGGCGAGCCCTTTGACCCCACCATCCACGAGGCGCTCATGGCCACGGAGTCCGAGGAGGTCACCGAGCCCACGATCGTCCTGGTGCTCCAGCCCGGCTACCGCCTTGGGGAGCGCGTGGTACGGGCGGCACGTGTGCAGGTCGCCAACCCGGCCTGACCTGGGTGCCACCCCGGTGGTTGCACGTCACCGGCCTGGGGGCTGCCGCCTCAGCGCGCGCAGCCCCCAGGCCGAGCGGGGCGGGCCTGCCCCCAGACACTTATACCAGCTACTCACCTGGACGAGGAGGCGGTGAGACGATGGCCAGCCAGGACTGGATGACCAAGGACTTCTACGCGGTCCTCGGCGTGAGCAAGGACGCCGACTCCGCCCAGATCAAGAAGGCATACCGGACCCTTGCCAAGAAGTACCACCCGGACCGCAACCCGGATGACGCCGTCGCTGCAGAGAAGTTCAAGGAGGTCGGAGAGGCCTACGCGGTGCTGTCCGATCCCAAGGAGCGCCAGCAGTACGACGCGATCCGCTCGATGGCGGGAGGTGGCGCTCGCTTCACCTCCGGCGCGGGCGGGGCCAGCGCGGGGGGCTTTGAGGACATCCTATCCTCCATGTTCGGTGCCCAGGGCGGCAACGTCCGGTTTGAGACCGGTGGTGCGGGCCAGCCTGACCTGGACGACCTGCTGCGCATGTTCGGCGGTGCTCCCAGCCCCACGCGCTCGGGCGGGCGCCCCGGCTCCTTTGGCTTTGGGGGCTTCGGCTCCCGGCCATCGCCGACCAAGGGGCCTGACGTCCTGACCTCTGCCACCTTGAGCCTGCGTGACGCGGTGGCGGGTACCACCGTGGAGCTAACCGCTGACGGACGCACCATGACCGTCCGTATCCCTGCCGGAGTCCGGACAGGCAAGAAGATCCGGCTGCGGGGCAAGGGGCGTCCCGGTCCGGGCGGCGGGGAGAATGGCGACATGGTGGTGACCATCACGGTGGAGCGCCACCCTGTCTATTCCATCGACCCGACTGACAGCGCCAACCTCCGGATGGACTTGCCAGTGACCCTGTCGGAGGCGGCGCTGGGGGCCACCGTGGAGGTCCCGCTCCTGGAGGGGGGAACCTCCAAGGTCCGGATCAAGCCGGGTACCTCCTCGGGCACCGTGCTGCGCCTGAGAGGTAAGGGAGTGGTCACGGAGCGCAGGACCGGGGACCTGCTGGTGACTGTCCAGGTGGCGGTCCCCAAGAAGCTGTCACGGGCGGCACGCAAGGCGCTGGAGGCCTTTGACGAGGCAATGGGAGACACGGACCCACGGGCCACGCTCATGGAGGAGGCCTCTCGGTGACGGCCCGGCGCCGTGCTGGTCAGGGGCTCGGCTTCCTCGCCCGCGACGCGCAGGAGCGGGCCGTCTACGTGGTCTCGGTGGCTGCGGACCTGGCGGGGATGCACCCCCAGACGCTGCGCCAGTACGACCGCCTCGGACTGGTCAGCCCGGCGCGTACCCGGGGCAGGGGACGACGCTACTCCCACCGTGACGTCGAGCGGCTGCGACGTATCCAGGCGCTCAGCCAGGAGGGGGTCAACCTGGAGGGGATCCGGCGCATCCTGGAGCTGGAGGCCCGTGTCGAGGCGCTGGAAGCGGACAACGCCCAGTACCGGGCGCGGGAGGCCGCCGTGCAGCGGATCTTTGCCGCCGCGGCTGACGGAGAGGTCCAGGTCGTGCCTCGTGGCCCCCGGGACCGCAGAGGCTCGACTCCCCGAGGCGGCGGCGCCGAGGGCCGTCAACCCCTGTGAGCAGTATTGAGCTAAGGCTCTGAGCGGAATGCTTCATGACCACAGTGACGTGTAAGGTGGAGGTCCCTGTCGTTAAGGACATTTCGAAGAACCCCGCCAAGAACGTCACTAGGAACATCGCCAGGAACAAGGAGACCTCTGGTCATGACTCAGCCGACGAACCCGGACCAGCCCCACGACAACCAGCCTGACAGCAACCCGTCTCACGACCAGCAACCGGACGTCGGTGCCCAGGGCGTGCCGGGTGCGAGCAGCGCCCCGCAGGCCCCCGGCTCTCAGCCCCCGCAGCAGCCGGAGCCTGGTGTCCAGGGGGCGGGCACCTACGGTGCCCCGCAGGCTTCTGGCCCTTCCGCCCCTTACGCCACGCCTGCCGCTGCTCCCGGGCAGCAGCCAGGTCAGTCCGGCCAGGCCTACCCCGGCTACGGTGCCCCGGTTGCGCGGTCGGGAGGCTTCTTCGCCTCACTGTTTGACATGAGCTTCACCAGGTACGTCACCCTTACCTGGGCCAGGGTGGTCTACATCCTGTGGATCGTCATGGTGGTCGCCACGTGGCTCATCTGCGCGGTCGCCATCGGCTCCTCTGGCGGAGGCTCTCACGGCGGCTACCACGGCTACGGCTCCTACGCGGCCTCGCACGCGGCCTTCAACCCGGGGGCCTTCCTCCTGGCGCTGGTCCTGGGGCTCATCCCCGCCTTCCTGCACATCCTCGGCGCGCGCATGGTCCTGGAGTTCATCGTCGCCGTGATCCGTACGGAAAACAACACTCGCTGGCTGCGCGGGCCTCAGTCCTAGGGAGGACCACGCCGGGCACCTCATCCTTCTGCAGGAGGACCTGTGTCCGGTGAGGTCGCACTAGGGTGATGAGCATGAGAGTAACGACATCCTTCACGCCTGGTGTGCGCTATCCGGCGCCCGACGTGGCTCGCGGGGTTATGCTGCTGCTTATCGCGGTCGCCAATGTCCCCATCTGGGCGGAGGCTGTCTTTGGTCAGCCGGACCCCAGTACCCAGGGCCTCCAGGGCGGGCAGATGTCCTCGGCGGACTCCGTGTGGGTCCTTGTCCGGGCACTGGTGGTCGACCACCGCTCCTACCCGCTGTTTGCCATGCTCTTCGGGTTTGGCCTGGTCACCATGGTCAACCGTCGGGTCACCTCCGGTACTCGTACCTATCTGGACTCCGTCACTGGGGGCCAGCCTGACCTGGCCACGCCTGCACAGGCTGTGTGGGCCCAGGAGCAGGCAAGGGTTGACGCGCGTCGTCTTGTGCGCCGCCGCGGGTGGTGGATGATCCTGTTCGGTGCCGTCCACGGGATCTTCTTCTTTGGTGACATCATTGCCACCTACGGGCTCATCGCCGTCATCTTCGCCGACTGGCTGGCCCGCAAGCGCTGGAGGGGCGCGCTCGTGGTTGGTCTGGTTGTCACGGTTCTGTGCTCGTTGATTATGCTCTACTCGGGCTGGATCATGACGGGTGGGCTCGAGCAGCTGGGCGTGGACATGGACAGCGCCGAGGCCCAGGCCGGCACCGACGTCCTGGCGAGCATCCCCTGGTTTATCACCAATATCCTGGTGTGGGCTGGCAGCACCGTGTCTGCCGTCTTCTTCTCCATGGCGGTCCCGGCGGCCTTTATCGGTGCCCGTCTGGCTGACACCGACCTGCTCTCCCACCCGGAGCGCCACCGCAGCAGGCTCGCGGCCGTGGCCGCTGGCGGTATGGGGATCGGCATCCTGGGCGCACTGCACTCAGGGCTGGTTGCTGCGGGGTGGGCGCAGCCCTTCCTCCTGGACGAGGCCGCGACCTACGTGAGCGGCCTGGCCGGTGCCGCGGGCTGGCTGGCCCTCTTGGCGCTCTACGCGGGCGGTCCCACTCCTGACGGGAGCCTGCACGGTTTGCGGCGCATGGCCTCGGCCGTGGGGCGACGCTCTATGACGGCCTACCTGAGCCAGACGATCCTCTTCCTTCTCGTCTTCGTGGTGGTGCCCGCGGTGCTGGGCACCAGCCTTGAGGTGGGCGCCGCTGCCGCAGGTCTGATCGCTGTCGCCGTGTGGCTGGTCACCGTGGTGATCTGCATGCTGCTGGAGCGCGCGGGACGTCCTGGCCCCTTCGAGGTCGCCCTGCGCACCGCCGTGGCTCGCAGCGAGCGGCCCCGGGCCGCTGTCCCGGCACCCGGGCAGGAGGAGTGGCCTCCTCGGGCTGTGGGGGCGTGAGTGCTGCCCCGCACTGCCGGGCGGCGGTGCGGGGCAGCAGCCGTCAGACAGACCCCGGGGCAGCCAGACAGACCCCGGGGCAGCGGGGGTGCAGACAGCGGGTACAGCAGTTGGGGGTGGGGCACGGTGCACCGTGCCCCACCCCCAACTGCGTGTCTCAAACTCAGCTGGTGCTGCATGCCTCCCCGGTGGCCGCCGACGTCGAGATGGTGCCGAGCCGGGGCGTCAGCTGAGAGCCAGGGCAGGCGTCAGCCGATGCTGCCAGCGATGTCCTGGACCAGCTCCTCGGTGCGCTCAGCGCTTGAGGTAGTGACGGTGATGACGGCGTAGCCGCCGTCGCTGGTCGGGGCGATAAGGACCTCGCCCTGGGCGGGGTTGTCCGGGATCGAGTAGGCGCCGGTGGCGGCCTCCCCGTTAGGTGTCTCCACGGTCCCGTACTGGGCCAGCTCGGCGCCCTGCTGTGCGAGGAAGCTGGTGACCTCCTCCTCGGTGGGGGTCTCAGTGTTGGAGTACACCCCTGACTCGACGTTGACGTTCTCCACGAAGCCGTTCTCGTCCGGCTCAGCGGCCCGGTAGGCAAGATCCAACTCGGCGAGCATCTGCTGGTAGGTGTCGAGGTCGCTGCCCTGGGCCTCTGCGATGGCCTGAAGCTGCTCGTCAGAGTAGGCCTTGGCGTCCTCCCAGCCCTCTGGCACGGCCAGGGAGATTCCCGCCGTGGGCGCCTCCACCTCCTGGTAGCCCTCGGGGATGACTGCCTCGGGGCTCTCGGCGTCCTCTGTGGAGTCCGCGCTCGCCGCAGAGTCCTCGGAGCCCTCAGCGGTCTCCTCGGTGCCCGTGCTCTCCTCGGTCTGCGCCGCAGTCGTCTCCTCGTCGGCTGCGGTGGTCTCCTCGTCGGAGCTGTTGCCGGCGCAGCCTGCCAGGGCCAGGGCGGTGCTGACGGCGCCGACCGCCAATGCCGTACGGATACGTGCTCGCATGGGAATTCCTCCTGTGTGTCGGGTTTCGTTAACACTACGTGATCTTGCGAGGGACCGCTTCGCGGCTGAGGCGGACGCGTCCCACATCGAAATCAAGGGTTGAGCGGAATAGACTCAACTCTGATTGGGTTGGGGTGGTCAGAGCTCTCCCGGTCGCGAGGCCGGGACCAACACATCCTCACCACACGTCCTCAAGGAGGTCCCCATGGACACCAGCTACACCACCAAGTCCCAGGAGGCGATCGCGGGCGCCATGCAGGCTGCCGCGGCGGCGGGTAACCCCCAGATCGAGCCCGCCCACCTGCTCATCGAGCTCCTCACCCAGGAGGGCGGCGTCGCGGCGGCGCTCCTGGAGGCTGTCGTCACGGACCCGGCCGTGCGACAGGGCGTGGGTGCCACCACCCGGCGCATCCTCAGCCAGCTGCCCGCCTCCTCCGGCAGCTCGGTGGCCCAGCCCCATCCCTCCCGCGCCCTGCTGGCAGCCCTTGACGCCGCCAGCACCGAGGCGCGCGACCTCGGGGACGACTACGTCTCTACCGAGCACCTTCTTATCGGCATCGCCGCAGGCACGGTGACACCCGGCACCTCGGGGACCACCGCCAAGGTGCTTCGTGACGCCGGGGCCACCCCGCAGGCGCTGCGCGAGGCACTGCCCCAGGTGCGCGGGGACTCACGAGTCACCTCAGCCAACCCGGAGGGCACCTACAAGACCCTGGAGAAGTACGGGACTGACCTGACTGAGGCGGCCCGGGAAGGCCGCCTGGACCCCGTCATCGGCCGTGACACCGAGATCCGCCGCGTGGTCCAGGTCCTGAGCCGACGCACCAAGAACAACCCCGTCCTCATCGGCGAGCCCGGCGTGGGTAAGACCGCCGTCGTCGAGGGGCTGGCCCAGCGCATCGTCGCCGGGGACGTGCCCGAGTCGCTTACCGGTAAGCGACTCATCGCCCTGGACCTGTCCGGGATGGTGGCCGGGGCCAGGTACCGCGGCGAGTTCGAGGAGCGCCTCAAGGCGGTGCTCAAGGAGATCAAGGACTCTGACGGCGAGGTCATCACCTTCATCGACGAGCTGCACACCGTGGTGGGCGCGGGGGCAGGCTCCGAGAGTGCCATGGACGCGGGCAACATGCTTAAGCCCATGCTGGCCCGCGGCGAGCTGCGGATGGTGGGTGCCACCACCCTGGACGAGTACCGTGAGCGCATCGAGAAGGACCCCGCCCTGGAGCGTCGCTTCCAGCAGGTCTTTGTCGGTGAGCCCAGCGTGGAGGACACCGTCGCCATCCTGCGCGGTATCGCCCCCAAGTACGAGGCCCATCACCAGGTAACCGTCTCCGACGGGGCGCTCGTGGCCGCAGCCACCTTGTCCGACCGCTACATCACCGGTCGCCAGCTGCCCGACAAGGCCATTGACCTGGTAGACGAGGCCGCCTCGCGCCTGCGCATGGAGCTGGACTCCAGCCCCGTCGAGCTTGACGAGCTGCGCCGCCGGGTAGACCGGATGCGGATGGAGGAGTCCTACCTGGACGAGTCCGTGGGCCAGGACGACGCGGACCCGGCTGCTGTGGAGCGCCTGGAGCGCCTGCGCGCCGAGCTGGCCGACGCCACCGAGCAGCTCACTGCCCTCAACGCACGCTGGGAGGCAGAGAAGGCCGGGCACAACAAGGTCGGTGAGCTCCGTGCTGCCCTGGACGAGATGCGCACCAGGGCGGACCTGGCCGAGCGCGAGGGCCGCTTTGAAGAGGCGGGTCGTCTGCGCTACGGCGAGATGCCAGGGCTGGAGCGCCAGATCCGGGAGGCCGAGGCCGACGACGCCCAGCAGCAGGCGGGCTCCAGCGAGCCGATGATCGCCGAGAAGGTGGGGGCCGGCGAGATCGCCGAGGTCGTGGCCTCCTGGACCGGCATCCCCGTGGGGCGTCTCCTTCAAGGGGAGACGGAGAAGCTCCTCACCATGGAGGAGGTCATCGGGCGGCGCCTCATCGGTCAGCACGCCGCCGTGTCCGCGGTGGCCGACGCCGTGCGGCGTTCGAGGGCAGGCGTGTCCGACCCCGACCGCCCCACCGGCTCCTTCCTCTTCCTGGGGCCCACGGGTGTGGGCAAGACCGAGCTGGCCAAGGCCTTGGCGGAGTTCCTCTTCGACGACGAGCGCGCCGTCGTGCGTATCGACATGTCGGAGTACTCTGAGAAGCACTCCGTGGCACGTCTGGTGGGTGCTCCCCCCGGGTACGTGGGCTATGAGGAGGGCGGCCAGCTCACCGAGGCCGTGCGCCGTCGCCCCTACTCGGTGGTCCTGCTTGACGAGGTGGAGAAGGCCCACTCGGAGGTCTTCGACATTCTCCTGCAGGTCCTTGACGACGGGCGGCTGACGGATGGCCAGGGGCGCACGGTGGACTTCCGCAACGTCATCCTGGTGCTCACCTCGAACCTGGGGTCGCAGTTCCTCATCGACCCGATCCTGTCTCCCCAGGAGAAGCGCAACGAGGTCATGAGCGTGGTGCAGGCCTCTTTCAAGCCGGAGTTCCTCAACCGGCTGGACGACACGATCGTCTTTGACTCTCTGACCCGGGAGGAGCTGGCGGGCATCGTCGACATCCAGCTGGAGCGCATGAGCGAGCGCCTGGCTAGCCGACGCCTGTCGCTGCGGGTGACCGAGGCCGCCCGGGCGTGGCTGGCGGATGAAGGCTACGACCCGGCCTACGGGGCGCGGCCGCTACGCCGTCTGGTCCAGCGTGAGATCGGGGACCGCCTGGCCCGTATGATCCTCGCCGGTGAGGTCCTTGACGGCCAGGACGTGGTGGTGGACCGGCTCCCGGGGGAGACGGGACTGAGCCTGCGGGCTGAGGGGGAGGCCGCGCGCTCGGCCCCCTCAGCGCCTTCCGCCGGCTCGGCGCTGTGAGCCGGGGGCGACGTGGGTGGATGCCGGTGGCGGGATGGCGCAGGCCCGTGCGGCGCTGGCGACGTCCTCCAGCCGCACGGACGCCTTTGGCCGGGCGGCGCCGCCCAGCCCCGTGGTCCCCGTGTCCAGGAGCTGCTTGACGGCGGCTGACGAGTCGTCACCTGAGGCCACGTCGTCACAGGCCGCCAGCAGCTGCGGCAGTGAGATGAGGTGTGGGACGCGTGAGGGCCTGCCGAGAAAGTCCTTGTGGCCGGGATAGCGAAAGCAGAGCGCGCCGTGGCGCGTGTCGTCACTGACCCCCAGGAGAAAGTCGAGGTCGTCGAGTCTCCTGGGGGTCCTTCCCTACCTCGCGGGCGTGAGTACGCTCTGCCTTCTCAATGAGGTTGCGGCCCCACCGGTCCGGGGCGCTGTCAGCGAAGGCTGGTACGAGCCCGTTGTGGTACTGGGAGCCCGCTACCAGCGGAAGCGACGGGTCGATAGCGTGCCGCCGTCGGCGAGGTAGGTGGGGTGGTAGAGAAACGTCGTGGAGACCCGGCCACGGGTGCGGGTCACGTGTGCCTGGCCAACTAGCCGGGTACGTCCGGCCTCCTCGGCGAGCACCTCGATGGTGGTCACCGTGCCCGCCTCTTTGTCAGGCTCCCCGCCCTCAGGCGGCCAATGTCGCTGCTGAGCGGGTCGAGCGCATCGACGGCCTGGTCAAGCACCCCCAGGGCGCGCAGCACCTGCGCGACCTTGCCAAAGCTGACCGAGGGGTCCCCGGTCTCGATCTTGCGCAAGGTGTCCCGCGTGGTGCCGGCGCGCTCCGACACCTGCTGAGCGGTGAGCCCCAGGACCATGCGCCAGCCCCGCACGTGCTCACCGAGTTCGCTCAGCTGTCGATCGATCCGGTAGCCGACCATGGTCTTCTCCTTGTGCGCTATCGCTTCTCCAATGACGAGCATAGCAGTCTGACCGTGGCGTTGTGGCGGGGATTCTCGCCATAGGAGGGCGGTGCCTCGGCTGGGGCTGTCTGCTGGTGCGGAGACGAGGTTGCACATCTTCGGGTGCCGGGGGTCGTACCCGGTGGCGAGGACGACGGTGACCCCGCTGGGGGTCCACGTGGTGCCCTGGGGAGGTCGGTCAGTGCTGGCGCGGCAACGGTCCTCGCGCGGAGCCGCGAAGCGGCAACCTTATAGTCGAAATGATAATAAGACAAAACAATGATGCATATTTTCAAAGGGGGAAATTATCGCGATGCCCATGAGATTTCCTAACTCACCCACGCAGCATTAAATGGGTCTACTTCTAAATAGGGTCGGACGCCACCCGTTTTGACCCCGGCGGCTCAGGCTGGGCTGGGGTGGGCGGCGGGAGCGTCAGCGCCCGGTCCTGTCCCCGCCTGCGGCGGGACCCCATCCTGGGCCGGAGCGCACCCGGTCCGTCTAGCCTGCCCCCGTGGTGAGACCCCGTGCTGGACGGCTCAGGCGACGGGTGCGACTGGTGCCAGCTGACGGGCGTCTGTCACGCCGTTGGCTGCGGCGTTGTTGTTGTGGTTGTTGGCGACGTCCGTGGCGCCCGCCGCCAGGGCGTCCTCAAAGGCCATGAGCTTGGGCCTGAACTCTTCCCAGGCAGCCCGGAAGGCCTCCGCGTTGGGGCTCTCCCACACTGCGGAGGCCAGGGAGGAGTCTGTGGTGGTCTGGATGTCGTGGCACAGCTGGACGTTGTTGCTCAGGGTGTCGTAGAGCGCTGCCAGCGTGTCGAGATCTGCCTGCAAAGACATGTCAAGAAGCTCCTCATCGGTGATTGCTGCTCGGTCTGTGGCTAGGCGCCCCTGCGCTGGTACTGGCTGGCCGGTGGTGGCGAACGTCGTTGCCAGTGTCGCCAACGATGCCGTCACCCTTGCCCGACCTCGCCGCCAGGCGCCACCGGGGCGCGAGGTGTAACGGGCCTCGGCTCGCCCAAGGCGAGCTGCGGTCGTGTTACCACGGGCACCATGTCACAGAGCGACAACGCCTGACAAGTCTATGGGCTGAGACAAAAGTATATTCATCGTCACATCTGTGTCTGTTCCACGAAAATCACGTCTGAGTTACGGTGCTGTCAGTTCTTATGCGGCGACCGAGAGGTTCTTCCCCATGGCACATCCCCAGGACGGACGAGGACGGCGTCGATTCGCGCGCGACTGGCGGGGTGCGGGGGCCGTGCATGCTGGCCAGGGCGCCGGGGCGGCGCGCCTGCCCACCGCCCCGCGCGAGCGGCGCCCGGCGCTGGCGGCGCTGGCCGTGCTGCTCATCCTTGGAGGTGCGCTGCTGGCCGGGCTCCTGGCCCTGCGTATGGGCCAGCGCACGGAGGTGCTGGCTGCCGCAGGCACCATTGAGGCCGGCCAGGTCATCACCAAGGACGATCTGGCTACCACCCTGGTCGCCTCCGACCTGAGCAACCTTGTTCCCGTTGACCAGGCGGAGCAGGTCATCGGCCAGACGGCGCGGGTGGAGGTCAGCCAGGGGCAGCTGCTGGACACCTCCCAGGTGGCTGACGGTCCCCTCCCTGGGGAGGGCAAGCAGGTTGTCGGTGTCTCCCTGGAAGCGGGTCGCTTCCCGGCCACTGGCCTGAGCCCCGGCGACGTCGCCGACGTCGTTGACGTCAACGGTCGTGACGTGGCCGTCTCCGGCGTGCAGGTGCTGGATGCGGTGCCGTCCTCGGGGGCGGATGGGGAGTGGACCTCCGGGGCCGTCGTGTCCCTCATCGTGGACGCCGACGACGCGGTTGAGCTGTCCGCCTCCGCTGCCGCCGGGGACATCGCTGTCGTCGTTACCGCGCCGGGCCGTCCTGTCGGGGAGGACTGATGCTGGTCGCGATGGGCTCAGCCAAGGGGTCACCAGGGGTGTCCACCAGTGCGCACGCGCTGGCCGCCGTGTGGCCGCGTCAGGTGCTGCTGGCCGAGCTGGACCCTGTGGGCTCCGACCTCGCCTACCGGGCTAGGACCCGTGAGGGGCTGCCTCCTGACGGGGACCGCGGGGTCGTCTCCCTGGCCGCCGCCCTCCGGCACGACCCGGACGTGCCGGTCCACGAGCACCTGACGGTCCTGGACGGGGGTCTGGAGGTCCTGGTCGGGCTGACGCGGCCGGACCAGGCTGCCGCTATCGGCACCGGGTGGTCGGCCCTGGCCGCCTGCCTCCACAGCAGCGAGAGCGCCGGGGCGGTCAGCACCGGGCAGGGCAGCCAGAGTGGGGCAGGCCCCGGAGGTGGTCGGGACGTGATCGCTGACGTCGGCAGGATCGGCCCGGGCGTGCCCAGCCTGGGGGTGGCCCTGTCAGCCGACCTGACAGTCCTGGTGGCCCGGCCCGGGGTGGAGCACTACGGCCACCTGCGTGAGCGCCTGTCCTGGCTCCGGGAGGAGGCTGACCGCCGCTCCGGGCCGACCACCCTGGGCGTGGTGCTGATCGCGCCGTGGAGGTCTCGCCACGAGGGCGCGGACCTGGCCCGCCTGCTTCAGGCCAGCGGCCTGGACGTCCCCGTGCTGGGCGTCCTGGCCGAGGACTCCTCTGCTGCGGACGTCCTGGCGGGGCGCCGCCAGCGCCCCCTGGGTCGGACCCTGCTGGTGCGCTCGGCGCGGGCGCTGGCCGACTCCGTGTCCTCCCTGGCCTCCGCGTCCTCCGTGTCCGCCCCGACATCCGTGTTCACCCCGACATCTCCGGCCTTCCCCACGTCCCCAGCCTCCACAGCGGGAGCGACGACGACCGGAGCCCGCGCATGAGCCCCCGAGGCGTCAGGGACACGGCTGTGGGAGGTGTCGGCACCTTCGACAAGGCTGGTGCCGCGGGCGTGGCGCCGGCAGGCGTCGCGGGGACCGTGACGGACCAGGCCCTGGTGCGTGACATGCGCGAGGAGGTCGCTGACCTGCTGGCCCAGCAGCGCCGTGACGACGCCGCCTCCGGCGTCGCCCCCATGACTGCGGAGGACGAGAGGCAGTTCGCCCGGGCGCTGATCGGGCGGGTTCTAGAGGAGCACGCCCGCACTGAGATCGCCGCCGGGCGCACCCCGATGACTGCCCAGGAGGAGGAGCAGGTCTCCCAGGGCATCCACGCCGCGCTGTTCGGCGTGGGCCGCCTCCAGCCCCTGCTGGAGGACCCGCAGGTGGAGAACATCGACATCAACGGCTGCGACAACGTCTTCATCCAGTACGCGGACGGCCGGGAGCAGCGGGGTGAGCCGGTGGCTGACTCCGACGAGGAACTCGTCGAGCTGATCCAGGTGCTCGGCTCATACTCCGGCCTGGCTTCGCGACCCTTCGACTCCGCCAACCCCCAGCTGGACCTGCGCCTGCCCGACGGCTCCCGGCTGTCGGCGGTGATGGAGGTCTGCTCCCGGCCCGCAGTCTCGGTGCGGCGCTCCCGCCTGGACCGGGTGGGCCTGGACGAGCTGGTGGGGCTGGGGACGCTGACCCCGCGCCTGGCTGCCTTCTGCTCGGCCGCGGTGCGTGCCCGCAAGAACATCATGATCGCAGGGGCCACCAACGCGGGCAAGACCACCTTCCTGCGGGCCCTGGCCAACGAGATCCCGCCCGGTGAGCGTCTGGTCACCGTGGAGCGGGCGCTGGAGCTGGGCCTGGGAGAGTTCGCCGACCTCCACCCCAACGTGGTCGCCTTTGAGGAGCGGCTGCCCAACTCCGAGGGCTCCGGCGCCATCTCGATGGCGGACCTGGTACGCCGCTCCCTGCGCATGAACCCCTCCCGGGTCATCGTCGGCGAGGTGCTGGGCGACGAGATTGTCACCATGCTCAACGCCATGAGCCAGGGTAACGACGGCTCCCTGTCCACCATCCACGCCAACTCCTCCTCGGAGGTCTTCAACCGGATCGCCACCTACGCCATCCAGTCCGCCGAGCACCTGCCGCAGGAGGCCACCAACCTGCTCATCGCCGGGGCGGTGGACTTCGTCATCTTCCTCACCCGCGAGAACCGGTTCTCCCAGGGCGGGGGCCTACGCCGCTACGTGGCCTCCGTGCGGGAGGTCAACGGTGTGGACGGGCGGGTGCTGTCCAGCGAGGTCTTCGCCGACGACGGCACCGGGACCGCCCAGCCAGCCGCACCTGTCGCCTGTGCGGGCGACCTGATGGCGGCCGGGTACGACCCGGCCGCTCCCTACGCGCAGGAGACGGTATGAGCAGTGAGACGGTGGTGGGTGTCGCGGTCCTGTGCGGGGCGCTGATCGGGGGAGGCCTGTTCCTCCTGATGGGCTACCTGCTGGGCGCTGACCTGCTCCCTGCCCGAGCGGGCAGCGTCACGGCGTCGTCGGCAGGACTGGCCGGGCTGTCCCGCCGTGTCCTCCTGGCCGCCGGGGTCGGGGTGGGCGTCCTGGCCCTGACACGCTGGATCGTGCTGGCGGCTGCAGCCGCCTGCCTCGTGGCCGTGTGGCCGCTGCTGTTCGGTGGGGCCAGGCAGGAGAGGCTGGCAGCCGCCCGGATCGAGGCCCTGGCCACGTGGGCTGAGTCGCTGCGGGACACTATCGCCGGGGCGGTGGGCCTGGAGCAGGCCATCCCTGCCACGGTCCACGCCGCCGCCCCGGTCATCCGCCAGGACCTGGCGCTGCTGGCCGACCGCATGCGGGTGCGCGTCCCCCTGCCCACGGCGCTGCGCCAACTCGCAGACGACCTCGACGACCCCACCGCTGACCTTATTGTCTCCGCCCTCATCATGAACGCCCGCCTGCGCGGGCCGGGGCTGCGCCAACTACTGGGCGCCCTGGCGGACACCGCCCGCGCCGAGCTGGACATGCGTCAGCGCGTGTCGGCCTCACGCTCTGGGACCCGGCGCTCCGCGCAGATCGTCATCATCTTCTCCGTGGTGGTGATGCTGGGGCTGGCCCTGTTCAACCGGAGCTTTGTGGCCCCGTATGAGAGCGCCCAGGGTCAGTTGGTGCTCCTGGTGGTGGTGGGCCTGTTCGCCGTCGGGATGCTGTGGATGCGCCGCCTGTCAGGGGTCCGGCTGCCCCGGAGGTTCCTGACCGTGACTGCTGGCCAGGGCGGGGGTGAGCGGGCGTGATCACCTGGATACTCCTGGGCGGGGCACTCAGCGGGGCGGGCGTGCTGCTCCTGCTCCTGATCCTGCTGCCCCCTGCCGTCCAGCCGGCCGCTGGGCTGGCCGAGCTGGACACACGGCGTGACCAGGAGCGGCTGCGCCGCGACGTGCGTCGCCTCGACCCCGGAGAGGACGCCCTGCCCGAGTGGGCGGACGTGCTGGGTATCCGTGCCGCTGCCGTAGCCCGGCGGCTGGGCACCGACCTGTTCTCCCTCAACGCGGACCTGGCCGTGGTGGGGCGGTCCTTGGAGCGCCACCTGGCGACCTCCGTGCTGGTGGGCCTGGGAGGCTTTGTCGCCCCGATCCTGGTCGTCGGCCTCATGCAGCTGATGGGGGTGCCGCTAGGCTGGTCTGTCCCCGTGATTGTCAGCCTGGCGCTCGGCCTGGCGGGCCTGGCGCTGCCCACGTTGCGCCTGCGTGGCCAGGCTACGGAGGCACGCAGGGACTTCCGCCATGTGGTGGGCTCCTACCTGGACCTGGTCTCCATGTCCCTGTCGGCGGGGCGCGGCGTGCCTGAGGCCCTGGACGCCGCCTCAGCCCTGTGCGATGACCCGGCGATGGTGCGTATCCGCGACGCCCTGGCGGTGGCCCGGCTGCGTGGGGACACCCCCTGGGCAGCCCTGGGGCAGCTGGGCACCCAGCTGCGTATCGATGAGCTGCGCGACCTCTCTGCCGCCCTGGCCCTGGTGGCGGAGGACGGGGCCAAGGTTCGCGAGTCGCTGGCGGCCAGGGCCTCCAGCATGCGTCGCAGGGACCTGGCCGACGCTGAGAGCAGGGCGGGGGAGGGCTCGGAGTCCATGCTTGTGGCCCAGCTCGTCATCGCGATGGGCTTCATCGTGTTCCTCGTCTACCCGGCGCTGAGGGGAATTATGGGCAGCAGCCTGTGACACCGCCAGTGCCTGGAGCACTCCGGAAAGAGGCAGTCCAGAAGGACAGCACAGAAGAAGACAGACCAGAAAAACAACACAGAAAGAGAGGGCAACCATGCTCCAGCTGCTGTGCACGCTCCAGGTGGTCGCGCAAGGCCTGCGCGACCGTCTCAGCCAGGCCGCCCGGCGCCTGTCCGACGACAGGGGCGTGTCCACCGTCGAGTGGGTCATCATCACCGGGTTCCTCATCGTGCTGGCCGCCGTGGTAGGGCGAGCGGTCTACGCCATGGTCGACAACGCCTCCAGCGACCTGCAGGTCCCCTCTATCCCCTGACTGCGGGCACGTGACGGGACGAGCCGGGACAGGTGCAGGAGAGCCTGGAGGCGTGACGATGTGGGGAGGCGGTGAGATGGCGGACGTGGCGTCACGGCGCCGTGCGCGTGGGCTGGTGAGACGGCTCAGGGAGCAGGAGGGGGCCTCCAGCGTCGAGCTGCTGGTCTTCTTCCCGCTGCTCATGCTCATCATCCTGCTGACTGTCCAGGTGGCGCTGAGCTGGTACGGCAACGAGGTGGCGATGATGACGGCTCGCGAGGTTGCCCGCGAGGTGCGCAACGGTGGCGAGACCTCCTCCGCGCGCGAGGACGGCCGCCGCTACGCCCAGCAGGTCGGCGGCAGGGCGCTCACTGACGTGGACGTGCACGTGAGCGTAACCGGCCAGGAGGTCGTGGTCCACGTCGAGGGTGAGGCCATGACGATCCTGGCCGGCCTCGTCCCGCGCGTCCAGGCCTCGGTCACCGCGCAGCGCGAGACCTTCCGGGAGGACCTGTGAGGAGATCACGGCTACCTGCCGGGAGTGCTCGCCTTCACGGGCAGCGCGGGACGCTGTCGGTGGAGATGGTCGTCCTGGTCCCGGTCCTCATGGTGATGGTGCTGCTGGTCGTGGCCGGGGGCAGGATGGTCTCGGCCGAGGGCATGGTCCAGGCGGCCTCCCGGGACGCCGCCCGAGCCGCCTCCATGGAGCGCTCTGTCGGGCAGGCCCGCGCTGCGGCCGCCAGGAGCCTGGCCGCCGCAGACACCGCTCGCGCACACTGCTCGTCCTGGGTCATCGACGCGGACTTCGGGCGTGGGGGCACGGTCACGGTCGGGGTGGGCTGCCGGGTACGCCTGTCCGACCTGGGGCTGGTGATGCTGCCCGGGACCACCACTGTCACGGCGGAGTCCACGGCACCGGTGGACACGTGGAGGGGGACCCGGTGAGCGCGGCCAGCCCGGTGGCAAGGACGAGAGGGCGACAGCAGTGACAGTGGTGACAGTAGTGGCAGTAGTGACAAGGACAGCGCGGGCGGGCGCACGCGGCCTCCTGCACCGCCAGCGCGGCTCCCTGTCCGTCTTCGTCGTCGTCATCGCTGCCGTGCTGCTCCTCCTGGCCGGACTGTGCATCGAGGGCGGTCGCGTGCTCAACGCGCGCGCCACGCTGACTGACCAGGCGGAGCAGGCCGCCAGGTCTGGTGCCCAGCAGCTGGCCGACGGCGGTGTGCGCCAGGGGGATGCGGTCGTCCTGGACACTCAGGCGGCTGGCCTGGCAGCCCGCTCCTACCTGGCTGGCGTCGGGCTGTCGGGAGGCTCGGAGGTCACGGTGGGCGCCAGCACGGTGTCGGTGACGGTGGAGCGTGACGTGCCCACCACCATGCTGCGCCTGGTGGGGCTGCGCTCGGTCCACATCACCTCCACCGGTGAGGCACGTACCGCGACAGGAATCTATGAGGAGGACGACCTGTGAGCACCTGGGGCACCCGCCAGCACACCCGTGACCGGTCCTGGCACCTCCAGGGGCCGCAGCGCTTCCGGGTGCCCGAGGCGCGCTACCGCTCCCCGGTGTGGCGCTCCCTGCTGTCTGCTGTCGTCCTGGTGGCAGTGGTGGTGGGGGCCCCCGTCCTCCTGCTGATCGCCACCGGCCTGCCCCCGCTGCCCCAGGGACTCGACACCTCTGTGCTGACCCGGGTGGTCTCCGCGCAGACGCTGCTGGACCTGGTGGTGTGGGTGCTGTGGCTGGCATGGCTGCAGTTCAGCGTGTGCACGGTGGTCGAGGCGGTCTCCGCCCTGCGGGGCCGGGGGGTGCCGGCACACGTGCCGCTGTCCGGTGCGACGCAGGCGGTGGTGCGCCGCCTGGTGGTCTCTACCCTGCTGCTGAGTTCCCTGAGCTCGGTGGTCGGCCCTGCGGTGGCGGCTGCCCCGCAGCCCTCCCTCCCCGCCGTGGCGGGGACCCAGGCCGCTCCGGCCGCCCCCGTGGGCCCGGGGGAGCAGGCCGGTGCCGGTGGAGGCGGCCAGGCTGGGGCCGAGGCAGTCGGGGAGGGAGCCGGGGGGCCGGCGCCTGGTGCGCAGGAGGCCCCGCCCGGGGCTGGCGCGCCAGGTCGGGGCGGTGAGGCGGACCAGCCCCAGGAGGGTGTGCGCTACATGCTGGGCGACATCGAGCTGGACCCGGCTACCGGTGCTCAGCTTGTGGGCCAGCGGGTCTACGTGGTCCAGCCGCCGCAAGGGCGCTACCACGACAACCTCTGGGACATTGCCGAGCGCACCCTAGGGGAGGGGCGTGCCTACAACCAGGTCTACGACCTCAACGCCGGGCGGCAGCAGCCTGACGGCCGTTACCTGGAGCTGGCCCGGCTGATCCAGCCCGGGTGGCTGCTGGTCATGCCGGAGTCCGCCCAGACGGTGGACCGTGTGGTGGCGGTGCCCGTGGAGGAGCCTGCGCAGGAGCCGAGCCAGTCGGCCTCGCCTGGGCAGAACGACCCCGCCCAGGACCAGGGGGCTGGCGCACGGCAGGGCCTGGGCGACATCACCGCTGCCCGGGTGCCTGCTGTGGGTGGCCTGCTGGCGGCCGCCCTGGTGGGCCTGCTGGCGCGCAGGCGGCGGCTGGGGCTGGCCGGGGAGGTCGGTCAGGACGCGGCCGAGCTGGAGAGGCTCCTGCGGGTGGGGGCGGACGCGGGCCGGGCCCGCCGCCTGGACGCGGTGCTGCGGGGCCTGGGTGGGCTGTCCCCCGTGCCGCGCCCCTACGCCGTGGTCCTCAGCGACGAGGCCTGTCTCCTGCGCCTGCCCCGGCCCCTGCCGCAGGCGCCCGCCCCCTGGCAGGTCCACGACCAGGGCCTGACCTGGGTGCTGCCTGCGGGCCAGGAGCCCGACCCGGGCGCGGCCCCGCCCCTGGTGCCCGGGCTGGTCACTATCGGGCGGGACGCGCAGGGGGCCGACGTCCTCATCGACCTGGCCTCCGCTGACGGCGACGTCTGCGTGACCGGAGACCCCACCATGGCTGCCGAGGTGGTGGGTGCCCTGGCTCTTGAGCTGTGCACCAACCCTTGGTCCGCCCGGGTGGTGGTGGCCGGGGTGGGGCTCGCGCCCGCCCTGCACGGCATGCTGGCGGGCAGGTTGCGTTCCCCGGAGGAGCTGGTGCGCGGCGCTCGGGCTCCTGGTGGTGACACTGTGCTCAGCGGGCCGAGGCCAGGGGCCGTCAACGCGGTCATGCTGGTGGGTGGCGGGGAGGAGTTGCCGCCCCTGCCCCCCGGGGGCCGAACCGCGCTGGTGCGCACCGGCACCGGATCAGGGTCGCGCTGGCGGATCGAGGTCGATGCCTCTGGCAGCGCCCGGATCGAGCCGCTGGGCCTGGTGGTGACGGTGACGCGAGCCACGACGGAGGAGGTGTCCGGGCTGGCTGAGCTTGTGGCGCCCGCCCCTGTGGACGGCACGCGCCCACCCGTCCCCGACCCGCCCCGGCCCCCGGTGGACGCGGCCGCCCTGCGAGCCGCCCCTGTGCGCGTCCACGTGCTGGGCCGCACCCTGGTGGAGGCAGCGGGTCCGGTGGAGCGGCGGCGGCGCAGCCTGCTGACAGAGGCGGCAGTGTGCGTGGCCCTGCACCCGCAGGGGGTTCGTCCTGACGTACTGGGGGCGATGCTGTGGCCGCTGGGGGTGACCGGTGACGTCGTCGAGGCGACCGTGGGGCGGCTGAGGCAGTGGCTGGGCCATGACGCCCAGGGGGTGCCGCACCTGCGCCAGGACGCGCAGGGACGCCTTGTCATGGGGCCGGGCGTCGTGACCGACTGGGACGTGCTGCGCTCCCTGCTGAACTCCTCACGCTCCAGTCCTCCCGGGCGCGAGGCCTCCCTGCTGGGGGAGGCGCTGCGGCTGGTGCACGGACCGGTGGGGCAGGACGTGCCTGGGGGACGCTACAGCTGGCTGGCCCGGGTGCGGGTGGCCCGGCAGGTAGAGACCCTGGTGGTGGACGCCGCCCACCGCCTGGTCGAGCTGGTCGGGGACACCGACCCTGACGCCGCCGCCGCTGCCGTGGACTGCGGGCTGCAGGTGGTGGACCTCAGCCAGGTCCTGTGGCGTGACCGGCTGCGCCTGGCTGCCCGGAGGGGGACGGAGGAGCTGGAGCGCCAGGTGGGCGCGCTCCTGGACGTCTCGGGCGCTGACGACCTGGCGCTGGTGGACCCGGCCACGGCCGCGCTCGTAGAGGACCTGGCCCCGGGCCGGGGCGTGCGCCGGGTGCCTGCGTGAGAGGAGGCAGGACGTGCAGCTGCTTGTCAGTGTGGTGCGCCCGCAGGCGCGTGAGCCGGTGATCCGGGACCTGGTGGTGACCGCCCAGGGCGACTCCACCGTGGCGGACCTGGCTGCGGCGCTGGACACAAGCGTGCCCGATGACGCCGTAGCGGCTGCTAGCGGGGCGGCGCTGCGGTTGGTGGTCTCAGCCGGGCAGGCCCGCAGTCAGGAGGGTTCCGCCGTGGGGCTGTGGGCGGGTACGGCCCGCCTGGACCCCGGCGACCTGCTGGCTGGCGGGCCGGTCCACGACGGGATGGTCCTGGGGCTGGGGGATGCGGTGCAGGAGGACGCCGAGCTGGGTGAGCCTGCGGGCGTGGTCGAGCTGCGGGTGGTGTCGGGGTACGGGGCCGGTGCCGTCCACCGGCTGGGGCTGGGCACCTACACCCTGGGCGGGGACGGCTGCGACATCGCCCTGGAGCTCCCGGGGCCGGGGAGCCCGGAGGGGGAGGACTGCCCGGGGCCGGTCGAGGGACTGGAGCCGGGGGCGAGGGTGGCCACCGTGTCGGTGCGGGCCGGTGGTGAGGTGGTGCTGGCAGTGGACCCGGAGGTGGCCGAGCGCATGGCCCCGGTGCCTGCCCTGCGGCAGCGTCGCCTGCCCGGCCCTCTGGTGCTGGAGTCCCGCGATGAGGTGAACCAGGGTAAGGACGGCGGCAGTATCAGGCGCCGGGGCCGCAGGCGCAGGAGGCAGAAGGAGGGGGACCCCGTGCTCTGGGGGCGTGAGGAGGTGGATCCCGACGCCCCGCGCCACCTTGTCGAGCTGGACCGCCGCCCGGTCACCCGGGAGGTCTCCTGGAGGGAGGGGGCGGTGCTGCGGGTGGGGCGGACCCTGCTGACCGTGGGAGCGATTCCGGAGGCGGACGCGGTGACCAGCCCGACGCCGGAGGCCACCACGCTTGACTTCAACCGGCCGCCTCGGCTGGCCCGGCCCGGGCGCAGGATGGAGTTCGCCCTGCCGCGTCCGCCTCAGCGGCCGCGCAGGCAGTCTTTCCCTTTCGCGATGATGGTCTCGCCCATGGTCATGGGGGCGGGCATGTACCTGGTCACGGGGCGGGTTTACTCGCTGCTGTTCATGGTGCTCTCCCCGGTGATGATGATCGCCAACCGCATCCAGGGCAGGTCGAGCTCCAGGCGGACCTACCGGGAGAACCTGCGCCGCTACGAGCAGCAGCGCGGCGAGGTGGAGGAGGCCGCCTTCAGGGCGCTGAGCGAGGAGCGCCGCCTGCGCCGCTGCGACTCCCCCGACCCCGCTGAGGTCCTGCTGCGTGCCACGGGGCCGCGCTCCACCCTGTGGGAGAGGCGGCCCACCGACCCGGACTGGCTGGAGCTGCGCGTGGGCACGGCAGACCTGCCCAGTGACGTGGTGCTCCAGGACCCCGACCGTGCCCGGCACGAGGAGGAGCTGCGGTGGACGGCCCCGGACGTGCCGGTGACGGTGCCGGTGGCCCGCACGGGCGTGGTGGGGGTGTGCGGGGCGCACCGCCACCGGCTGGCTGCTTGGCTGACCGCCCAGGCGGCGGCCCTGCACTCTCCTGCCGAGCTGGAGATGGTGCTCCTCATGGACCTGGAGGAGGGGGAGGTGGCCCGGTCCCGGTGGGAGTGGGCACGGTGGCTGCCCCACCTGCGCGGTGCCGAGGGCGTGGGCGCGCGGGTACGGGTGGGCGTGGACGAGGAGTCGGTGGCCCGGCGGGTGGGCGAGCTGGTTGACCTGGTGGACGCGCGCCGTGAGCAGGGGGAGGCTGCCGGGACAGGGGTCGTGCCGACAGAGCAGGTGCTGGTGGTGCTGGACGGGGCGCACGCGCTGCGCCAGCGTCCCGGCATGGTCCACGTGCTGCGCGCTGGCCCGTCGGTAGGTGTGCACGTGGTGTGCGTGGACACCGACCGCACCTGGCTGCCCGAGGAGTGCCGGGCAGTGGTGGAGGCGGGCGTGACGGGCGCCTCCGTGTCCCTCACGGGCCGCGACCAGGTGGAGCAGGTCCTGGCCGACCTGGTCCCGTCCGGCTGGTGCGAGCGGCTGGCCCGCTGCCTGGCCCCGGTCAACGACGTCTCCGCCCAGGGAGCCGAGGGTGCAGTGCCCTCCTCCTCGCGTCTGCTGGACGTGCTGGACCTGCCGGAGCCTGACGCCCAGGCGGTGCTGGAGAGATGGCGCCAGGTGGGGCGCACCACCCGGGCCGTCATCGGTGAGGACGCTGAGGGACTGTTCAGCGTGGACGTGAGCGCCCACGGCCCTCACGCCCTGGTGGCCGGGACCACCGGCTCGGGCAAGTCCGAGCTGCTGCAGACCCTCATCGCCTCCCTGTGCGTGGGTAACACGCCTGAGGCGATGACCTTTGTGCTGGTGGACTACAAGGGTGGGGCGGCGTTCAAGGACTGCGCCCGCCTGCCGCACACCGTGGGCATGGTCACCGACCTGGACGGGCACCTCACCTCGCGGGCGCTGGAGTCCCTGGGGGCCGAGCTGCGGCGGCGAGAGCACCAGCTGGCGGGGGCCGGCGCCAAGGACATCGAGGACTACGTGGCCGCTGCGGGGCCGGGCGACGAGCCCATGCCGCGCCTGATGATCATCATCGACGAGTTCGCGGCCCTGGTGGCCGAGCTGCCGGAGTTTGTGGAGGGGCTGGTGGACGTCGCCCGGCGGGGGCGATCCCTGGGGGTGCACCTGGTGCTGGCCACCCAGCGGCCTGCCGGGGTGGTCTCCGCTGAGATCAAGTCGAACACGAACCTGCGTATCGCGCTGCGGGTCACTGACGAGAACGACTCCCAGGACGTGGTGGAGACCTCTGTCGCCGCCCGTGTCCCGCCCAGCATCCCGGGGCGGGCCTGGGCGCGCCTGGGGCACGCCAGCCTGCGGGCGTTCCAGTCCTCCCGGGTGGGGGGCCGCCCGGCCGGGGCGGGGCCGCGTGCGGGCCTGCGCGCCCTGCCCCTGACGCTGGCCGAGCTGTCCCACCCCGAGGTGGCACCGGTGGTGGAGGAGGACGCCAGCGTGCCCACCGACCTGGCCACCCTGGTGACCGCGGTGGGAGAGGCCTATGAGTCCCTGGGCAGGCCCGCGCCCCACAGCCCCTGGCTGCCACCCCTGCCGGAGGTGCTGACCCTGGAGGAGGCGGCTGGACCCTGCGATCAGCAGGCCCGGGGCGCCCGAAGGCGGGCGGGGCGAGGCGCCCAGGAGGCGCAGCCCCCGCAGGGGCGGGCAGGCCAGGACAGTGCCCAGGAGGCGGCCCCGGACCCGCGCGGGGAGGGGTTCCTGCCGCCGGTGGTGCTGGGGCGGGAGGACGTGCCCGGGGAGCAGGACCAGCGGCCCATGACCTGGGACTACACGCGTGGGGGCCACCTGGGTGTGGCGGGTGCCCCCAGGTCTGGGCGCTCGGCGCTGCTGCGCCTGGTGGCCGTGGGGATCGCGCGCAGTGCGTCGGCGGCCGAGGTGCACCTCTACGGTATCGACGCCGGTGCGGGGGCACTGCTGCCGTGCCTGTCCCTGCCCCACTGCGGGGCGGTGGTGACCCGGGGGGAGTCCGACCGTATCCGGCGCCTGCTGGCGCTGCTGTCCGGTGAGGTGGCGCGTCGTCAGCAGTACCTGGCGAGCCGGGGGCTGGCCTCCCTGGCGGAGCAACGGGTGGTGGCGCCCGAGGGTGAGCGCCTGCCCTACCTGGTGCTGCTCATCGACCGGTGGGACTCCTTCACCGCCGTCTACGAGACCACCGACGGGGGAGCGTTCCTGGACCAGGTGGAGGCGCTGATGCGTGAGGGTGCTGCTGTGGGGCTGCGGGTGGTGGTCACCGGTGACCGGCGGGTGCTGCGAGGCCGGTTCGGGATGGCCCTGGAGGACCGTCTCCTGCTGCGCATGCCCGGGCCGGAGGACTTTGAGGCGGTGGGGATGAGGGCTCGTGACGTTCCCCGGGTCATGCCGCCGGGGCGAGGGTTCCGCGCCGGGGAGCAGGCGCCCCGGGAGGTCCAGGTGGCCCTGCTGGAGGCGGACGGCTCGGGGGCGGCCCAGGCTGCTGCCGTGCACGCCGCCGCCAGGTGGGCGGTGGAGCACTGGGGCGAGGTACCGCGTGAGAGCCGCCCCGGTGGGGTGGACGACCTGCCGGTGACGATCAGTGCTGTCGAGGCGCGTCGGCTGGGGCCGAGCCTGCGCCCCGGGGAGATTGCCCTGGCTGTGGGAGGAGACTCCCTGGGCCTGGTGCCGATCGACCTGGAGGACGCTGGCAACAGCGTCCTGGTGACGGGGCCGCGTCGCTCGGGGCGGTCCACCGCCCTGCTGTTTGCCGCGTGTACCGCCCTGGAGGGTGGGCTGGGCGTGGTGCTGGTGCTGCCCCGGCGCTCGCCGCTGGCTGACCTGGAGGGGTACCCGGGAGTAGTGGGTGTCCTTGGCCTGGAGTCCAGGCCTGAGGAGCTGGTCGGGCTGGTTGGTGAGCGTCCCGGTCGCACGCTGGTGGTGGTGGATGACGCGGAGTACATGGGCAGTGAGCACCCGTTGAACATGGCGCTGGATGCCCGGCTGGTCGCTGCTCGTGACACTCCTGGTGGTGTGGTGCTGGCCTGTGGTGTTGACGAGATCCCCTCCATGTACCGGGGGGTGGTGGCACGGGCCAAGAAGAACCGTACTGCTCTGCTCCTGGCGCCGCGCTCGGCCACGGACGCCTCTGCCATCGACGCCAGGCTGCCCGCGTCTACCGGGGGGCCTGTCCCCAGGGGGCGGGGTGTCCTGTTCACCGCGACGGGGTGGTCCTGGGTGCAGGTGCCGTGCACGGGTCCGGAGGACCTGGAGGGGGTGCCGCGTGACGGCTCGCAGCCGTGAGTGGTGGCGCGGGCCGGGTGCCGCCCGTGTTTCCTGCGGGTGTTCTTCCGGGGTGACCGCCTGTGATGGTAGCGTAATCCACGTGACTGTCCGAGCGTTACTTAGCCTGAGGTTGTGGCCGTCCTCCGGGGAGGCGTCCTGTGGTCGGCCACCCTGGTCTACCCTAGTAGGGTCGGAGTGGAGGGGGGCTGGTGGTCTTGGCTGAGGAGGACGAGGCTGCCCAGGGCGGCGAGGGCTCCGGGGAGTCTGAGGGCTCTGAGAGTCCTGAGATGGTGGAGAACAGGAGGAAGTTGGCGATGGAGCGGCTGAAGGTCCGGGTGGTGCTGGCGGCGTCGGGTGTTGGTGGCGATGTCGGTCTTACCGCTTCGGTGGCTGCGACGGCGGTGACGGCGCCTGCTGGTGTCAGTGACGTGGCTGGTGGTCTGGCCGGGGCGTGGGACTCGCCCAGGGCTGTTGAGTTTGCTGGGTCTATTGACACTGGTGTCCAGGCTGTGCGTGACAGGGTGGAGGAGGTCCAGACTGACGTGCAGTCCGCGATCAACCAGGAGGAGGACCAGGTGCCTGAGGGTAGCGACGAGGCTGACACGAAGTGGGACGAGTAGAAGAAGTGGGACGAGTAGCTGTGGTGGGTAGCTGTCGGGCTAGGTCGGGGGTGCGGTCGTGGTTTTTGTGAGTCTGGATCCTGAGCGGCTGCTGTCCTATGTGGTGGGGCTGGAGTCGTGGGCGGCGATGGCTGACACGGAGCGGTTGCAGGTGGCGGCGCGTAACGTGAACCGGGTGGGTGAGCCTGTGGTGGGGTCGGTGGAGTGGAAGACGCTGCCTGGTGGGGGCGGGGCGTGGGTCGGCGCGGTTGTTGGTGGCGCGGGTGCCGGTGGGCCTGTTCCTGTGGGTGCGGGTGCTGGGTGGGGTGCGGCGGTGGTCCACCTGCAGGGTGTGGCTGAGGAGCTGCGTACTCGTCGGCAGGAGGCTGTGGACATGAACTCCCAGGGGGTCACGATGGCTGGTCCTGGGGGGTGGGTGTGCTACTACCTGCCTGAGGGGGTGGAGGACACGGTGGCTAACGTGGTGGCCTACAACTCGTTGTCGGTGGTGGGTGGGCGCGGTGACGCCACCGCCTTGAACCAGGCGCTGTCCAGTCGTGAGGGGGTGGCTGAGGACGGGCGCAGCGTGGAGCAGGTCCTGGCGGAGATGGCCAAGCACCAGGACGTGCCCACCTACGGGGTGTCCTTCGTGAACACCTTCGGGGTGGAGGGGTTCCTGGGGCTGCCTGGCCGTGTGGAGTCCTACCACACCGTCTACGAGGGGGCTGGTGGCGGGACGCAGAACATGGCCAACGCCGTGGTGGACCGTGAGGCGGCCGCCCAGGGCGTGGGGGTGCTGGGGCACGTGCTGGCTGCCTCGACCCAGCCGGGTGTGGAGGTCCGTGAGCAGGGGGAGGTGGTTGACATGGCTGCGGCCGTATACTCCGGGGTGCACCAGGAGGGTCACCAGGGGCGTATGTCGGGGCTCAACGCGCTGCTGGCGGCTGAGGGGGCGGTCTACGGGGCGGACTTCCTGGTGGACCTGGCGGGTCGGCTGGAGGGTGACGACTACGACGGGGCGGTGCCTGCTGAGGTGAGTCGGCACAAGGGGTATGAGGGGCTGTACACGGGGGGCTCGCTGGACCCGTTGTACGGGGTGCTGTCAGCGATGGGGTCCAACCCGCGGGCGGCGCTGGGGTACCTGGTGCCTGACGGGGAGCCTGACGGTCGTGGGGGGTGGGTGCCTGGGCAGGAGGCGCAGGAGCGGTGGGAGCTGCTGGGCTCGCGTGAGTGGGACCCGCAGGTTGGCCTGGATGGTCTGACCGCGGCGCAGGCGGGGGTCTCCTCGCTGCGGGGTGACACCGAGGCCGGTACTGCTGCCTCGGCGACGTGGGTCACGGCGCGGTCCATGGAGATGGCGGTCAACGAGGTGTCCCTGGAGGACTACACCGAGACGATGAAGGAGAACCTCTCCGTGCTGGTGGCCAACAGCGCCCAGGAGGCCGTCCAGGTCGCCAACGGGAAGGACCCCAAGGGGCTGGGGCTTGATGATCCTGAGGACAAGGGATCTATGGAGGGTCGGAATCTCGTGGCGTCCCTCATGTACCGGGTGGTTGACAACGAGGACGCGGCCGCGACCATGGCGGCGGCCATGGCCAACCAGGCCCTGGGTGCTGAGGTCTCCTCCCCGGAGGGGCTGTACAACAAGTACGAGGCTGCTGCTGCGGCGCAGGCCTTCCTGGAGGCGGTGGGCTCGGTGCGTGCCAGCGACCTGGAGGCCCGGGCTGCCTCTGAGGCGGCTGGGGCGCGGGAGGCGGCGGGTACGGCGGTGTCGGTGTTTACCACGGTGGCTGGTGCGGGGGTGGGTGCGGTGACCTCGGGGCCTGCCGCACCCCTGGTGTGGAGCTTGGGGACCACCCTGGCCAGGCCGGTGGTGGTGGACGCCCTGGCCCCGGAGACGGTGGAGGCGCTGGACAACCCTGCTGCCGGTGGTACCGACCTGCTGGAGGCCTACGCCTGTGCGGAGGCGGCCAACAGCGGGCTGGTGCCGCAGGAGGCCCTGGCCCCGGAGCGCTTCGTGGACCCGGCGACGGGTGAGCCGTACTCGTGGTACCACGAGCCGGGGTCGGGGGACGGGCCGGTGGTTGACCTGCCTGCTGCTCCTGGTCCAGGGACTGTCTCTGACGTGCGTGAGTGGGCCATGTCTATTGAGGTGGCCAGGGCCGACCACGACGACGTCCTGGGGACCGTGAGAGGCAGGGTGGGCAACGGTGCCGACAGGGCGGCTGCTCGGGTGTTGGCCGAGGACGGTGCGGGTGGTGACTCTGGTGTCACGATCAACAAGGACTAGGGCCAGGGCTGTGAGGAGGGCTGTTCTCGTGGTGCGTCGTCGTGGTGGTGTGCGGGGTCGTCTCGTGCGTGCTGGTGGTGTGGTGCGTGGTGGTGGGCTGGTTGTGGTGGTGCTGGTGGTGGTGCTGGCTGGTGGTGTGGGTGCGGGTGGGTGGTGGTGGGTGCGGGTGCATGATCCTTTGTCTGGTGTGCTGGAGGGGCTGGTGGGTGACCCGGTGGCGGCGCTGGACTACCTGGCTCCGGAGGGGCCTGCCCAGGAGGCGGGGGCGGGTGCTTCGGCTGGGGCTGAGGAGGCCACGTCGGCTGCGTCGGCTGCGACGGGGGGTGCTTCGGCTGGTGCTGACGGGGAGGCTGGTGCGGGCGGTGGTGTGTGGGTTGCGTCGGGTGCTGCTGTGGAGCGGTGGGAGGTTCTGGGGTCGCGGGGGTGGGGGTCTGAGGGTCTGGAGGCTCTGGCTGGGGTGGGGGCTGTGGTGTCGTCGTTGCGTGGTGACGCGGACCCGGTGGTGCGGGCTCGTGCCTTGTGGGTGTCTGGTCGGGTGCTGGGGCTGTTTGGTGAGGTGCCTGTGGGTCGGTTCTCGGGGGAGGTCAGGCGGCAGGTGGCTGTGGTGGTGGCTAACTGTGCGCCGGAGGTGGTGGGTGTGGCCCTGGGGCGGGGTGCTGGTGAGGTGCTGGGGCTGGACGGTGGTGTGGGTGAGCAGCAGGGTGTGGTGGCGTCTGTGGTGTACCGGGTGGTGGAGGACCGTGACGCGGTGGTGACGGTGGCGTCTGGTCTGGCCAGTGTGGCGGCGCGTGGTGGTAGCGCGGAGGGTCTGGAGGGGGTGTACTACCGGGTGGGTGCGGTCCAGGAGTTCCTGGGTGCGGTGGGGTCGGTGCGTGGGGCGGACCTGGAGGCTGGTGGTGCGGGTGAGGAGGAGATGGAGGAGTTCTGGGGGGTGCAGTACCTGGGGCGGGCGGTGTTTACCACGGTGGTGGGTGGCCGCGACGGTGCTGCCGGGGTGAGCGCGGAGGCGGTGGAGGCGGCCGCGCCCCTGGTGGTGCGGGAGGGGGCCGCGTTGGGTGGGCCGGTGGTGGTGGACGCCCTGGCCCCGGAGACGGTGGAGGCGCTGGACAACCCTGCTGCCGGTGGTACCGACCTGCTGGAGGCCTACGCCTGTGCGGAGGCGGCCAACAGCGGGCTGGTGCCGCAGGAGGCCCTGGCCCCGGAGCGCTTCGTGGACCCGGCGACGGGTGAGCCGTACTCGTGGTACCACGAGCCGGGGTCGGGGGACGGGCCGGTGGTTGACCTGCCTGCTGCTCCTGGTCCAGGGACTGTCTCTGACGTGCGTGAGTGGGCCATGTCTATTGAGGTGGCCAGGGCCGACCACGACGACGTCCT
>NZ_QYRR01000020.1:0-1168 GCF_003591215.1 Actinomyces sp. 2119
ATGGTGACCCTGCTGAGCCTGGTGCGCGGGGTCGCCACGAGGCTGACGCTGACGGTGCCGCTGAGGCGGGCGCCCCGGCCCGCCACCGTGCTGATGGTGACCCTGCTGAGGCGGGTGCCCCGTCTGGTCGCCACAGGGCTGACGGTGACGGCGCTGAGGCGGGCGCCCCAGCCCGCAGCCGCGCCGACACCGAGGGTGCCGATGCGGAGGCTCCGTCTGGCCGCCACAGGGCTGACGGGGCTGACGGGGACGCCCCGGCCCGCCACGCGGCTGACGGTGCTGACGGTGAGGCCTCGGCCCGCAACCGCGCCGACACCGAGGGTGCCGATGCGGAGGCTCCGTCTGGCCGCCACAGGGCTGACGGGGCTGACGGGGACGCCCCGGCCCGCAACCGCGCCGACACCGAGGGTGCCGATGCGGAGGCTCCGTCTGGCCGCCACAGGGCTGACGGGGCTGACGGGGACGCCCCGGCCCGCCACGCGGCTGACGGTGCTGACGGTGAGGCCTCGGCCCGCAGCCGCGCCGACACCGAGGGTGCCGATGCGGAGGCTCCGTCTGGCCGCCACAGGGCTGATGGTGATGGTGCTGGGGCCTCTGGTCGTGCTGGTCACGGCCGTGGTGAGGGTGCTGATGTGGAGGCCTCCTCCGGTCGTCACAAGGCAGATGGTGATGATGCTGACGGTGAGGCCTCGGCCCGCCACGCGGCTGACGGTGCTGACGGTGCCGGTGGTCGTGGTGACGGCTCTGGTGGCTCCGGCCATGGTGGCGGTGGTGACGGGGACAGCCCGTCCGAGCGTGGCAGCAGTGGCGCGGACGGTGACGGTGATGGTGGCTCCTCTGGTGATCGGTCTGTGGCCCAGCGGCTTGAGGAGCGTCGGCAGAAGGCTGACCAGGACGCGTTCAACCAGGAGCACCGGCCCCGGGTGGCCCAGACGGTGGAGGTCGGCAAGGGCAGTGACCTGGCTCCCCGTCACGACGAGCCGTTCGGGCGGGGTGTGGAGCTGGAGCCCAGCACCTGCTACCACGTGGACCAGCGGGGCAGCTTCTACACTGATGAGTCTGGTGTGGTGGTGCACGTGGAGGCGCACTCGGCGGTGGAGCGTCGTGGGTGGTGGGACATCCGTAGTCCTATGAACCCGGACCTGAGGGACCCGCTTCCGAGTGCGAC
>NZ_QYRR01000021.1:0-1109 GCF_003591215.1 Actinomyces sp. 2119
CATGTTGTCGGTTGTTGTTTCAGTCCTTGTCGCCCTGGTGGCGCTGGTTGTGGTGGTGGCCGTGGTGCACCGGGGCAGCGGGCCGCGCACCCGTCTGCTCCAGCTGGCCGCCGCATCCATGCTTGTGTCGGTGCTCCTGCGTGAGTACGAGGCGGTCTACGGGGACCAGGTGGTGGTGGACCTGGTCAAGCGCCTGGTGTTCCTGGTGACGATGGTGTCGGTGGCGGTGCTGGTGATGACGTTCCGCCGTGGTGGGCTGTCGCGGCGTGCGGCCTGGCGGGTGGCCGGGGCGGGCGCCGTGCTGGGCGTGGTGGACTGCGTGGCTGCGGCGGCGATGCCGCTGCGTGAGGGCGGCCTGCTCTACTCCTACGACCAGGCGGGGGTCTCGGCCTGGGTGGGGGTCTACTACGGGACCTACGAGGTAGCCCTGGCCGCGATGGCGGTGGCACTGGGCACGGGTGGGGTGTCGGCGCTGGTGCGCCGGGGCCAGCCGGGGGCGGCGCGGGTGTCGCTGGTGCTGCTGGTGGCGGCGGCGGGGCTGACGGTGGTCTACGCGGGCGTGGGCGTGGCCTCGCTGGCGGGGCTGGTCGGGCCCGGGGGCCGGGAGGTGCGTCACGTGCTGTTCCTGGTGGTGCTGGTGCTGATCGTGGTGGCGCTGGCCGTGGGCGGCGTGCGCCGGATCGTGGAGGAGGGCCGCTCGGTGCTGGTGGAGCGCGTGGGCGAGCAGGTGGTGGAGCCGCTGTGGCGGGAGGTCACCCGGGTGCGTCCGGGGGTGCGCCTGTCGGTGGAGGGGCTGTCGGCTGGTGAGCGGGTGGTGCGTCAGGTGGTGGAGACCAACGACGTGCTGCACCTGGTGCGCTACGGGGAGGCCGCTGCGGGGGTGGCCGAGCCCGCCGGCCCGGCGGGCACCGCCGAGCTGGTGGTGGGCCTGGTGGGGCCTGAGGCGGTGCCGCGTCCGCTGGGGTGGTGGGACCGGGTGCTGGTGGGCCTGGGCCGGGTGGTCCTGCCGCGTGACGAGGTCAGTGCCTCCCTGCGCGAGCTCTACGAGCTGCGCCTGGCCCTGGCTCCCTACTACCCCGCACGCACGCGCTAGGCACCGGGGCAGGCCC
>NZ_QYRR01000022.1:0-850 GCF_003591215.1 Actinomyces sp. 2119
CCCAGTGTGGTGGCGGCCTGGGTGGCGGCGTGGTGGACCTCGGCGCGCAGGGCCTGGTAGGTGGCGGCGAGGCTGGCCAGGCCTGCGGCTGCGGGCCCGGCGGCCAGGGGGTTGCCCAGGGCGCTGTCCACCAGGGACTCGGCCTGGGCGCGCAGCCCGGTGGCGGCGTGCTGGGCCGCCTCCAGCACGCTGGCGTAGGCCTCCAGCGCGCCCGCCCCGCCCACCAGGCCAGCAGTCAGGGCCTCTGTGTCGCCCTGGAGCCCCGAGGCGCTGGCACCGAAGGCCTCGGCCCCCTGTCCCTGCCAGGAGGCCACCACGGCCTGGGCCGAGCCCACCAGGGCGGCGCCCTCGCTGACGGCTGCGGCGGCCTGCCTCCACGAGGCGGCCACCTGGTGCACCCCGGCCGGGCTGCCCTCGATCTCACCGATCACCAGGCCCGCCAGCCCAGCCACGCTGCCTGCCGACACGCTCACCGCCAGGCCCCCCAACCACTGCCGCTGTCGATGGTGCCGCCGATGGCACGGGCGCCCTGGGCGGCCTCCTGGTCGGTCTCCTCGTAGGCGTTCATGCTCCACGACAGCCCCTCGACCAGGCTGTCGGCCCGCTGCCCGCCCCGGCGAGCCGCCTGCCGACACTCCCAGGCAAAAGCCTGGGCAGCCCCGGTCAGCACGGCCTGGCCGAACACCGCCTGACTGCCCTCCTCAGGGTGCACCCCCTCCAGGGACGCAGCCGACTGCCCGGCCAGCGACCTGGCCGTCCCCAGCTCTTCCAGGTTGACCTGTAGCACCACCCGGAACCACTCCTCTTGCTTGCCCCTGCCTACCCCGGCAACCCGGACCCACCGGACAGG